>CAXTKJ010000001.1:0-54337 GCA_964244835.1 uncultured Pyrinomonadaceae bacterium
AAAGGACGGAAATGGCTTGACAACTCAACACAGTATCTGACGTGGGGCGAAACCGAATTCATGCAACTTCGAGTTCACCAAAAACCGTTGATAACAAAGTCGCTGTTTCGCCCTCACGTCCATTGATTCAAAGAATCAAACCACTGCCTCCGGCAGTGGTTCTACAAGGACGTGAGGCGAAACAGCAGACCGACCGAATTATCTTCTAAAATATATCTCCCTAGAAAGTGTCAACAACTAAGGAGATATATTATGAGCAAGCGATTTAGACGATTGTCGCATACCATTTACGAGTGTAAATATCATTTAATATTTTGTCCAAAGTATCGCAGGCGGATACTAAAAGATGAAGTTCGAGCATATGTAAAACAGGAAATAAATAATCTGCTGCGGCAGAAAGAAGGCATTGAAATAATTGAGATGAACGTGCAAAGCGACCACGTTCATCTGGTTGTCTGGATACCGCCGAAGTATGCGGTGTCGGCGGTGATGGGCTACTTAAAAGGCAAACTGGCGATTCGGCTATTTCAGCGATACGAAAAGTTAGGCAAGCAGTTTTGGGGACGGCATTTGTGGGGACGCGGTTATTGTGTCAGCACGGTCGGGATAGACGAGACACGCATCAGAGAATATGTGCAATGGCAAGAAAGTAAAGAAAGGGAAATCGAAAAGTTGCAGGGCAATTTGTTCGATGAAACAGAGAATTAGCCAGTGACGGCGCACCTTCTAGGGCAAAAAACAAAGCCACCGCCTCTGGCGGTGGTACTTTTACTTGTTCGATGCCGCCGTTATTTTCAAAGGTCGTCTTCATTATGGAAAAACCAAAAGTGGACAATTCTTTGCGCTCCCAAAAGATGCCAGCCCCAATGAACCTTGAAACCAAATTTCCATTCCCAAGCTGCCTCTGCAAGATGTCCTGCTTCAAAAAGGCGCAAACCGTATTTTGTGTCTCGGTAGATGTCCGATAAATCTTCCGCTAAAGTTATGAAAACTGTTTCGTTTTCTTTTGCTTCTGTCGGGTCAAAAACTAACCAGTAATCGTTCACGGGAAGATTAGCAAATCGCGCCATAACAGATTTCTGTTCTTCGGCAGTCACGTTTTTAAGTTTAATTTTATCGTCCGTTTCAAATTCCGGCAAGAGTATCACAGCGTGAAGTTCCGCTAAAAGTTTTCGCGCCGTTTGCATTTCACTTTGAACGTCAGCAAGCGGATTTTCCGCCCAAAGGCAATAACGGCGAATTATGTCTGCGAAATGTTCAATTTCCGTTTTGTTTCGCTCGTCCATTATTTCGTTTCAATTTTACCACGAGGCATCGAACTTTGTATTGAACTGAATTTCAGTTTTGTTAAACCGAATTATTTATAAGCCTTTTTTACACAGTAAGTCAATAACTACTTTGACGACGGGAAATACTTGGGTTGATAATTCGGTTAAAGTACAATTCGGTTAAAGTAATTAAACCCGACTTGGTTAAAAGCGGCTGTCAAAACTACTTGATGGCGTTCGTAATTTGATGCGTGTGCGGCATTACAGCTATGAAACCGAACGTGCTTAGACTTCATACATTCGGGAGTTTATTTTATTTCACGATAAGCGGTACCCGAAAGAGATGGGCGTAGATGAAATTTTCGTCGTCAGGAGTTCGCCGGACAATTCAAAGCAAGCCTCTTTCCTTCACTTTCAGATAAGTTTCCAGAAGACGCGGCGCGAGCGAATTGGTCGTAACGTCGAGGGCAAGACCGCCGAGGGTTTCGACGGCTCTTAATGCGGTTTCGCGTTGGAAGATGATTTCTTCGGCGGCGGATTGGACGAAAACGTCTTTGATGTCGAGCGGTTTTTCGCTGACGGCAGCGTTTAAGTCGCGGTCGCCGATGGTTACGACGAGCGGCAGGTGGCGCGGGCGCAGAAGTTTGAGCGAGGCGATCAGTTCTTTGGAAGATTCTTTATCAACCAGATCGGTCAGAATCACGACGAACGAGCGTTTTTTCGATTGGGCGGAAATGAATTGGAAGGCGCGTGAATACGACGGTTCGATCAGTTCCGGCTCTAAGTCGTGCAGTGCTTCGAGAACGCCGTCAATGTGCGCGAAGCCTTTTTGCGGCGGCAGATATTTTTTGACTTTGCGCCCGAAAACGAGCAAACCGCAGTTGTCGCCGCCGCGTGAAGCCGCTGCCATCAACGCCAGACTCGCGTGAATCGCCGTGTCGAATTTCGTTTCGTCGCCGATTCTGCCGGTCATAAGTCGTCCCGCGTCGAGCGCGATTAAAATCGTCTGGTCGCGTTCGATTTGATATTGGCGCGTCGTTAATTTGGAACGCCGCGCCGTCGCCGTCCACGAAATATGGCGCAGTTCGTCGCCGCGAACGTAATCGCGCATTGATTCAAAATCACGCCCTTCGCCGCGCAGCACGGCTTTTCTTTGGACTGCCTGAAACGAAATCGCGCCCAACGCCTTCAACGCCATTTCGCGGGCGCGGCGCATATTCGGATAAACTTTGATTGATTCCGCCACGCCCGAATCTGCCTGACACCAGATCAAACCGATTTTAGAAAGAAACCTGACGGCGACTGTGCCGAACTTATATTTCCCGCGTTTCGGCGGCGTTAAGTTATAGATGAAATCGGCGGCGGACTGTGCTTCGATTTTAAAGGCGGCTTCACGCGAATCGGCGAGTTTGAGTTCGGGCGGATATTCGTCTTTGATTTTTAACTGGTATTCGTTCGGCGAAGCGTTTTCGATATGCAGTTTGACGAGCGTTGCGTCGCCGATGGCAAACCGCTTTTCAAATTCGCGGGTGATCGTAAATTCTTCGGGCAGTTTGCGGCTGATGAAATAATCGAGTATCGCCAGCAAAACCAGCGCGACATCGTAAATCAAAACCGCGTAACGCAGAACGGGGAAATTCCACGACAGCGACAACGGCAAAAAACCGAGTGCCAGCAGAACGAAAAAAAGGCGTGAGAAAACAAAGCGCATTGTTGGAAAATTTTAACGCAAAATTGCCGTCAAAGATAGTCGTTTGGTGATGAATCAAAAGTAATGTTGATTGCCGATGCTTCGGATAAATTGCCACTAGCTTCAGCTAGTGGACAACTTGAGAAATACCAAACGGCTTGAGCCGAATATCTGCAAAATTATCAATCATCCGTGCGGCTTTCGCCTAAATTCGGCTGAAGCCGCACGGAAATTAAAAATTGAAGTTCGGCTCAAGCCGTCGTTGACTTTCAACTTTGTCCGCCAGCTAAAGCTGGCGGCAATTTAAAAAGCCTTTCTTTCGGTTCACTACCAGTTGTTTGTTATAATTTATTCAACATTCGGTTTCTAATAAAACATTGCAAAAGGATTTAACTTCAGCCAGAGGCGTTCGCGCCGTCGCCGTTTTTGAATTGTCGAAAGGGCTTTTGAGTCTCGTCGCCGGAATCGTTTTGACCGCGCTTTTGCATCAGAATTTAAACACGGCGGCGGAAGACATTTTAAGATATTTGCGCGTTGACGCGACGAGCTATCCGGCGCGGATGTTAATCGAAAACGCGACGTATATTAACGAATCGAATATCAAATTTTTCATCGTGCTGGCTTTCGTTTATACGCTCGTGCGTTTCGTCGAAGCCTACGGTTTATGGCATCTGCGGGCGTGGGCGGAATGGTTTGCGATCATCGCCGGCGCGGTTTATCTGCCGTTCGAGATTTACGAAATCTTTCGCCAGCCGACCGCGCTTAAATTCATCATTTTCTTTTTGAACATTGCGCTCGTTGCCTATCTGATTTACGTTCGGCGCAAAGCAATTTACCATAGAAATCAAAAAACGAACGAAGCGGAAATTTTATGAAAAAAGTCGGCGAACTGATGCAGGAATCTATCGAAGCGATGGAAAACGGCGCGACCGACGCGGCATTTGCTTCTGTCTGCGCGGCGGTAACTGAAACTTTGAAAAAATCGCTCGCAGCGGAAGATTTGAACGGCACTGATTATCAAAATTTCGTTAAGGCAAACTGGCGGCTGTTGTGTTTTATGGGTTTGCCGAACGCGCTGCCGATGCCGCTCGATGTCGAATTTAATTTGACGAAAATCTTTCACGGATTCACTCTGCGAAACGTCGAAGAGATGATTCTGCATCTCATTCGCCAAACCGCTTTGATGGGCAGAGTGCCGCCGCAGTTTCGTTTTCACGCGGGCAATCGTTTTATCGTCGGCGGCAATCAAATCCTCATTCCCAACGCGCTCGTCGGCGGTCTGGTCGGCATCGTCATTTTTCAGCCCGCAAACCTTGGCGAAATTGTTCCCGATAATTACTGGCTGAATATCTCCGACTTTAAAATGTTCGTCTCGGAACTCTGGGGCAGAATTGATCTGGCGGAACGGGTGATGAGATTTTATTTGGACTGATGGATAAAGAAATGGTGAATGGCTAATCGTAAATGGTGAATCGTAAATCGTAAATAGGGAATCGTAGAAATGTTTATTTGTTGCCAGAAAGATAGTTGGTAATTCAACGATTCCCTATTTACGATTCACCATTTACGATTAACCATTCACGCCTTCAATCTGCGAAAGTTTGTTGATGTCAATCGAAAGCGTTTCGCCTTTTTCGACCGGATTATAGATGCTTTTGAATTTGCTGCCGAATTTTACTTCCGCCGGTTTGTAGGACGAGCGCGTGTGAACGATTGCCGCGAAAGTTTCGTCGGTCGCCGAGAGTGTTACCAAAATCTCCGCGTCGCTTTTTCGCAAATCTTCGGCGGTCAAACCGAACATCGGCGAGCGGTCGTCAATCGGATGCACAACCGTCCACGCCAAAGGGAAAACCGCGATGCGTTTTCTTTCGAGTTCGAGCAGATCAAAATGGCGCGTCGTCTTGCCGTCCTGCTCGACGAAGCGGGCGAACATCACCTGCGCTTCGACCTCGATTAGCTGGCTGCTTCTGCCGTTGACCATCCGAAACATAAAACCTTCGATGCCTTGATACGGCGCGATGACGGCGACTTCGCTAAACAAAATCTTTGCCGTCGGACGCGCAAACCGCGCAAACACAATGCCCGTAATCAGCGCGGTAATAATCATCGAATAATAAGATTCGATGGTTACGAGCAGATTCGGCAAAATCCCGACCGGATGAATCGTGCCGTAACCGATAGTCGCAAAAGTCTGAACGGAAAAGAAAAATCCGCGCAGCAACAGATTAGCAGTCGGAATTTCTGAAGTGTCAATCAAAGCCTGTGCGCCGAACAAAGAATAAACAATCCCGAAAACGACGTTGCTCAAAAAATACAAAAGCAAGGTTAATCCGATAAATTCCTTCCACGACATCGAAATTACCGTGTGATAAAGATTGAGCGAAGAAAGAAACGGCAAACCCGTCCGCTGAACATTAAAACTGCCGTCCTGATTCAATAATCGCTGACGGCTTTCGCCCGCGACGACCGACCCGAAACCCAAATCGCGGTCTTCTTCACGCGGCAGCGACGCGCCAATCGGCATTCGCAAAGTTTTTTCTTCCTGCATTCTATTTTCGGGTTTATTTTTGGCTTTGATTCGTTTCGGAAAGTGTTTCCTGCACAGTTTCGAGTTGGGGCAGAACAAATAAATCTTTCGGACGACCTGCCGCTTTTTTCGCCTTTATCAAATCTTCAAGTGATAAAACGCGCACATCGTCGTCAAAAAGTTTAAGAACGATTGAATTTACAAATGCTTCGAGATAAGAGCCGACACCGGCGACTTCGCCGAGCAAATCAATATCGCCGATGTCGGTTTGAAGCGTGAAATTTGTTCCGTTTTGAAGAGTTCTTTCGTCCCAAGTGAAAGGCAAATCTTCAGGAAAGCCGCGCAGTCGGGGATTGAAAGAAGCAAGGGCGGAAACGATTTTCCTTAAATTCTCGGCAGTTCTCGAATAACAAAAATCCAAATCGAAAGTCGCATACGGAATGCCGTGCGCGATGATCGCCACGCCGCCGACAATCACAAATTCGACGTTATGTTCAATCAAGGATTTCAATGGTAATTCGATATGTTTCACTTTCTGCTCCGCGATATTTCACCTTGTTTTTTCACTTCGTCAAGAAAAACCATCCGCGCCCGCGCCTCTTCGATCCTTTCCTGCGGAGAAAGTTTCAGCCAGCGAAATAAAAGCGATAAATCAACGCCAAACTCTACAGCCTCGGCGGTTTTGCTTCCCGGACGCGGATCTTTAAATAGCTCGCCGATTTTTTTTAATCTTTCTTCGCTAAGTTTTTCCATTATAAATTAGCCTTATCTTTAAAAACTTTATCGAGCCACAAATTCGTTAACTTCTCCTGCACCGAATTCGCCCGCAACCTGTCATTTAAATTCTTGAAATCAACGAAATCAAGATGCTGATCCTGATTGAAACACGAGAACACAAAAAACTCTTCGCCCGTGTGCGGGTTGACGTGCCGCTGCAAACACTGGGCGCAGACTTCCTTCATCATACATTGCATCGGACTGTTGATTGAGCCGATTGCCGTGTGTTCCGCCTTCAAATACGGCTTCAAAGTATTGTGGCGGGCTTCGCGGACACCGTTCATCATTCGATCTGAACCAATGGCGATGATTCGGTCAACATCTTTTAAATTCACGTTCTGTGCGCCCAATTTGCCTTCGGCGTAAGCAATCATTGCCTGAACGATGTTGCCCCTGAAATGCGCGTCCTGTGGTCTTTCCGGCTGGATTTCAACTCCGTAATCAGTCGCCCAAACTACCTTATCGGTAACGTCTTCGATTTCCTTGCGTTTGAATAAATCCGCGCCGTCTTTGTAACCGGCAAAGTAAATTACTTCATTATTTTTCTCGCGCATCGCTTTGGCGATGGAGAATAAAACCGCGTTGCCCAAACCGCCGCCGGCGAGCAGAATCGTTTCGTTTTCGGGAATCTCGGTCGGCGTTCCGGTCGGTCCCATCACGAGGACTTCTTCGCCTTCTTTCAAAAGCGAACAGAGGCGCGACGACGTTCCCATCTCCAAAACGATCATCGAAAGCAAGCCTTTTTCTTCGTCAACCCACGCGCCGGTCAACGCCAATCCTTCCATTACGAGGCGCGTTCCATCAACGATTGGCGCACTCGTTTCAAAGTTTTGCAGACGATAAAATTGTCCCGGCTCGAATTTTCTGGCTTGCAGCGGAGCTTTGACGACGACATCAATAATCGTCGGTGTCAGACGTTCGACACGGACGACATACGCCCGTAATTGTTCGTCCAAAGTCGCTTCTAATTTATCGAAAATTTGGTCGCGTTCCGTTTGCGGCAAATCGCCGCGTGTCGCCAATTCGTCGGCGAAAATCTCGACGACTTTTTCATAGCCGTGTTTCGCTGAAGCCATCGCTTTGACGACGTTCCCAGCGTAGCGCGGATGGTTGTCGCCGTAATATGAAATAAATTTTCCGTCGTGTTCGTAGGACGTGAAAAATCCCTGTTTCGATTCGATGGCGTGCTGTCTGCCGTCGCCATTTTTCTGAACTTCGTGCGGCTCGAAAAATTGCCGCCATTCGTCCATTTTGAAAGTTCCGGGTTTTTCCTTTTCGTAGATCACGTTCGGCGAAGTTCCCGCCGCGACGCAGACGGTTCGCGCCGGAAATTCGATTGATTCGCCCGTATTTTCAAATTTTCCGGTTTCCGCGACGTAGTTCAAACGCTCGAAAATCAACGCTTTAATCGCGCCGAATTCGTCCGGCACGGCTTCGGTCGGACTCATACATTCGACGAAATTGATGCCTTCTTCGAGTGCTTTTTGGACTTCTTCGTGATTGAGACGATAGGCGGGCGAATCTTGGAGTCGCTTTCGATAAATCAGCGAAACGCCGCCCCAACTCTGAACGAGCGGCACGAAATTTGGTTCTTCATTCGACTGAAACGCCCGTTCGCGTTCAGCGCGGACTTCGCGCCCGTGCGTCAGAAATTCCTGCATCACTCGCAGTTCTTCCGGGTCGAATTGTTTCCAGAAATGTTCTTCGCCGAATTCGTCAACGACCTGCTCGAATTTAGAGAGCATTTTTTCAACCTGAACCGGATAATAAGCGAAAATCTCGGTCGCCGTATCAATGCCCGTCAAGCCGCCGCCGATCACCACTGCCGGAAGTCTGACCTGCAAATTCGACAGCGTATCTTTTTTGAACGCGCCGGTTAACTGCAAAGCCATCAGAAAATCCGAAGCCTGCCGGATGCCGCGAATCAAATTGTTTTTCATCGGCACAATCGTCGGACGACCCGCGCCGGTCGCAATCGCAATATGATCGAAACCGAATTCCCAGGCATCTTCAATCGTGAACGTGCCGCCGAACCGCACGCCGCCGTACGCCCGAAAACGCTTGCGTCTGGTCAACATCAGTTGCAGCATCGTCAAGAAATTTTTGTCCCAGCGAACCGTAATTCCGTATTCGGAAACGCCGCCAAAACCGGACAAAACACGCTCGTCCAAATCTTCCGTAATGTCGTTGATGTTTTTCACCGGACGCGGACACGACTTGCCGTTTTTGCCTGTAATTTCGTCGGACATCGGTTCGATTTTCAAACCGTCAACGCCGATCACGCCGAAACCTTCATTCAAAAGATAATGCGCCAAAGTGTAGCCCGCCGGACCGAGACCGACGACCAGAACATTTTTTCCGTTATACGGCAGCGCGTATGGACGTTTCGCATTTAAAGGATTCCAGCGCGTCAGCAAACTGTAGATTTCAAAACCGTAAGGCAAATTCAAAACGTCGGTCAAACTCGCGGTTTCGGCAAGCGGAATATTTACCGGGTCTTGCTTTTGGAAAATGCAGCCCTTCATACAATCGTTGCAAATGCGGTGTCCGGTTCCGGCGCACATTGGATTGTCAATCGTTACAAGCGCGAGCGACGCAATCGAATCGCCCTGCTTTTTCAAAAGGTGCATCTCCGAAATCTTTTCGTCGAGCGGACAGCCTTCGAGTTTAATACCGAGTGGATTGCGTTTCGCCGTGCCGTCTTTTTCGTGCAAGCCGGTCGAACACGAATCTTTTTCGCGCTCGTGGCAGATCAAACAATAATCAACTTCGTAAAGCGCGTCGCGCTGCGTTCCGCGATCATCGGTCAATTTAAAACCGTCGCGCCGCCGCAATTCTTCTTCCGCGCCGTGCAGCAAGTTCGGCAAATCTTCCTTCGGATGAATTAAGTGAACGAGATTTTGATAGTCCAATCCGTGCGGTGTTTTGAACGAATACCAGCGTTTTTCCTTTTTGAAAAACTCAATCGCCGACCACGCTTCAAGCAGATGCAAAGCGGCTTTGACCGGCAAAATCGCGCCGCTTTCCGACGCTTCGACAACGTAGTTTGAAAAGATTCTGCCGAAGTGTTTGTCTTTTAATTTATCGTAAGCGAGATTTATTTTGTTGAGCGTCGCTTGAACGTCCGGCGTGATTTCCGAGTTTTTCGTCAACGCTTCTTCGGCTTCCGTCAACTTTTCGACGATGTGGGCGACGGCTAACTCTTCGTCATAAACCACCGATTCATCAAACGCGGCGAATTGCAGTTCGCGCAGAGCTTCGGTTAATTCGACTTCATTTAATTCGACGATTTTCTCCGCCGAAAATTTCTTGATGGCGCGGCGTTGGACGAAAAATTTATATTTCCAAATCGGATTTTGGTCGGCAATGGCTTTTTGCAGCCGTTCGCGCTCGCTGTTGATGTCGAACATTTGCGCGATAAATTCGGAAAGATACGGCGCGGCATCGGTTAGAATTTTCGATTCGACCCGTTTTTCATAGCCTTTGCCGCGATTTTCAATGTATTTCGTTAAAGCCTCGCCCAGAATCGGATTTTCTTTACTTACCGTCCCGTAAAATTTTTCGGCAAGCGCACGGAGCTTTGCCGCATCATAAAGGTCTGAATATCTGAACCCGTCAATGCCGAGATCAAAATCTGCGCCGCCGGATTCGTTCGTAAAATTATTTTGTTTTTTAGAAATAGCAGTCATATAAAGAGTTAGTATAAAATTAAAAGCAAGTTTTTTATAAAAGAAAAATATATCATTTACTTTCGGGGCGAAACAAAAGCGGCGGTTTTCAAAAGGCTTACGACATTTTGCTTTGCGCCGGAAAAAGATGTATATTCTCAAAGATTCTGCACAAATCAAACAAATTCGCGTGTGATTTTGCCCTGAGTGTGTTATAAACCAAGTTTGTCTCGCTGAAACTTGGATGAAATTTACTGCCGAAAGGTCTTATTAAATAAAGTAGTATGGAAAAAGACGAACGCCTGTTACCTTTACCGGAAACCAACGATTTACAAACGGTTAACCAACCCGAACCGACTCATTATGCCCCGATTTACGACGACGACTTTTCTGAGACGCGCTCGTTTCGAGAGTATTGGAACGTCGTCTATAAGCGTCTGCCGATAATTTTGGCATTGACTGTCTTGACGACCACTATTGTCGCGTTTTATATGTACCGCCAGCCTTCGATTTACGAAGCCAGCACGGGGATGATTATCGAACCGCGCAAGCCGAAATTACAGTCGAAGGAAGCGATCAATATCAACTTCGGCGGCGATACCAACTATTACAATACCCAGCTTCGTCTTTTGCAAAATTCCGATCTGATGCGTGAAGTCGTCATCAGATTAAATCTGCACCGCGATCCGAATTTATTCAGCGGGCAGAATCGCGGACTTTTTTCGACGGTGCGTTCGATATTTTCCAGCGAAAAGGAAACCGAAAATAAACAAAACTCTTTGCCGACGCTGACGGAAAACGATGATTACGGCAAAGGCGACAACAAAGTCGTCCTGACTCCCGAAGAAAAGGAACTCGCCGACCGTTATGCCGGTATTCTGCTCGGTGGTCTGCGGGTTAATCAGGTTGACGGGACAAACCTGGTAAGTATCAACATTCAAAGCACGAATCCGGCTTTAGCGGCAAAGGCTTCCGATATGCTCGCTGAAGTTTTCATCAAGCAGGATATTCAGCGCGAATCCGAAGGCGACCGACGCGGTTTGACCGATTTGTCTAAATCAATAGATGAGTTAAAGGGAACTATCGCCACGCAGGAACAAGCCCGCATTAGTTATATGCAGGAGTCCAAAATTCCTCTGCGCGAAGGAAAAGGCAACGATTTACTTGCCCAACAGCTTCAGGATTTGAGCGCAAAGCGGTCATCAGCCAAAGACGAACGCCAAAAACTGCAAGGGAAATACGAAGCCGCGCAGCGCGCTAGTTCCGAAGGTGATATTTTATCGGTTGTTGGCGACAATCAGGCTATTCAGGACGCACGCAGTCAGAACTTAAAAAGACAAGCTGATTTGGAAAAACGCATCGAAGCTATTGACGGACAAATCCAGGATGCCGAATCTAAACGCGAACAATTACGAGCCAAATATACTGACGAATACAAGGAAGTTATCGCTACCAACCAACAGATTGAAAAACTTCAGGAAATCAAAGGACGTATTCAAACGGAAGTTTCTCAAAAGATAGAGTCGGAAGGCGTAAAATTGGAAAAGAACGCAGAGAGGGAAGTTTTAAACGGTTTGCGAGCGCAGCTTCAAGCCGCCCAAAAACGCGAAAATGAACTTAATTCAGCCTACGCCCAAGAATTTTCATTTGCCAATATACAAGGGCAAGCCGAAACCCGTTTGACGACTTTGAGCCGTGAAATCGAAACGAATCGCGGCTTGCTTGACACTTACGTTCAGCGGCAGAAGGAATTGGAATTATCTATCGCTAGCAGTCAGCCGGATAATCTGAAAATTTCCAGCAAGGCAATGACACCCGGCGGACCGATTGGACCGAATCGCAGCCGCAATATCATCGTCGCTCTTTTGGTTTCGCTGGCGGCGGGCATCGGTTTGGCGTTTCTGCTCGACTATCTCGACGATTCGATCAAGAGTTCCGACGACATCGGCAAATATCTCGGTTTGCCGACGCTCGCGCTGATTCCGTTCACGACCGGCGCGGAGAAACGCAAACTCAACAATCTGACCGGCAACGCGACCGCCGAATCTTCTTCGCTCGCGCTGATTGCGGGCGGCGACAAGCGTTCGGCGATGGTCGAAGCCTATCGCCATCTGCGAACTTCCCTTTTGTTTTCGTCCGCCGGAAGACCGCCGCAGACGATTCTGATCACTTCGGCGCAGCCTTCGGAAGGCAAGACGACGACCGCCATCAACACGGCGATTACGTTAGCCCAATCGGGCGCGGAAGTTTTAATTATTGACTGCGATTTGCGCCGTCCGCGTCTGCATAAACACTTCGATTTATCGAACAGCAATGGTTTGACCAGTTATCTTTCGAGCGACAAAAACCCCGAAAGTCTGATTCAGAATTCGCACGATCTGCCGAATTTGAAGGTCATTACCAGCGGTCCGATTCCGCCGAATCCGGCTGAACTTTTGAGTTCCAACGAAATGAAAAATCTGCTTCAGTATTTGAAGGGAACTTACAAACACATCGTGATTGATTCGCCGCCCGCGATTTTCTTTACCGACGCAGCGATTCTTTCAATTATTGTGGACGGTGTGGTTTTGGTCACGCTGGCGGGCAAGAGTTCGATTCATCTGACGCGCCGTTTCAAACAGCGTCTGTCGAGTATCGGAGCGAGAATTTACGGTGTCGTGTTAAATGGTATTCGCGCCACTTCGCTCGAATACGACTATTACGGCTACGGCTATTCGAGCTATTACACCTCGAATAAAGAAGATGAATCAACTCCGCATATGGAGGAAGAAGATGAAATGTTTTCTTCAATCAGCGGCAAAAGATAAAAAGAGCGCGGCGTTTTTATCCTAAAAATTCAGCCAGGGCTTGCTCCCAATTTCGCATTGGGGCAAGCCCGAATTTTTGGCTGAAAAGACACGCCAGTTTTGAACTGACGGGACGCGGCGCGGGACGCTGTAAATCGTGCGTCGAAACGCTTTGAATTAAATTCTGATCGTAACCTTTTATCTCCGCTACCTTTCGCGCAAATCCTTCATAACTTATGCCATCGCCCGCATTCGTAACGTGATAAATGTTCGGCAAATCGAGTTCGATAAGTTCGCGCAGACGCTTTGCCAAATCGCCCGCAAAGGTCGGCGTTCCGTAACTATCGCCGATGGCTTTAATTGTTTTTCCTTCCGCCAGAAGTCGGTGCATCACGCTCAAAAAATTCGTGCCGCCGTCACCGTAAATCCAACCCGAACGCACGACGATTGACCTTCCATATTCGTTTCGCGCTCTAATTTCGCCATTGAGTTTTGATTTGGCGTAAACACCCTGCGGATTCGGCGTGTCGCGCTGCGTATAAAAATCTTCGTTCGCGCCGTCAAAAACGTAATCGGTCGAAATCGTTACAAACGCGGCGTTGATTTTTTTCGCGGCGGCGGCGAGATTTTCCACGCCGTCGGCATTAGCGCGATAACAAATTTCCTCGTTCGTCTCCGCGCCGTCAACGTCCGTGTAAGCCGCGCAATTTATCACGCCGTCAAACTTTTCCCGCGTAAAAACTTCGCCGGTCGCTTCGGCATCGCCGATGTCTAATTCCTGTCTGGTTAAAGCGACGACTTCATCGCCGAGTTTGCGGCAATGTTCAGTCGTCGCTTTGGCGACCATTCCGTTCGCGCCCGTGATTAAAATTTTCATCCTTTAAATTTCACTTTTTCACTTCCCAAAAGCTGACGGTTTTGCCGCTGCTGAAAATACTGCCCGAATCGAAAGCGTAAACGTATCTGCCTTGGTTGAGCCAGCCGGCTTCGTTGAAACCGCTGCTTTTGATTTGATTTTGCTTGTTGTATTTTACACGGTCGGCATTGAAAATCGTTTGCAGGGGTGCGCCGGTTTCCGCGTCAAAAATTGACGTTACATCGCCGTCGTAGCGAAGGACGTAACGGTAATCGGGGCTGAACACGGCGTATTCCGTATTATACGGCGACTCGTTATTATAAACGTACATATCATTTGAATCAGTAGAAGACGAAGGCGTAACGGATTCCAGTTTGAGCGAGTAAAATTTTCGGGCGGGAATATTCCAAGCCTCGAACGAACCGATTTTGGTTTGATAGATAAGTTTTCCGTCAGGCGTAAATTTCACGTCGTAAGCGGCTTCAAATAAAGCGTCGAAGGATAATTTCCCGGTCGGAATTTCATAAAATTCCGTGCGCGGTTCTTTTTTCTCGCTGTTATTAACGCGGGCGACGGCTAATAAATTCTTTTCGTCAATAAAACGCACCATCGGGAAACGCTCTTTTTCACTCGTGCGGGCGATTTCGTACAGCGGCTTCCCTACGTTTTCCAAATCAAAAACGGAAACTTTGCGGTCGTCGTAAACGACGATGTATCGGTTGTCGTCGGTGATGTCGCGGTATTCGACCGAATCTTTCGGATCGGCGGCGGCGATTTCGAGCTTTAAGGTTTTGGCTTTCGCGTCGTAAACGCGGAGTTTTTCGTCAACGCGGACGATGACGAAACGGTCTTTGATAATGTCTTTCAAACTTATATTTTCTTTCGGCGCGGATGGCGCAAGCTCGAAAAACGGCGAGCCGTCGCTTTTGATGTCGTAAACGCGAAGCTGTTCGTCAACTTTGGCGACGACGTATCGCTTGTCAACGATTTCCTTAAAACTGACATCTTCTTTCGGATTCGGATTGGTAACGGCGATTTTGGGCGAGCCGTTTCCTTCGATGTCATAAACGCGCAGCTGGTCGTCAATTTTGACGACGATGTATTTTTTTTCGACGATTTCCTTCAAACTAAAATCGCCTTTCGGATTCGGGTTCGAGATTTCGTATTTCGGCTGTCCGCCGCCCGCGATTTCCCAGACGAAAATCCGGTCGTCGCGTTTCGAGATCAGATATTTCTCGTCCGGGCTGACGGTCGTTTCGTGATAAGACGTTTTCGGTTTCAGATTCGCGGCGGTGTATTCCTTCTCAATCGCGCCGGTTTTGACATCGCGCAAAGTCAGATGATCGCCTTCCTTGATGTTGGGAATTTTCCAGAGAAATTTCGTGTCGCCCGAACCGACGAGCATTTTGCGCTCGCCGTCAATCAGTTGATGCCATTTATATTCGTCCACCGAAATCATCTGCCGCTGCGCGAAATCGTCGGCGTTCCAGTTGGCGAACGCGCTGGTTTTTTCGGTTTTCCCCTGCGTCATAATCTCGTCGCGGCTTTCGTCAAAGTAAACGTAATCGGTCGAAACCTTCGGCAAATCCAGCACGGCAATCTGTTTCAAATCCCGCAAATCGCGCACGACTGCCGAACGAAAAACATTCGTGCCGACTTTTTCGACCGTAACGATCCATCGCCCGTTTTTGTCAATAATATAAGGTCGCCAGTCCAATATCGCCGGAATGCTCAAAAGCAGGTAAGTGCTGACAAAACCGCGCGGCGCGAACTGCGGAAGCTGATGCGCGACCGAGTTGAGCAGCTTGCCGCTGCCGACATCCCAAATCTGCAAACTCTTTTCGCCGATAATCAGAATTTTTCGCTCGTCGTCAAAAAACCGATGCTCGATGATTTTATCGTCGCCGTTCGTAAAACCGATTTTCGATTTGAATTCCAAAACCTGATTGTCATCAACCGCGAATGTAAAAGTAACCGCCAAAATCAACGTCAAAAAAGCCGCCAATACTTTCATATTTCCCTCCAAAATTTTTGAAATTTAGTCGTCATCTGCATAGACACGAAATTTGGCGCGAAAGTTTCACGACGCATAAAATATTTATTCAATTTCAAATCTCGCCAAAACTGCATACCGCAATTTGATTTTGGTAAATGTTAAAGTCGAACCGGAATCTTGCGAATCAGTCGTAACGACATTTGAAGTTCTATTGCTGTTTAATACACCGTAACTAATTGGTCTTGGCGCATCTTCATCAGGAATTTCCTGAATAAAAACGGCTTTCCCGACTTTTTCGTTAATCGCGCCGAGCATATATTCGGCTTTGGCTTTGGCGGCTTTGACGGCTTCCATTTTGGTTTCCTTGCGAAAGGTCGTTAAATCGCTGTGCGTTGATTCGATCAAATCCAAATTGGCAATATTCAAACGGTCGGCGATTTCCTGCAATCTTTCGATCTTCGTCAAATCTTTTATTTTTAAACGATAGTCTTTACTTCCGAGCGTATCTTTCGTTTTTTTGCGCGAAACGTAGGTCGAAGTTAAATCGAAAACCGTCAAATCCTTGTTCACGTCAACGCCGAGATTCGACAATTCCGTTTTCAAATTCGCTTCCTGCATCTCAATCGTCAGTTTCTTTTTGTCTTCAATGCGCTCATAAAGCGTTATTTTGAAAGTAAATTCATTCGGCGTAATCAAAGTCTCCGCCGAACCCGTAACTTCGATCACTCTTTTTTCCACGTTCGACTGCGCCGACGAAATAATGACCGCAAAACAGACGACGACGATTAAAAACAAAATTATTTTCACTTTTTTCATAATTTTTTAAATAGACAGATTTCCAGAATAATCCGCAGAGCGGACGAAAGAATAAAGCTACAGGCGCAAGCCTGTAGAAATTCGATAGCAAATAGTTACGAGCCTGTTTACAGGCGGCAGAGTTCTGTCGCCTGTAAACAGGCTTCTGAAAATGGATTATTGCAGTTTCTACAGGCTTGCGCCTGTAGCTTTATTCTTTATCTGCTTGGCAGAAAAATTGAATCTAAAAATAATAAATTTACCTTTGAACTCTCCGATACTTATGCGTAATCGGTCGTCTGCGCCCGACACCGATGGCGTTTTTGGAAATGATAATCGTCGGCGGAAGCTGTTGGCGTTTGAATTCGTTCGCCGGATGTTCGACTTTGTTCAGAATTTCATAAACCAGCTTTTCATCGTTGCCGCGCTCGACGATTTCCTGCGGCGAGAGTTTGTTTTCAAAATACTGCTCTAAAATCGGGTCCATCAATTCGTAAGGCGGCAAGCTGTCTTGGTCGAATTGATTCGGCGCGAGTTCGGCGGACGGTTTTTTATCAATAATCGCGTTCGGGATAATTTCGCGCCCCGCCGATTCGTTGATGTGGCGCGAAATCGCCCAGACTTCTGTTTTCAGACAATCGCCCAAAACCGCCAAACCGCCGTTCGTGTCGCCGTAAAGCGTACAGTAGCCGACGGCGAGTTCCGATTTGTTGCCGGTGGAGACGAGCAGGCGACCTTCGGCGTTGGAAATCGCCATTAAAATCACACCGCGCAGCCGCGACTGCATATTTTCCGCCGCCAGACTTTCGCCGCCCTTCGTCGGTTCGTGTAGATTCATCTGTTTCAGTAAAACTTCAAACGCGCCGGAAATCGGTTCGAGGCGCGATTCACAGCCGAGATTTTTTACCAACTCTTCCGAATCCTTAACGCTGCCTTCGGACGAAAACGGCGACGGCATCATCACGCATAAAAGATTTTCCGCGCCGATGGCTTCCGCCGTCAGAGCCGCGACCAAAGCCGAATCAATGCCGCCGGAGAGTCCGAGAACCGCTTTTTTGAAATTGTTTTTCCAGGCGTAATCGCGGATTCCCAAAACCAGAGCCTGATGAATCGCGCCGATTTCGCCGCCCGTAATTCCGCGTGAATCGGGCAGAGCATTATTGATTTCAACCGCTCCGACGAATTCCTCAAACGCCGTCGCCTGCAAAATAATGTCGCCCTGCGAATCGGCAATCAGGCTCGCTCCGTCGAAAATAATTCCGTCGTTTCCGCCGACGAGATTGACGAAAACAATCGGAATCTTGGCGAGTTTGGCGCGGTGCGCGACCATATCGCAGCGTAACTTTATTTTTCCTTTATTATATGGCGAAGCGTTGATGGCAATGATGATTTGCGCGCCGTGCTGAATGACAATCTCGGTCGGATCGTTATCGTAAAGGCGTTCCTTCCAAAAGGTTTTGTCGTTCCAAAAATCTTCACATACGACTACGCCGATATGATGCGGTTTGCCGTCGCGGGTCGTTATTTCGACGATTCCGTCGGGATTTTCATTCGGCTCGAAATAACGCGGATCGTCAAAAACGTCGTATTCGGGCAAAAGGCTTTTATCAACGAATCTGACGAGTTCGCCGTTTGAAATAACCGCCGCCGTATTATAAATCCGGCGACCGTCAGTATCTTCATTCGGGCGAATCGTCCCGACAATCGCCGTAATTCCTTCCGTCGCCGCGATGATTTTCTCCAGCGGTTCGAGCGCGTGTTCGATAATGTCGCGGTCTTGAAACCAATCCTGCGAAGTGTAGCCGTGCGTGCAAACTTCGGGGAAAACGATTAAATCCGAACCGTCAGTTTTCGCCTTCTCAATCGCCCGCAAAATTTTGGCGACATTGCCCTCGATGTCGCCGTTCGTCGTGTTGATTTGTCCGATGGTGATTTTCATAAAGGATTATTTTACGCAAAAAGTGACGCGCCCGAAAGGTCAAACGCGCCGCACTTGCCGTTATAGCCGAAAATCACGGTTTCAATCGTCAAATGTAGCTTCCCATTTCACAAATGTGACTTCGCAATCATCAAAAGCGTGGCTACATTTGATAAAAGCGTGGCTACATTTAATAAATGGGAAGCTACAATCGTCAAATGTAGCTTCCCATTTATTAAATGTAGCTTCCCAAATGATGAAAGCGCGGCTGCATCTATCAAATGTAGCCGCGCTTTTAACGAATGTAACGACGCTTTTTGAATAAAAAGTGCCGTTTTTCTAGTATTGCCAATTAACATTGACAGAACCCGTGCCGCTGGTCGGGACGGTATAGGTGTGATTTGCGCCGTTTTCGTAAGTTACCGTACCGTTGGCGGCGATCTTGATAAATTTGAAGTTTATCGTTTTGCCCGCCGGAACATTCGTATTAATAAACCAATTCGGATAATTCGGCGTTAATAACGGTCCGATTGCGCCGTCCCAGGTCGTGTTCCAGCCGCTCAATTCAACCGTATCGCCGGTCAGGAAAATATAATCGCCCGTGTTTGTCGGCGAAGCGTTGTTGACGGTGAACGTAACGGGAATCTGTTTGGCGGCGAGCAGTGTGAAATTGATGCCGTTGGAAACCGAACTGCCGCGTGTAACCGTGATGCTGTAATTGCCGTTCGTGATGTTCGGGACGGTCGCTGTGATTTTCGTGTCCGACCACGAATTGACGGTCGCCGTCGTCGTGCCGAATTTGACCGTGCCGGTCGTCGTGCCGAAATCTTTGCCGCCGATGGTAACTTTTACGCCGGATTGCGCGTTCGTCGGTCCGAGCGAGCCGATTTGCGGAACGGTCGCCGCCGGCGCGGTGTATTGCCAGACGCTGACCGTGTTCGGCGATATATTAAAGCTGACCGCCGGATTGTTGCCGCCCGTTCCCGCGTTGACGGTCAGACCGCCGCCGTTGAGCGTTCCCGTCAGATAATCCGAATAAGTTCCGGCAGGAAGCGCAGTGTTCAGACCGGAAATTCCGTAAACATTGGTCGCGCTTTTGTTGATGGCGACAAGGACGACGTTGTTGTAAAACTTGCGTTCATAAATATAGACATCGTTATTCATCCAGCGATTCTGCGTCGAACCGTAGCCGAGCGCGGGATTGCTTTTTCGTAAGTCGGAAAGTTTTTTAATCAAACCGTAAGCCGTCGTCGTGGTGGAAAATCCGGGCATTTGCGGACGATTATACGGATCGTCGCCGCCGCTCGTGTCGTTGTGCAGATACTGTTCCGTGCCGTAATAAATGCAGGGAATTCCGCGAGCCGTTTCGATGAACGCAATCGCCTGATGAAGGCGGTTATTATTGTTGTTGACCGACAGAAAACGCTTCATATCGTGGTTGTCTATGAACGTAATCAAGTCGTTGTTCCAGTTGAAATTCGTGTTTTCCTGCGTCAAAACCGCGTCAATATCGGAAAAATTATTCGTTCCTGCAAAGACGTTGCGAACCGCTTGATTCAAAGGGAAATCAAGCAGGGAAATACCGCTTTTGTTGGCAAATTTATAAGAATCCCGATAAAGCGGATCGGTCGTCGTGCCTTGATACCATTCGCCGAACAGAAAGCTGTCGTTGTTCGTGTAAATCGTATTCGCCAGCGTGTGCTGCCAGTTCCAGGTAACGTGCTTGACGGCATCAATGCGAAATCCGTCAACGCCGTGCGATTGTAGAAGCGTCGCCGAACTTTTCAAATAAGCATCAACCGTCGCCTGTTCCTGATTCAAATCCGACAAATCGAACAGCGAATAATACTGCACCTGATAACGGTCGTCGAAGTTCGAGATGTTACCGTTGTGATGAAAATAGCCGTTTGAATCGTTTAGATAATTGCCGACGAACGTGCCGTTATCGTAAAACGCACCGTATTCGCCGTCGTTGTCCTGATTCGTATGATTCGGCGCGAAATCAACGATGACCTTGATATTATTCGTATGCGCCGCCGAAACCATATTGTCGAACGCCGTCCAAGCGTTTGCCGTATCGCCAGAATGTTCTTCGACGCGCTTGAAATCGCGTCCCTGATAACCGTGGTACGGCGCGGTCGGCTGTGAATTAAAAGCGACGCTCAAATTCAGATTATCAACCGGCGGCGAAATCCAAATCGCCGTTACGCCCATATTTTTCAGATACGTCATCTTAGCCTGAATGCCCGCCAAATCGCCGCCCCAATAAAGCCGCCAGTTTGATTGCGTCGAGTCAAACAGTC
Organism: uncultured Pyrinomonadaceae bacterium; assembly: GCA_964244835.1. GTDB lineage: Bacteria > Acidobacteriota > Blastocatellia > Pyrinomonadales > Pyrinomonadaceae. Next base: position 20,585 of record CAXTKJ010000001.1, read on the forward strand.
CGGCACTCTGCGACGGATTATCATTCGCCGTGCTGCCGTTATAAAAGCGGTCGGTGATGATTTGATAAATGGTTTCACGTTTAAAATCCGCCGCTTTCAGTTGAAACGGCAGCGTCGAAAACAAAGACAGCACGAAAAAACAGGCAAATGCTTTTCTCAAAAAACTTTTCATCGGAAATCTCCTTGTCGGCAGTCCGCGCAGTTTTCCCACGACGGAATCTGAATTAAAAATGACGGCTTCAAAACCTTTGAATGAACATCAGCAGTTTGAAAAACCCGGAAACGAATCGAAACTTATCGAATGCGTTGAAGTATATTTTCTTTCGGCAGAAAAAGCAAACTTAGTTCGTTGCCACAACAAACTATTTGAAAAAGATTTTCGGAGCTTGGTGTTTTAAGACGGATTTTGAAAATTATCGGCAGGTCAATTTTTACTTTTCTTGATCATTTCGACGCGGTTGCCGCGTTCGTTGTAGCGCACTTCGTCCATTACATTGTGAATTATCAGAACGCCGCGCCCGGATGTTTTGAAAAGATTTTCGACGTTGGTCGGGTCGGGAATTTCGTTGATGTTAAAGCCTTCGCCTTCGTCTTCGACGGTGAAACGGGCTTCTTTCGAGGAAACTTCGGCTGAGATTTTGACGAGTTTTGATGAATCGAATTTGTTGCCGTGTTTGACGGCGTTGACGAACGCTTCATCGAGCGCAATGAACAGATGCGAGTCTTCGGAACTGACGACACCGTTTTTTTCGACGCGCTTGGTTAGATAATTGAGAACGGCGTGCATCAGGGAAATAAAGCTCGGAATTTCAAATTCGATTTTTTCGTGCCAGTTTTGCACGAGTTCTTTCTGGTCAACAAACTTGGCTTTGTAATTGAGCGTGGTTTCGACGAAATTTTTCAAATCTTCTTCGGTGAAATCTTTTTTGCCGTAATTCGGAACGCAAATCTTAAAGGCTTTGACATTACTGCGCGAATCGTTCACCGCGTCGGGCAGGCAATCCGATTCGGCTTCCGATTCATCATCGGCGGTCATATTTTCGCCGTCCAAATCGGTGATAATCATATCGAAATCATTGTGTTCGATAAGTTCGACGGCTTCGCTGCGCGTCTCGATTACTTTGACCGAATGCCCGGTTTTTCCGAAAACTTCGGTCAGAGCCGTGCTTAAATCATCGTAATCATCAACAATCAAAATTTTTTTCTGCATTTCGGGTTCTTTAGGAAGCAATGAATTTTGGCTCGGTGTCAAAAGCCTTTCGCCGGAAATTACGATAAAATAAAATGCTTTGTTGCACATAATAAACCAAAAGCGCGGGCAATTTCTATCTGATGTCGCAGAAAATCGAAAAATCTTATCAGAAAGCTGATTTAGCGGCGTATCCGTTCGGGAAAAGAATCCTGATTCATCTGGCGGATTGGGCGTTTTATCTGCTGATAAAATTGAGCGGAAAAACGATTCGCTACGAAACGGACGATTGGGAAAATTACGAGCGAATCGAACGCGCCGGAAAGATTCCGATTTATGCTTTCTGGCACAACCGAATTTTCGCCGGAACTTATTTTTTTCGTAATCGCGGCATCATCATCATCACTTCGCAGAGTTTCGACGGCGAATATATCGCCCGTTTTATTCAACGCTTCGGTTACGGCGCGGTGCGCGGCTCAAGCACACGCGGCGGTGTCGGCGCGTTGGTCGAAATGATTCGTCTGATGAAGCGCGGTTTGCCGATGGGATTTTCCGTTGACGGACCGCGCGGTCCGAAATACGTCGCCAAAACCGGCGCGGTTCTGCTGGCGAAAAAAACCGGCAATCCGCTAATGCCGTTCGTTTTTGAATGCGAAAAATTTTGGACGCTCGGAACTTGGGACAATCTGCAAATCCCGAAACCGTTCACAAGGGCAAAACTTTTTATCGCCGAACCCGTTGAAGTCGAGCGCGACGCTGACGAACAACGAATTGAAACTAAAAGACTTGAACTGCAAAAAAAACTTGACGAACTGACCGTAAAAGGGGAACAATGGCGAAACAGCAAAAAGTTTTAAGATTGCGTCAGCGGTTGGCATCAGCTTTATCCCGATTGATTTCGGCTGCGGCTGAAACCAAATGCAAAGTACAAGCCGGAAGTTGTTTCGACAAAATAAAGGAGAAGAAAAATTATGTCTATGTTTGATTCGATTATTAACGAAGCCGGAGAAAAATTTAATCTCGGCGGAAAATCGGGAACTTTGCTTTCCGCGCTATTGGCTTTGATGACCGATAAAAATCACGGCGGCTTTGCCGGATTTTTAGAAAAGTTTAACGCCGCCGGTTTGGGCGATACGGCTTCCTCCTGGATCGGAGCAGGCTCGAACACACCCGTTTCCAACGAGCAGATCGAATCAGCTCTCGGCGAAGAGACGCTTCAAAACGTCGCCGACCAGACGGGAACGGATTACGACACGGCGGCTTCGGCAACCGCGTTTATGACACCGCGCGTGGTTGACGCGCTGACACCCGGCGGCGTAATTCCGCAGGAAGGCGATTTGCTGACGAATATCGGCGGCTATCTGACCGGCGGCGCAGCGGCTTTGGACGGCATCGGCATTACGACAAAATCGTTGACCGGCGGCTTACCCGATAAAGCCGATGCCGCCGTCGGAAATACTTTTGAAGCGGCGAAAGGTACAGTCAGCGGCGGCATCAATGCCGTCGGCGACACGGCGGGCGCGGTCGGCGATAGAGTCGGCAGCGGACTGCATACCGTCGGCGATAATCTCGATGGGGACAACGGTTCGATTCTCAAATGGCTGATTCCATTACTATTGCTCGGTCTGCTGATAGTTTTGGGTTATATGTTCTGCGGCAAATCCGCGCCGGTCGTTACGACGAACGCCAACGTCAATGCCAACTCCAACAAGGCGGTCGTGGTCAACAATAACTCGGCGGTTAAAACGGTTGATTCGAGCGTTTCGATCAAAGCCGACAACGGCAAATATGTCGTAACCGGCGAAGTGGCTGACGAAGCGACGAAAAAACAAATTGTGGACGCGCTGACGAAGCAGTACGGAGCGGAAAATGTTGATTTCAGCGGATTGAAAGTGAACGCGGCGGCGAAGCCGTTCGGCGCGGGCTGGTGGGCGAATTTTGCTGCGATGCTGCCGAATTTGAAGGATTGGAAAACCGGCGAACTCAGTTTTGCCGGCAGTGCCGTAACCGCCGCCAGCGGTTTGCCGGAAGCGGCGATTGCCCAGTTAAAATCATTATTCGGCGCGGGTTGGACGCTGCCCGCTTCGATCACCGGCGCGACGACCGGCGAAAGAAAACTGACCGAAGTATCGTTGCCCGCAGGCACGAAACTTCAGGCTTATCCGGGCGGTATCGAAGATCAGTTGATCAAATTTATTCAGTCTGATGAATACAAGAACGGAACCGCCGATACATTGAAAGACAAATGGTTCAGTTTCGACGATTTGAACTTCAAAACCGGCACCACCGAATTAGTTCCCGAATCGAAGCGGCAGTTGGATAACGTCGTGGCAATTCTAAAGGGTTTCCCCGATGTCAAAATCAAAATCGGCGGCTACACCGACAAGACGGGCAATGATGCCGCCAACAAGAAACTTTCCGACGAACGAGCGAAAGCCGTTAAAGCCGCGCTCGAAAAAGCCGGTGTCGGAGCGCAGGTTCCCGAAGCCGAAGGCTACGGCGAAGAATTTGCCAAAGTCGCCGAAACCGCGACCGACAAAGAACGCGAAGCCGACCGAAAAACATCGGTTCGGCTGCTGAAATAGTCGAACGAAAATTAGCGAAGAAAAAGCGATTCGTAACTCGAATCGCTTTTTCACTTTAAATCAAGATTCAAAACTTCAAGCCAGATCAAACTCGTCGCGTTTTGCCAAAAAACTTGCCGTCAAAAAAACGAACGCGATCCAAACCGCGTCCGCCAGAATCAGATGAATCAACTGCAAAACGACTGGCGCAAGCGTCAGTAACGTGATCGCGCCGGACGCGAATTGTAGCATTACGAGCGCGGATAAGACGTTCGACCAGCGCAGCGTCTGCAGATTTTGTTTGTCCTTTTTTCGCAAATATCCGGCAAGAAAAATCAGAAAAACTCCGGTTGAAATCGAAAGAATCGGATGAAAGACCCGAAGCCGCAAAATATAATGCGAAGTCGTGGAGAAATCTTTGGCGATGCCCTCGCTCAAAGACGAAGACGGAAAAAGCATACTGCTCAGAGCGGCAATCGAGCCGCTCATTCCGACGATGAAGATTCCGAAAACTCCGAGAACCAACAGCAACAAAATTTTGCGTTCGACTTTCAAAAAAGCAAACGGTTTTCCGCCGCCGGCGAACCAAGCCGTCAAAGCCAGAATTGCGAGCAGCGTAAAAGTATTGACGAGATGCGCCGCCATCCAGAAAGGTCTGGTCGGTGTCCAGTTCGCCGCCGTGTTTCCCGTCAACACGAGCAAACCGCCGATAATGCCTTCGATAACGATGAAAATCAGCGAAGCGAGAGACATTCTGACAAGCAGTTTGTTATGAGCGGATTTTTCTTTCGACCATTTTATAATCGCCGAAATCAACAAACCAATGACGATGATTCCCGCCAAACTGCTCGTGATGCGATGAAAAAACTCGATTTGCGTTTTCAACTGCGGAGCCGACGGCACGACCTCGCCGCCGCACGTCAGCCAATGTTCGCCGCAGCCGTCGCCGGAAAGCGACGCGCGTAGAAAAACGCCCCAGATAATGACGACGAGATTAAACGCCAGAACGAACCAGGCGTATTTGGCAAAGCGCGTCAATTTCAATTCCGTATTCATTTTTGCTAAATTCAAACTTCGGTCGTTTTCAAAAGTCAGCATAACATTTGTCGGCGGCGCGTCGGAAACCATTAAACATTAGAAAAGCTAAATGGAAATCGAACATTTTTTTACCTGCCCGCACTGCTGGCAAACCGTCTCAATGATTCTGGATTTATCAATCGAAGATCAAAGCTACGTCGAAGACTGCGAAGTTTGCTGTAATCCGATTCAGATTTTTTATACCGCTGCCGATGACGAATTGCAGGACTTCTCCGCCGACAGCATCGAACAGTAAAAACGACGATGAAAAAAGAACGGATTGATAATCTTTTGATAAACGTCGGATTAGCCGATTCGCTTGCCAAAGCGCAGGCAATGGTGATGGCGGGTATTGTTTTAGTTGATGAAAAGCGTGTCGGGAAATCATCGGAAACCTTCCCGCAAAGTGTGAAAATTAGAATCAAAGGCGATTCGCCGGAGAAAAGGTACGTCGGGCGCGGCGGTCTAAAACTCGAAAAGGCATTACAAGAGTTTCAAATATGCTTTGACGAATATGTTTGTCTTGATGTCGGTTCATCAACCGGCGGCTTCACCGACTGTCTTTTGCAGAACGGCGCGAAAAAAGTTTATAGCGTTGATTCGGGAACAAATCAGCTTGATTGGAAACTGAGAAATGACGAACGAGTTGAGGCACGTGAAAACGTCAATGCGCGTCATCTGAAACCGGATGATTTCAATGAACAATTTGATTTGATCGTGATGGATGTTTCATTTATTTCGGCGACGAAAATTTTACCGGCACTCGTTCCGCTTTTGAAACCGCCGGGAAAAATAATCGTTTTGATAAAACCGCAATTTGAAGCCAAACGAACGGAAGTCGAAAGCGGCGGAATTGTCAGAGACGAAAGAATCCAGGCGCGAGTCGTTTCAGAAGTGAACGAATGCGCTGAAAATTGCGGATTAAAAGTCTCCGGCGTAACTGATTCGCCGATTTCAGGAGCAGACGGAAACAAAGAATTTCTGGCTTACTATCAACTTTAAAAAACTTTCACCATATAGATGTTATAAATTCGTGACTGAAAAAAAATTTCCTGAAACTAAAAGCGAAAAGAAAGAAGCCGCTGAATTCGTCGAGGGCATTGATTACTATTTCGACAAAGAATTAATGGTTTTGACGGCGCATTTTCTCTTCAAACGCGGCTATTGCTGCGGCAACGACTGTCGTCATTGCCCGTACCCGAAAGACGAAAAAGCCGATTTATAACAGGAAAATTTCTAATTCTTCCTTTTGATTATAATTCACATTCGTCTGAACGAATGTTTTTGGAGTCGGTGCGCGAACGATATTAGCAGGGGCTTCGATGTCATCGCACACCCGCGCTAATTTTTCATAATCGTCGCGCATCTCCTTCTGCGATTCCAGCCAAACTAAAGTGTCGTCGAGCAAACGGGCGGCAAAAGCACTCGCGGGGAAGTCAATTTTATAATTCATCCATTTGCCTTCGCGTCGGGCGGAAACTATTCCGGCATTCCGCAGATATGCCAAATGTCTCGATATTTTCGGCTGGCTCACGCCAAGAACTTCCGTAAAATAAACCACACAAATTTCATCTTCGCGCATTAAATTCAAAAGCCTGAGCCGTGTTTTATCTGCTAATGCCAAAAACAAAACTTCCATTTCCGCCAAATGATTTTCGTTTTTCATAAATGGAAAATACCATAGAAACTTCATCTTGTCTCGATCAATATGTATTTTCACAAAACACATCTGTAAAAACATATGCGTTGTCGGAACCGCCTGCGTGAGTGGGCGGTTGAACTGTAATAATCAAACTATTTGATTTTTAAGTGTTAAATAACGCACTTTAAGCCGCCCGCTCACGCAGGCGGTTCTGACACATCTCGCAGAGTAAAAATTGTCTTTCGCCGCGTCATTTTGGATTGATGCGGCGCGATTGTTAAAATGTACTTGAATGATGACAATCATAGAAATCGCCGAAAAAATCAGAGAGGAAAAACCTTTTCACTATATCGTCCAAAACCTCGAAAGCAGTTTCGGCGAACCGAAACTTTCCCGTAAAAGCGATCCGCTGGCGATGCTCATCAACATCATTCTGTCGCAGGCGACGAGCGATGTGAACAGCCATCGCACTTTCAAAAACTTAAAGGAACGATTCGTAAATTGGGAAGCGGTTTTGGCGGCTGATGAAAGCGAGATTGCCGATGCCATTCGGCTCGGCGGTCTGGCGAATCAGAAGGCGAAAGTTATCAAAAATCTGCTCGCGCAAATTAAAGAAACGCACGGCAAACTGTCGCTCAAATTCGTGGAAAAAATGTCGGACGAATCGGCACGTGATTTCCTGAATGCCTTTCGCGGTGTCGGTCCGAAAACCGTCGCCTGTACTCTTTTGTTCGCTTCGCACAAAGAAGTTTTCCCGCTCGACACGCATATTTTTCGCATTCTGAAACGAATGGGAATACTGCCGGAAAAGATTTCCGACGGAGGCGCGCATAAACTTCTCGACGAACTCGTGCCGAAAGGAAAATTCTATTCGCTGCACGTTAATTTAATCCGGCTCGGCAAACAAATCTGTCGTCCGCGTGAACCGTTATGTGAGCAATGTCCGCTCATCGAATACTGTGACTACGGACTAAATCGGCTTTGAGAGTTTTGTAAAATTTAGGACGGGTAATAAAATCTTTTAAATTCTAAGTTCATCAGCTAAACCCAAAATGTCATATATTCTCGCGCTCGATCAGGGAACAACCAGCAGTCGGGCGATAATTTTCGATAAAAATAGTCAAATCGTTTCTCTCGCTCAGAAGGAATACACGCAGATTTTTCCCAAGAGCAGTTGGGTCGAACACGACCCGCAGGAGATTTGGGAAAGTCAAAAAAACGTGGCGGTCGAGGCTCTGATGAAAGCCGGTTTATCGGCGGCGGATATTGCAGCGGTCGGCATTACCAATCAGCGCGAAACGACCGTTTGCTGGAACAAAAAAACGGGGGAGCCGGTTTATAATGCTATTGTTTGGCAAGACCGCCGCACTTCCGCCTTTTGCGATGAAATTCGCGCCGAACACGGGGCGTTGATTCGTCGAAAAACAGGTTTGGAAACCGACGCATACTTTTCAGCCAGCAAACTGAGCTGGATTTTAGAGAACGTAGAAGCATCACGAACGCTAGCTGAAAACGGCGATTTGCTGTTTGGAACCGTTGACAGCTGGTTGGTTTGGAAACTCACATCCGGTAAAGCGCATATAACTGATATTTCAAACGTCTCGCGGACGATGCTGTTCAATATCAAGACGTTGAAGTGGGACGACGAACTGCTGAAAATCTTCGACGTTCCGCGCCAAATCCTGCCGACGGTTAAATCTTCGTCGGAAATTTACGCGGAAATCGAAACGCCGAACGATCTGCGCGGAATAAAAATAGCAGGTATTGCGGGCGACCAGCAAGCCGCGCTTTTCGGACAGCTTTGTCTGGAAAAAGGAAGAACGAAAAATACTTATGGCACCGGCTGTTTTATGCTGCAAAATACTGGCGCGGAAATCGTCGAATCGAAAAATAATTTATTGACGACGATTGCGTGGCAAGTTGAAAACAAAGTCGAATACGCACTTGAAGGCAGTGTTTTTATCGGCGGTGCGGTCGTTCAATGGCTGCGCGACGCGCTCGGAATTATCGAAAAATCGGGCGATGTCGAAGCGTTGGCGAATTCCGTTGCTGACAACGGCGGCGTTTATTTCGTTCCGGCGTTTGCGGGTCTCGGTGCGCCGCATTGGAATCAGGAAGCGCGTGGAATGATCGTCGGTTTGACGCGCGGTACGGGCGCGGCGCACATTGCCCGCGCCGCGCTCGAATCAATTTGTTTTCAAACGGCTGATCTGCTCGACGCGATGCGGAAGGATTCTGGAATCAGCCTCGAAGAATTGCGTGTTGACGGCGGCGCGACTGCGAACGATTCGCTTTTGCAGTTTCAGGCGAACATTTTGCAAATTCCAGTCGCGCGTCCTTCGATTACCGAAACGACTGCGCTCGGTGCGGCTTATCTGGCGGGTTTGGCGGTCGGATTTTGGCGTTCAAAAGATGAACTAAAAAATCGTCAGCAAACGGATAAAATCTTTATGCCGCTGATGTCGGCAGAAAAGGCTGCTGAACTTTTGGGGAAATGGAAACGAGCGGTTGAACGCGCCAAGGATTGGGAAAACACTTAAACAAAAAAGGAGCGATAAACTTTTATCGCTCCTTTTTCCAGTTGATTTTTCGACAGTTTAACTTTCCTGATTTTCGCCGTTCGATTTGCTGCCTTTACCCGAAGCGGCGGCTTGCGCCTGCGGCAGAGGCATTCCGACAGCATCGGATTTTACTTCCGGTTCGTCGTCCAGCAAATCTTCTTCGTATTCGTTGATGATCATTTTGCCGGATTGTTTGGTGAAAACGAGTTTTTGCGCGTCGTCGTCGAAATCAATCGTTACCAGATCGCCGCTTTCAACTTGATCGGTCGCCACCAGATTCGACAAAGGATAAACGAGAAATCTTTCGATGGCGCGTTTCAAATGACGTGCGCCGTATTTTAAATCAATGCCTTCGCCGAGAAGGAATTCACGCGCCGCTTCGGTGCATTCAAAGACGAATTTAGTTCCGGCAGAATCGGTAATTCGATTCTGCACGCCGTTCAATTCGATGTCGAGAATTTTACGCAGATGATGTTCTTTTAAACTGCGGAAAACGACGACTTTATCAATGCGGTTCATAAATTCCGGCGAGAATTTACGTTTTGCCGCTTCGAGCGCGGTGCGATAAATTTTCGTGTCAATTTCGTTGTCGTCTTGATTTTTCGTCGCTTTCGTCGGGGCGAACCCGATGCCGCCGGAAATCATTTCCGACATTTCACGCGCTCCCAAATTGGAAGTCATAATGACGACCGTTTTCGAGAAATCAACGCGACGGTTGTCGCCTAAGGTCAGCGTCGCTTTATCTAAAATTCCTAAAAGTAACTGCCATAAAGCATCTGACGCTTTTTCGATTTCGTCGAATAAAACAAAGGTTAATTTATTTTCATCCGTGTGCGCTTTGTCCAAATTTTCCTGCGTCAGCATCGGCGAAGTTTCGCGGTGTCCGAGATAGCCCGGAGGCGAGCCGATTAGTTTGGCAATTTCGTGCGAATGCTGAAATTCGGCGCAGTCAATTTTCACGACCGCGTGCGGTTCGCCGAACAGAACCTGCGCGGCGGCTTCGACGACCCGCGTTTTTCCTGATCCGGTCGGACCAAGGAAAAGCATCGTGCCGATAGGACGCGACGGGTTGTTCATTCCCGCCAGATAAATTTGAAAAAGCCCGCTCATCCGGCGGACAGCGCGTTCCTGTCCGACAATGAACGACGATAAACGGTCTTCAAAGTCTTTCGCTTTCGGACTCTTTAAGTCCGGGTTGAGCAGAACGACTTTTTCGCCGGTTTCTTTTTTCTTTGCTGCTTCGTTTTTCATTTTCTTCTTCTCCTCGTCAAACTAAAACAACGCTTTTTCTCAAGAAGCGTCTGTAAAAAAAATAGACAACTCGTAAAGTAAAATTTGCCGAAACGAATTCGGAAAATCTACCGTTGTATTGATGATTTCAAAAGTTTTTACGTTGGCTGAACTTTGGATTGCGGAAGATGTCTCCATCCTGAAGTGCGAGCGTTTAGCAAAGCTAAACTCTGCTTTATTATTTAACACAACCGTCATCTCCTTGGCAAGAAAAATTTATCGAAGAACGTAAATAAAAAAGCGGCGCGGAAAATGACTTGATACATTTTCCGCGCCGCCTTCTCGATTGAAAATTTCTAACCCGCTTTTAATTGCACGTTTTCCATTTTTACCGGCGGTGTAAAACCAAAATGTTTATAAGCCGCGTCCGTAACCATTCGTCCGCGCGGAGTTCGATTCAGGAAGCCGATTTGAATCAAATAAGGTTCGATAACTTCCTCGATTGATTCACGGTCTTCACTGATCGAAGCCGAAATCGTGCCGACCCCGACTGGACCGCCTTCAAATTTTTCGATGATATTCAAAAGCATCTTGCGGTCAACTTCGTCGAGTCCGAAACGGTCAACTTCCATTTCGTCCAGAGCCTTCTGCGCCAGATTTCCGGTAATTCGTCCATCGCCCAAAATTTCCGCGTAATCGCGCACGCGGCGAAGCAGACGATTGGCGATTCGCGGCGTTCCGCGTGAACGCCGCGCCAATTCATCCGCGCCGGTCGCTTCCATTTCGACATTCAAAATTTCTGCCGAACGATGAATGATAATTTCCAAATCCTTTTTGGAATAAAAATCGAGATGATTGACGATGCCGAAACGTCCGCGCAAAGGAGCGGAAATCATTCCGGCTCTCGTCGTCGCGCCGACTAATGTAAATTTTGGCAAATCAATTTTAATCGAACGCGCCGCCGTGCCTTGCCCGATCATCAAATCGAGTTGATAGTCTTCCATCGCCGGGTAAAGAATTTCTTCAATCTGCGGTTTCCCTCTTCCAGATTCGTCAAAATCGCCGCCAAATCGCCCGACTTTTCGACCGACGGCGCGTGAACCGTCTTCAGATTTGCCCCCAATTCGTTCGCTAGAATAATTGCCAGACTCGTTTTCCCAAGCCCCGGCGGACCGAACAATAAAACGTGATCTAACGCTTCGCCGCGCCGCAGTGCCGCTTTCAAAAATATCTTCAAATTATTAACGATTTTCGCTTGCCCGATGTATTCGTCAAACTTTTTTGGACGTAAACTCGGTTCGCTCTGCACGTCTTCAATCGTTGCCTGTCCGACGATCAAACCGCTTTGTCTGACCGGATTTTCAACTAATTCTAATGGCATTTTTAATACTCCAAATTTAATTTCTTGACTTATCTATTTTACTATTTGCAGGATTTTGTTTCAAGTGTGAAACAGGCAAAATGAGAAGAAATTTGCTGCTGTTCAGAGTCCAAACTTCAGCTTGCTTTCCGCCGCGCTTGGCGGTCGGAAAAACACGCTGAAGCGTGGACTCTGAACGACAGCAACCTGAATTTTGAGTTTTAAGAAATGCCAGCGGTAGTCGCTCCGTTTGAGACTGTGAAAATTTTCGCGCCGCCGCCGAATTTTTCGATGAAACTTTCTTTGGAAGTTGTAACGAAAGTCTGAGTTTTATCCTGCAAAAATTCCAATAGCTGACCGATGCGTTTGTAGTCGAGTTCCGCGTCAATATCGTCGAGCAGAAACAGCGGATATTCCTGATTTTGCGAATGATAAACGGCGAGATTGGCGAGTTGTAAAATTAAAAGTGCGCTGCGCTGCTGTCCGCTTGAACCGAATTTTCGCAAATCGTGTCCGTCGAAAAGTACATCCAAATCATCGCGGTGTGTTCCGATTAAAGCGTAGCCGGAAGCGAGTTCAGCCTGAACGCGCAGTTTTAATCTTTCTGACAGCAGATTGGCGTAATCGTTCAAATCGCCTTTGCCTTCGAGCGACGAAGCGTAACGAATCGAAACTTCTTCGCGGTCGAACAATTTCTTTTCCAGAACTTCGTTCAGACGCTCGACGAAACGCAGACGTGCTTTATGAATTCGGGTCGCGTGAGCGATTAACTGTTCATTCCAGGGTTCGAGTAATTCAGCGACTTTTTCGAGTGAAAATCCGCTTTCCTGCGCTGATTGAAGAAGGGAGTTTTTCTGCCGAATAACGCGGTTGTAGTCGGTCAGAGTCTGCACGAACGGCGGATAAATCGAAACGATTCCGCCGTCGAGAAATTTGCGCCGCGAATCGGGATTGCCGCGCACGATTTCGAGTTCGTCCGAGTTGAAAATGACGGCGTGAAGTTCGCCCAAAAATCTCTGGACGGTTTCCTTTTTGTTGTTGACGCTTAAAGTTTTCGTATTGCCCTGAACGGCGACTTGGACGACGCGGTTTATTTCCGCGCTTTTTTGGACGTTGCCGCGCACAATCGCTAAATCTTCGTTGAATTTGACGGCTTCCTGAAGCCTCGCGGTTTTGAAAGATTTCGTCGTGGCGAGCAGATAAATCGCTTCGAGCCAGTTGGTTTTGCCCTGCCCGTTTTCGCCGAAAATAATGTTGAGATTTTTGCCGCAGGCGATTTCGCCGTGCAGATTGCGAAATTTTTGAGCCGAAATCGTTTCAAGCAGCATACAACCATTTTAGCACAGCGGACAACAAAACTTTCCCCTTGTTTTGTTGGAAATATCAATCGTTTGTAAATCTGTGTTCAGCAACGGCAAACGCTTTTGCCAGACTCCCAATTTCAAAATTATTAATTCAAAAACAATGAAATTTTTTATCGGATTATGTTTAGTTCTGACGCTCTCGTTTGCGGCTTTCGGACAAAAATCAAAATCGCTCGCTCCCGATTTCAGCGCAACTTCTATGCAGGGCGTAAAATTCAACCTCGAAGAATTAAAAGGTAAAGTCGTTCTGCTGACTTTCTGGTCAACGAAATGTCCGATCTGCGCGGCGGAAATTCCGAAGCTCAACGAATTGGCTGAGAACTATCGAAATAAAAACGTCGTCTTTATCGGTTTGACGATGGAGAACGCCGATAAAGTCGCCGCGCATTTGAAGAAAAAGCCGTTTGCTTTCAATATCATTCCGAACAGCTTTGACGTGGTTTTGAAATACGGCGATCAGGACGGCGATGGCAAAATTGCGATGGGTTTTCCGGCGCATTACCTCATCAATCAGAAAGGCGAAATTGAATTACAAACGAGCGGTTTCGACAAAACCGAAATTCTCGACGCGCGAATCGGCAAACTTTTAAACTCGAAGTGAATTCAGCAAAAAAAATGCGGAGAGTTGAATTAACTCTCCGCAAAAAATTTAAATCGTCAAATTTACCTCAACGGTTGTAACGATAGCTCGTGAACTGCGAATCCATTCGTGCGTCCTGACCGCTGGTGAACTGGAACATACACGAATCGTCCGTGTAATCCATAAAGTTTCTAATCGGATCATTGCCGGTTCCCGAACAGGTATTGCGATTGATCGGGCATCCGAAAGCCGCCGATTTTTCGGCGGGTGTGTCGGAAACGTAATCGCCGTTAGCCGAACAGCCGCCCTGAAAAGTGTGATATAAACCCATCCAGTGTCCGACTTCGTGCGTTCCCGTATCGCCCAAATTATACGGCGCGGCAGTGCCGCCGGGAAGCGACGAATAAAGCATCACTACGCCGTCGGCTTTCGGTGCGCCCGTGTAAGACGAAGGAAAAGTCGCGTAACCCAAAATGCCGCCGCTCGGATTGCAGGTGTAAATGTTCAAATCGTCCGCCGTGCCTTTCCGCAAAGCGTTTTTCATTGCCGATTCGCTCGAACCGTAACAGCCGTTATACCAGGTCGTGTTTGTCGTGCGGTCGGTCGTCACGAGATTGAACGACCAGCCCCAACTCGAATAAGCCGCATTTAAAACATTCATCTGATCGTTAATCATCGTCGTCGTTACGTCGCCGTTGGCAACGCCCGTTCCTTTCCTGATGACGTGAAAATAAACATTGATCGTGCCGCCAACGACGTTGGCGATACTGCCGCTTTCCGCCTGTTTGTTCAGACGCGATTTAAAATCGGCTTCCGCCGCCGCGATTTTCTGCGGATTATGGTCGGTGGCGCACATCCGGCTGCCTTTGACCATAATTGATTGGATGTTTTTATCCGAAATTTCCTGATCATCATTTGCCGCCAAATCGGGTGCCGTAACCGCTTCGACTGAATTGATTGATTCTGCGCTCGAATCATAATTGACTCCAAAAATAATCAGGGCGACTGCAAAAATACTGCACACAGTTGCAAATACACGAAATTTACTCATTGTTGGTTTCTCCTTGGAAATTAATTTTAGTATTTAGAAAACCGAAAAATTGATAGAAAAATCAACCGATTCGTAAAACAAGAAAGTGAGATGAAATATACAATGATTCACCGTAAAGGTCAACGAAATGTTGTTAAAAGCCGTTGATCTGCTTAAAAAAACTGTTGAATGGTTTATAAAGTTTTCGCCAGCGTCAAAACCCAGATTTTACTTGAGCCGCTTTTTTTGAGCGTTTCGGCGCAGTTTGAGACAGTCGCGCCGGAGGTGAAAACGTCGTCAACCAGCAGAACGGTTTTGCCCGCCATCAGTTTCGGGCGCGTAACTTCAAAAGCGTTTTCGACGCTCGATGCTCGCGCCTTTCCGTCCATCCCGACGCGGTGCATCGGCGTATGAATCCGGCGGACGAGGCTTTGTTCGTCGAGATTTATCTTGGTTTTTCGCGCCAGAATTTTCGACAAAACGGCGGCTTGATTAAATCCGCGTTCCAGTTCGCGCTTTTTGGAAAGCGGCACGGGAACGATCAAATCAACCCTTTGAAAAACGGAATTTTCAAAACGTGAAGTGAAAAGTTCACGCAGACGCGGCGCGACGAAAGGCTCGCGTTTGAGATGAAGAATCGAAGCCGTCAGCGCGTAACCGTAAACCCCGACCGCGCTTGCCGCATCATAGAAATGCTCGTCGCAGCGGTGGCAGAAGGTTTCGTAATTTGAATCATTTGTCCCTTGAACCGCGCCGCATTTGGCGCACAAAGTTTCCGCGCCGGAAAAGATTTGCGTCCGCCGCCAGCAATCGCCGCAAGCCGCGCCGTCGGTTAAATGCTCGACGCTGCCGCCGCAGCTCTGACAAACCTGCGGATAGGCGACGGCGAGAATGGAATCGAGTATTTTACGAAACATAAGATTGATTTTGTCAGCGGCGGAAATCATTCCGCCGGATTAAATAAACCAGCAATCTGACCACGATTGTTAGGTTTCAGGTGATTTATCAGATTTACAATTTACATCGAAAACGATAAAATTTCGGCTTTGTCGAAAAATTATAAAACAATTCTTGCAAATTCCTATTCTAAATTTTTCAGAGGTTTATATGAAAAAAATATTCAGTCAAATAGTATTCACATTTTTGCTGCTGACGGTTTCGGCAGTTTTCACGTTCTCTCAGGAAAAGCCTGCGCCGACTCCGCAAACTTCGACGACTCCGCCGGTTGAAGAAGATAACGATGTCGTTAAAATTTCAACCGCTTTGATTCAGCTCGATGTCGTCGTAACGGACAAAAACGGCAAACTCGTAACTGATTTGAAACCTGAAGATTTTGAAGTTTCGGAAAACGGCGAACCGCAGGCGGTAACGAATTTGTCCTATTTTTCCGGTCAGAACGGGCAGCTCGGCGGCGGCAATGCAAACGTCGTTAATACTTCAAATCAACAGATGCCGAAAATCGGCGAAATCAGAAGAACCGTCGCCGTCGTAATTGACGACGCGGGTCTGTCGGCGCAGAGCATCGCCGCCGTGAGGAAAGAACTGGCTAAAGTCATCGTCGAGCAGTTTCAGCCGAATGATCTGGTGGCGATCATTAAAACCAGCGGCAGCGTCGGCGTTTTGCAGCAATTCACGACCGATAAGAAAAAGCTGTTGAGCGTGATTGAAAATCTACAGTTTCATCCGCTGACCAGCGTCGGTTTAAGTCCGTTCGCGCCGATCAGCATCAGTTTCGGGGAACAGATAGCGGCAAATAACGCCATCGGCGGCGGACTGACCGATAGAGGCGGACAGGTTATTTCCGAACAGCGAAACAGTCTCGAATCGCTCGCCGATCTGAACCGAACTTTGGCGGTTACACGCGGCGCGCTCGGCGTTTTGAACACGACCATCAAAGGAATGCGGCTATTGCCCGGACGCAAATCAATTCTATACGTGGCGGAAGGCGTTTACGGTCTGGTTGACGGCACAGCGGTCGTTTCCGCCGGCAATCTGGGCGGCGAGGCTTCTATTTTTTCCGATGTCAAGCAGCTCAGAGAACAGTTGCGCGGCATTACGGAAGTCGCCAATCGTTCGACGATTGCCATTTACACGCTCGACCCGCGTGGTGTGCTGCCGACCAATTTTTCCGCGTCGGACACGATGCGCGGCGGAATGAGTGATCGGGAAAATCAAGCCGCTCAGGAAAGCCAGGGCGTAACCAATGGAATAAACAATGACCGTTCGCTGACCCGCCGAGGCGACGAGTTAAAAGTTTCACAGCAGGGATTGAAGTTTTTGTCAGGAGAAACGAGCGGCAAATCTTTTATCAACACTAACGATTTGGGAAAAAGTCTGCGCGAAACTTTAGATTCGCAGAACGGTTATTACATCGTCAGCTACCAGCCCGACACGAATACTTTCGATCCCGGCAAAAGACGTTTTAACGAATTGTCCGTCAAAGTTAAGCGTTCCGGCGTGAACGTCAGCTATCGCAGCGGATTTTTCAACGTCGCCGAAGAAAACCGCCAGATTAAGCTGACACCCGAAGAAATTCTGCTGCAAAAGATATTTTCACCGTATAAATCCACGGACGTAAATTTGCAGATGACTTCGATTTTCGCGGCGGATGAAAAAGTTTCAACCGTCCGCGCCTTCATCAACATCGGCGCGAACACGCTGAAATTTACCGACGGCGCGGACGGTAAAAAGACGGCGAAGTTCGACGTGATCGCCGTGAATTTTAGCAGCGAAGGAATTCCGGTCGCTGCGGTCGGCAAAACCTTTGAAGTGAACGCTTCGCCGGAAAGATACGCGAAACTATTGACCGACGGCATCGCCTATAATTTGAGTTTTACGACCCGAATGAAGGGCGCACAAAACATCAAAGTTTCGGTCAGAGATTTGAACACGCTGAAAATCGGCACGGTTTCCCAAGTGGTCGAGATTCCTGATTTCGATAAGGAAAAAATCGCTCTGTCGGGAATTTTGATGCAAAGTTACACCGCGCAGGAATGGCAAAATTTGCAGGGCGGCAAACCTCCGGCAGATGCGGCAGCGCGAATGCAGACGGACACGGCGCAGAGAAAATTCAAAAAAGGATCGGTTCTGTCGTTTAATTACGCGGTTTATGCCGCATCTTCGATGCGTTCAAAATCGCAGGCGCAGTTCACCGTTTTCAAAGACGGCAAGGAAGTTTTCAAAGGCGCACCGGAAGATTTGGTTTTGACATCGGCGGACAAAATGCAGCGCGTCAGCAAAGGCGGCGCGTTTTTGCTCGGAACTGAAATGGAAGTCGGAAAATACGTTCTGCAAATCGCTGTCAGCGGCGATGCCGTCAAAGAAGCGCAAACGCAACAGATTGATTTTGAATTGATAAACTGAGTTCACGAACTATATTTTTCCTCACTTTCTCTCTTTACGCTTTTGACCGTATGTTTAGAAGTCTTCGATGTGTAGATGGTTTGGTAGTTGATTATCAAGTCAGTTATATTTTTATTTCGTGATTTGCGATTAGTGATGAACCGTTACCCGATAAGGAAAACCATTTATGCAGTCCAATTCTTTCAGAGAAACTATCGAACAATTATTCTTAAAATCCGTACGTTTCTACACATTCAACACCCCAATTCTGAAAGGCAGGTATCGTTTATATGAAGCGGCTTTAAAAATTTGTCGCTACCCGCCGACTAACGTCGAAACGAAAGCTCAGGACGGGCGCAGGTATCTGGTTGATTTAACAAGCGGGATGCACGAAACCGTTTATTTTCTCGGTGAATACGAACCAGCCGTTACTCAAACGATTTCTTCGATAGTTAAAAGCGGCGATGTTTGTTTGGACGTTGGAGCAAATTTCGGATGGTTCACCATACTTATGCACCGATTGTGCAGCCATAAAAATCAAACCAAAAACGGAACGGGCAAAGTTCACGCCTTCGAGCCGATGCCGCCGGTTTTTGATACCCTGCAAAAAAATCGGGAAATTGCAGGTCAGCCGAAAGATGTTTTTCTAAATAATCTGGCTTTAGGCGACGAGACAAAAGAAGTCAATCTTTATCGTTTTACAAACCTGCCGAACGGTTTCAGTTCACTCTCGAATGAGATGGATAAGGACGATGTTAAAACTTTTCCCGTTCAAATGATAACGCTTAATTCGTATCTGACGGACAGAAAAATTAACGAGGTAAATTTCATCAAACTCGATGTCGAAGGCGCGGAGTTGATGTTTCTCAAAGGCGCGACTGATCTTTTTCTTCAGAAAAATCCGCCCATTTTTATAGTGGAAATGGCACTGGGAACAACGAAAAATTTCGGTTATTTGCCGAACGACCTGATTGAATTTATCCGACAACACGCCGATTATAATTTTTACGCTTTAAACGAATATGATTTCAGTTTGCATAAGATAGACGGATTTGCGCCGGAAGACATCGGCGCGAATGTTCTTTGCGTCCCCGCCAACTGCGAATCTTCGAGATTGGAAAAATTAAACATCGTCGAATAAATGCTGAACTGAAAATTTCTTTTTAATGGACATTATCGTCGGCACGGCAGGACATATTGACCACGGGAAAACCGCGCTCGTCAAGGCTTTGACGGGCGTTGATGCCGACCGTTTCCCCGAAGAAAAGGAACGCGGCATTACGATTGACATCGGGTTTGCCGAGCTTGATCTGGGCGCGGTGAAAATCGGTTTCGTGGACGTGCCGGGACACGAAAGATTTGTCAAAAATATGTTAGCGGGCGCGAGCGGTATTGATCTGGTTCTGCTCGTCATCGCGGCGGACGAAGGCGTGATGCCGCAAACCAGAGAGCATTACGAAATCTGCCGCCTTTTGGAGACGAAAAGCGGTTTGATCGTTTTGACGAAACTGGATTTGGTTGACGACGAACTGATTGAGATCGTCAAAATGGAGACGGCGGAACTCGTCGAAAATTCGTTTCTGGAAAACGCGCCGGTCGTCGCCGTTTCCTCAAAAACAGGCGCGGGAATTGAAGAATTAAAACAGACGCTCGAAACGCTCGCCGCCGGAATTCCCGAAAGAAAAAATGAAATGATCGCCAGACTTCCGATTGACCGTTCGTTTTCGGTGAAAGGTTTCGGCGCGGTCGTAACGGGAACTTTAGCGACGGGCGAAATCGCGGAAGGCGGCGAAATGGAACTGCTGCCGGCGCAGAAAACGGTTCGTGTGCGTGGCGTTCAGACTTACGGAAACACGGTTAAAGCGGCGCGTGCCGGACAGCGGACGGCGGTTAATCTCGGCGGCGCGGATCATACTGAAATCGAGCGCGGAATGGTTTTGGCGGAGAAAAATATTTTGCGCCCGACGCAGATTTTCGACGCTGAAATCGAAGTTATTAAGGGAGCAAAAAAATCTCTGAAATCGCGCCAAAGAGTTCGCGTTCACATCGGCACGATTGAAGCGTTGGCGCGGATTGCAGTTTTGAATGAAACGGGCGAAATCGCGGAGGGCGAAACTGATCTGGTGCAGATTCGTCTGGAAATCCCAATCGTCTGCGTTCCGAACGAGAGATTTATCATTCGCCAATATTCGCCGCCGATGACGATTGCAGGCGGGCGCGTTTTGGATAATTCGGCGGTCAAACACAAACGCAAAGACGGCGCAGCGGCACGAAAATATTTAAGCAATCTGGCTGCGGCGGACAAACCGCAAACCGTTAAACTTTATCTCGAAACAGCGCAAGAGCGCGGCTTGAATTTTAACGATTTGCAGGCGCGAACGGGTTGGCGAAAGGAGATTTTGCAGGCGGCGATTAAAGAAAATCTTGAAAAAAAATCAATCGTCGAAGCGGTAAATCTTTTGGTCGGACGAACCGCATTTGAAAATCTGAAGATGAAAACCGTTGCCGAAATCGAAAATTATCATCAAAGAGAACCACTTGCCAAAGGCATTCTGCAAGCAACTCTGCGCGAAAAAACTTACGCTTCGCTGTCGCCGGAAATCTTCAAAACGGTTTTGGAAAATCTGAACAAAGAAAATAAAATTGCGGCGGAAAAAGATTTCGTTCGACTCAGTTCGCACAATTTGGAATTGTCGGGCGATGAAAAAGTTGTGCGTGAACGAATCGGGAAAATTTATCAAAACGCGAAACTCGAAATACCGAAACTCGACGACGCTTTGACCGCTTCGGTCAAAGGCACGAAGTTGAATAAAGAACACGCCAGAAAGATTTTTCAACTGTTTTTGAATTCCGACGAAATATTCAAAATCACCGACGAATTTTACTTTTCAAAAAGTGAAATTGAAAAGTTGATAGGCAAAGTAAAAGCGTTCGCCGAAACGTCCGCCGACCGATTGATTGACGTTCCGAAGTTCAAAGAAATTGCCGGAATTTCCCGCAAATACGCGATTCCGTTGCTAGAATATTTCGACCGTGAAAAAATCACTCGACGTGCGGGCGATAAAAGATTAATTTTATGAAATTTAGCGATTTATTTGATTTGGGCAAAGATTTATTGCCTGAAGAAGGTCAAAAACTGCGAGGCGAAATGTTTGAGTTGAAATTTCTTGAAATTTCACAAAACAGAATGCAGCTTTGGAAAGAAAATCATAAGAATTCCGCAATCAAAACAAATTTTTTGCTCGGTGTTTGTCCAAGTTGGAATTTTTATGATTTATATTTATTGGACTGCATAAATGATGTCTTAAAAGAAAGAAATAGTGACGAAAGTTTAGAAATTTTAGATATTGATTCTTTATCTAACTTAAACGATATACAAAATTTGTTCGGTGATACTGAACCTAAACAACCTCCGATTTTAGGAATTTGGGAAAAAGACGTTTTTTTGAAAAGTCTTTGGGGTTGGGAAGCCAAAAACTTTTTAATCGATAAATATAAATTTGTCTGGTCTCCTAAACCACCATATATTAACTAAATGCGAAAATTTTTGACGGCAAAATGGCACGATTTGGTGATGGCGAACTATGAAGTTCCGCCGGAGATTTTAGCGGATCGGTTGCCGAAAGGCGTGGAACTAGATTTCAACGACGGCAAATGTTTCGTTTCGCTCGTCGCGTTTATGTTTCTCGACACGCGCGTTTTGGGTTTGCCGATTCCGTTTCATATCAATTTTGAAGAAGTAAATTTGCGGTTTTATGTAAAACGCGAAACGGACAACGAAACGAAGCGCGGCGTGGTTTTCGTCAAAGAAATCGTGCCGCGTTTTGCTATCGCCACGGTTGCGCGAATTTTCTACGGTGAACCTTACGAAGCGTGGCGAATGAATCATTCAAAAACGGAAAATCGTTTGAGTTACGGTTGGTGGAAAGGCGATTTTCAAAATAATATCGCGGTCGAAATCGGCGAAAATACGGGCGTTCCCGAAGAAAATTCGCACGGCGAATTTATCATCGAACATTATTGGGGCTACACGAAACGCGGCGCATCGAGAACCGACGAATACAAAGTCGAGCATCCGAAATGGGAACTTTTCGATGTCAAAAATTATGAAATGAAAATTGACTTTGGCAGGCTTTACGGCGAAGAATTTGCTTTTCTAAATGGGGAAAAACCGCATTCGATTTTTATGGCGAAAGGCTCGACGGTTTCGGTTTATAAGGGAGCGAAAATCGTCTGATGAGTATTTGGATTGATTACTTTTTTAATTCCGATCAAAGTTTCGATCAACTGCTTAAAGAGATAAACGAGCGGTTAGGCTCTAATCTTGTTTTGAGCGAAACCGATGAAGATAATTCACACGGTATTTTTTTCGGAATGCCTTTTAGTCTTCACACGCACAATCTCGAAAATGATCGGGAACTTAATTTTCAAGATTACAAATATCAAATAGGCTTGACGACATATTGGGGAAGTGCCGATTTGAGACAAATGCAGGCATTGATCGTCGCTTCCATCGCATTTCTTTTATATCGCCGAATGCAGATTTCCGAAGGCATTTTGGTTTACGATGTGCAGAGACTTATAGCCAGATATGAAGAAAGAGCTGTTTCACCAGAAACTAGAAGTTTATTTGATAACAATTCAAACAAATTCGTAGAGTTGCCGCAGCATCTCGTAGATATAGACAAATTATTATGGCAATAATCGGTATCGTCGCCGTCGCAAAAAATCTCGCCATCGGCAGAGACGGCAAACTGCCGTGGCATTACGCGGCGGATTTGAAATTTTTTAAGGAAACGACCGTCGGTAACGCGATTGTGATGGGTTTCAATACTTGGGTTTCAATCGGCAAACCTTTGCCGAAGCGTCTGAACATCGTTTTAAGCCGCACACGAAATATAGAAAATCAGTCGAATGTTCTGCTCGTGCGAAGCGTCGCGGAAACGCTGGCGTTGGCAGACTTCTTGAAAGGCGATTTATTCATTATCGGCGGCGCGGAAACTTACAAAAATTTTGCCGGTGCGATTGAAAAATGGCTCGTTACCGAGATTCCCGAAACAATCGAAGATGCCGACGCTTTTATGCCGCGTGATTTTTTAGACGGATTTTTATTGCAAAAGACTAATAGTTTAGACGATAATCTGAAAATTAAAACTTATGAAAAACTGTCTGAAATGTGATTCCGATAAAATTATTCCAAACGCGAGAGTTTTGGATACGGGGCAATATGCGGCGGGTTATTTGCATATTGCGATTGAAGGCGATCCTGACGCTTTGTTTTTCAAGGAAACGACCAAATGCGAAGCAAAAGTTTTCGTTTGCGGCAGCTGCGGTTATGTGGAATTTTACGCGGAAAACCCGAATTTGATATATCAGGCGTATCAGAATACGCTGAACAAAACATAAAAGGAGAGAAAATTTATGATGGGCGGAAAATCTTGGGACGAGTGGATTGACGATTATTCGGAGTCGCATCAGAATCCGATTAACAAACTGACGCACACCATCGGAATTCCGATGATCGCGCTGTCGCTGATTTTGATTCCGACGAGTTTTTTCGTCGCCGGTTTCTGGAAAATCCCGCTTTTCCTGTTCGTCGTCGGCTGGATTTTGCAGTTTATCGGGCATTATTTTGAAGGCAAGCCGCCGGAATTTCTTAAAGACCGGCGATTTCTGTTCGTCGGATTGCGCTGGTGGTTTAAGAAAACCTTCGGCGTTTCCGAAAAGAGCGAAAAAGAATAGAAACAAAGGCGAAAACGAATCGAAAGTTTTCGCCTTTGTTTTTTGTCTGCTAAAATCGAAGGCAAAATGAAATCATACATTCTGGCTTTAGACATCGGAACTTCGAGCGTTCGCGCCGCGCTTTATGATGCGAAAGGCGACGTGCTGCCCGCGACGATGGTCAAAAACGAACGCACACTGACCGCGACCGAAGACGGCGGCGCGGAGATTGACGCGCTCGAAGGCTTAAGGCAAATCGAAACGGCGATTGACGATGTTTTGGCGAAATCGGCGAAAATAAAAGGCGAAATTTCGCACGTCGCCGCTTCGTCGTTCTGGCACAGTCTGGTCGGCGTGGACGCGCACGGCAAACCGACGACGAAAGTTTTCGGTTGGGCGGACACGCGGAGCAGAAATTATGTTGCCGATTTAAGAAAGAAATTTGACGAAACGGAAGTTCACAACCGAACGGGCGCGAGATTTCATTCGAGTTTCTGGACGGCTAAATTGCTTTGGCTTCGGAAGGAGCAAAAGGAAATTTTCGAGAAAACCGACCGATGGCTTTCGTTCAGCGATTTTATCGGTTTGAGATTTTTCGCTGAACCCGCGACGAGTGTTTCGATGGCTTCGGCGACCGGAATTTTTAATGTTCGAGAAAATGATTGGGACGCGAAATTAATAAAATACTTAAAACTCGAAAAGAAAAATCTGCCGGAAATCGTTGCGGAAGACGCTCAGACATTTCAACTAAACTTCAAACATCAAAAGCGTTGGGCGCGTCTGAAAGACGCGAAATGGTTCACGGCAATCGGCGACGGCGCGGCAAATAATATCGGCGCGGGCTGCGTCGAAAAGTCGAAAGCCGCGCTGATGATCGGAACGTCCGGCGCAATGCGCGTCGCTTTTCGCGGTGAAGTTCCCGCCGAAATTCCGAGCGGACTTTGGTGTTATCGAATTGACCGAAAGCGCGTCATTATCGGCGGCGCGTTGTCAGACGGCGGCGGGCTTTATCGCTGGTTGAAAGACAATCTGCGCTTGAAAACGGACGACGATAAAATCGAATCGGAAATCGAAAAACGCGAACCCGATTCACACAATCTGACATTTCTGCCGTTCCTCGCGGGCGAGCGCGGCACGGGTTATCACGAAAACGCGCACGGCGCGATTCTCGGTTTAAAGTCGGCGACCGACACGATTGATATTGTCCAAGCCGCGCTCGAATCCGTCGCCTATCGCTTCGCCGAAATTTACGACCAATTAAATGACGAGGCGAAAATTCGTGAAATTATCGCGTCCGGCGGCGCACTCCGCGAATCGCCGGTTTGGACACAGATAATCGCCGACGTTCTCAAGCAAAATATGTCTTTGCCCGACGTGCGCGAAGCATCTTCACGCGGCGCGGTTTTGCTCGCGCTCGAAATGATCGGCAAAATAGAAAGCATTGAAAAACAGGCAACGCCGCGCGGTCGGGAATTCAAATTCGATAAAAAACGAAACGCGATTTATCGCAAAGCCAGACAAAGACACGAGCAATTTTACGAACTGTTATGCCGTTGACGCTGAACAATTTTGAAACCGAAGTCGAAACAAAAATCGTCGAGCGCGGACGTGATTATTACAAAAGCGGCGACCTCCGCAAACTCGAACGAGTCGGCGCGGATGAATACAGCGCAATCGTTTTCGGCAGCGATAAATACAGCGTCTATGTAAAATTGAACGACAAGCTGGTCGTCGAACACGAATGCGATTGTCCATACGATTACGGCAATGTCTGCAAACACAAAGTCGCCGTTCTCTACGCTATTCGCAACGGTAATTTCAGCGACACGGGCGACAAATTAAACGCGCTGTTCGAAAATACGTCCGACGCGGCATTGCGAAAATTCGCTGCAAATTTGCTTAAAAAAGATCGAAGTTTCCGGCAGGAATTTTTGCGCGAATTTGACGAAGATTTTGAGGAAGACGATGAGGACGAATTTTTCGATGAAGATTATTAACTGATTTGAGTATGTTCGATACCATCCGAAATTTACTCTCGTGTTAAAATAGCTTATGAAAACAATCGAAATAAAAATTCCTGATGAAATTTTTGGCTTTCTCGGTTCGGTTTCGAGAGAACAGGAAAAATTTGTGCTGGAAGCTATTAAGGAAAAAGTCAATCGTGAGAAAAAGCGAAATTTGAAAGCTATTTTGGTTGAAGGTTATCAAGCGACGCTGGCTGAAGATTTTGAAATTACGAAAGAATTTGAAGCCGCCGATTTGGAAAATTTATGAGCCGAATTCTAAAGGGCGAAATTTACCTCGCGGATTTGAATCCGACGGTCGGCAGCGAAATCGCTAAAACTCGTTCGGTTTTAGTTGTTTCCAACGATGTCAACAATCAATACGCCGCTACGCTGACTGTCTTGCCGATTACCTCAAGCACCGCAAAAATCTATCCGTTTGAAGTTTTCCTGCCGCAGGGCGAGGGAAATTTGACTGCCGATTCAAAAGCCAAAGCTAATCAAATCAGAACGATTGATAAGTTGCGTCTGAAAAAACGGTTTGGCAAAATTAGCAAAGAGAAATTAAACGAAATCGAAGAGGCAATTTTGATTCATCTCGAAATTGAAAAATAAACATTATGACTGCGCCGAAAAACAAACAAGATATTGACCAACTTTGTATTAACACGATTCGCACTTTGTCGCTCGATGCCGTGCAGAAAGCTGAATCCGGGCATCCGGGATTGCCGCTCGGAATGGCTCCGACGGCATACATTTTGTGGACGAAATTTATGCGCCACAATCCGAAAAATCCGAAGTGGTTTAACCGCGATAGGTTTTTATTGTCAGCCGGACACGGTTCGATGTTGATTTATTCGCTGTTGCATTTGACGGGTTATGATTTGCCGATGGAAGAGTTGAAACGGTTTCGGCAGCTGCATTCCAGAACGCCGGGACATCCTGAAAATATCTTAACGCCCGGAGTCGAGATTACGACCGGACCGCTCGGGCAAGGGTTTGCGAACGGTGTCGGGATGGCGATGGCGCAGGAGCATCTGGCGGCGAAGTTCAACCGTCGCGGATTTCCCGTGATTGACCATCATATTTACTGTATCTGCTCGGACGGCGATTTAATGGAAGGCGTGTCGTATGAATCGGCTTCGATGGCGGGACATTTGAAGCTCAAGAATCTGATTTATTTTTACGACGACAACAACATCACGATTGAGGGCAACACGAGTCTCGCGTTCAACGAAGATGTCACGAAACGCTTTGAAGCGGCGGGTTGGCACGTTTTAGAAGTCGCCGACGGCAACGATTTGAAAGCGATTGAAAACGCCATCAAGCAGGCGCATAAAATCAAAGATAAACCAAAACTGATCCGCGTCAAAACGATCATCGGCTTCGGAATGCCGAAACAAGGCACGAACAAAGCGCACTCGGACGCGCCGGGAGCGGAAGCCGTTAAGGAAACAAAACGCAATCTCGGCTGGGACGAAAATAAACATTTCTACGTTCCGAAAGAAGCGTCGGCGGTATTCCGCGAAGCCGTTAAAAACGGCGCGAAACTCGAAAAAGATTGGGACGCGCTGGTTAAAAAATACGAAAAGGAAAATCCAGAACTCGGACAGACTTTAGCCGACACGCGCAAAAACGAATTGCCCGACGGTTGGGAAAAAGCCCTGCCGAAATTCGATAACGTCGAATCGGCGGCGACGAGAGCGTATTCGGGCGAAATCATCAATGCCATCGCCGGAACGATTCCGCAGTTATTCGGCGGTTCGGCTGATCTTGCGCCGTCAAATAATACTCTGATTAAAGATTCGGCGAGCTTTGAAGCCGACAATTACGCCGGTCGCAACATTCATTACGGCATCCGCGAGCATTCGATGGGTTCGGAAATGAACGGCATCGCGCTCTACGGCAGCATCATTCCATATGGCGGCACGTTCCAGACTTTTTCGGATTATATGCGTCCCGCCGTACGCCTCGCCGCGCTCTCGCACATCCAGGTTTTATTCGTCTATACACACGATTCAATCGGCTTGGGCGAAGACGGTCCGACGCACCAATCGGTCGAACATCTCGCCGCTTTGCGTGCAATTCCAAACTTAAACGTCATTCGCCCGTGCGACGCGCACGAAACCCGCGAAATGTGGCGCGCCGCGCTTTTAAGCAAAACCACACCAACCGCGTTTTCACTTTCGCGCCAAAAAGTCGCCGTCATTGACCGCGTAAAATTCGCCGATGCCAAAGGCTTGCACAAAGGCGCATACGTTTTAGCCGAAGCCGAGACCAAAAAAGGCGAAAAGACAGAACCGAAACTAATCATCATCGCCACCGGCTCAGAAGTCGGATTAGCGATGCAGGCGCGTGAACAATTAAACGCTTCGGGAACACCGACGCGAGTCGTTTCAATGCCGTGTTGGGAATTCTACGACGCGCAATCGCCCGCATACAAAGAATCCGTCTTGCCGTCAAAAGGAACGGCGCGTTTAGTCATCGAAGCCGGCGTGTCGCTCGGCTGGCACAAATACATCGGACTCGCCAGCGATACCGTAACCGTTGACAAATTCGGCGCATCCGGCAAAGCCGAAGACGTTTTCCGCGATTATGGTTTTACGGTCGAGAATGTTGTGAAGAAGGCGAAAAAGTTGGTTTAAGAATAAAAGTTTTTTTGATTGTTTGATTGATAGAATGTTTTATGGCTAAAAAAGAACTAAAGGTTTATTTGGATCATCACATCCGAAGAGATAATTTGCTTTACAAGCGAGCGAGTTCAACAACGAATGGTGATGAACAAATCCAATATGAAACGCACATTCAAATTACAGATCTATTCGGTCCGAGACCAAAAGCCAGACGATTAAGGAAACCGGATTTTCAGAGAGCTACCTCTGCGTGGACGGCGAGAGATTGTGCGGATTTGTTGGAAGATGTTTTGAAAGAACAGGTTGTTCCAAGCGTAATTATGTGGCTCAGTCCTGACAACTTGCAGTATGTTTTAGATGGTGGACATCGAATTTCGGTTTTGCTTGCTTGGGTAAGAGATGATTGGGGAGACAAAGTTTCATCCGAAGATTATCAAGACCCTGTTCTCGAAGAAAATAGTAAATTAGCCGCGAAACAAGTTAAAGAAGAACTTAAAAAGCGCGAAATAGGAAAGTTTCAAGAATATTTGGATGCAGAAGAAACATATACGACTGTTGAAACTGCGAAACGTGTTCCCGAACAGGAAATGGACATTGCCAGTTTGCATTACGCTCGATTAGTTCGGCGATGGGATGCTGTAAAAATTGGATTTCCCATTCAGTGGGTAAAAGGTGATTACCAAAAAGCCGAAGAATCTTTTCTGAAAATTAACAAATCAGGAAGGAGATTGTCTGATTGGGAAACTAAACTTGTAGAAAATAGAACTTCCAGTTTTGCACGGACTGTAATGTCTATAGCTGAAATTTCAAATGCAAATCATTGTTGGACTGAAAACGCGCCGGAAATCGGCAATGATCCGATATTGAAGCAAAAGATAAACGATATTCTGACAGGTGTTCGCACTCTTCACGAATTGTTATTTGAACCACCTCACAGAAAACCTATAAAAGATGAAATACAACCTTTGATGGCGACATCTTTGACCAAACCTGAAACTAAACCATTTTATTTAGCTGAATTACTGACCATTACGGAGGGTAAAAAAGGTCAAAAACCTGAATGGGAATCGTTAATTAGAAAAGACAAAAATGCGAGAGTAAGCATTATCATTGAAAATGGTTTGCTTCTCACTCAACACGCGCTTACGGTTGTCAGTAATGTTTATGGAAAGTCTTCACGCTCATTAGCTTTAATGCCTTTGGTTTACTTCTACAACCAACAAGGAACTTATGTTCGGAGTCTTTTATACGGAATGCTTTACTGGCTCAATCACGGCTCTGAAATTCACGATATACAAAGTCGGAAACTTCTTTTTACAGCGCATCGCTCTGCTTTTGAGAAAGTTCTAATTGATTATAAGTCAACAATTATTCAAAGAATTGCTCGTAGAATCGGTTCGGGTCCAGAAGTGACTTATCCTACTGCCCGATATTTGAACGCATTACTTGAGTTGTTGATTCAGTTTAATGATGCGGTAGAATCAGATGAATTTCAGGAAGCGCACAGAACTCTGATTGAAACACTTGGAAAAAAGACTGACGAAGAGAACGAAATCGAAAAAATTAGTGCAAGCCGCACGTTTCGAGGTTTATTAAAAGACGAAATTCAGGTTTCTGCATTTCTTGGAATGTTTCCCAAATGCGGAATTTGTGAAGGGCGTTTCCATCCAAGTCTTGATAATCAAATTGACCATATTCAGCAACACGGAAAAGACGGAAAAACCGCTGTCAGCAATGCCCGAATAACTCACCCTTTTTGTAATAACCAAAGAGAAACAATTGAAAAGATAAAAAATGGTCAAACTGTTATCGAATTACCTGCTTTTGAGAATCCAGATAGTTTGCCTAAAGAAGAACAATTAAAATTTCCGTTTTTTTATGACGAAATTTTTGAAGAAATTTTTCCAGAAGACTCTATTGAGGACGATCAGGACGCAGATTTTGTCGAAGATGAAATTGACGGATAACTCATTTTATTGCGGCAAGAGTTTTAAGATTATTCGCCGTCAAAATTTCCTTCGCTTCTGTTAGTGCGGCAATACTAATATCAATTCCGATTGCTTTGCGCTCTTCGCCTTTCGCAACGGCGTAACTCAACGCCGTTCCGCTTCCGCAAAACGGATCAAGTAGAACTCCGTTTGGCGGCAAAGTTGCAGAAATCGGAACTCTTACTAACTCTTCAGGAAAAACGGCAATATGTTTCTTAAAATTCGTTGCCGTCGGGACATTCCAAACTGATGATTGAGGCTTTTTGTTATCTGAACATTTAGCCGGAACTGAAACTGCGTCAAAATTGTAATAATACTGCCGCTTCAAAACAAAGTGAAAGATATATTCGTGCGCTGCCGATGAACGGTCTTTCGTCGGGTCTGGAGTCGGATTAACTTTGTGCCAAACATTATCGTTGCGGACAATCCAACCAATCTCCTGCATTGCGATTGCGAAGCGATGAGGAATTAAAAGGAGTTGTTTAGGCTGACAAAGCGGATGTGTTCCGGTTCTATCTTGCGGTCGCGTGAAACGACGGTTTTTTTGTTTATTATCCACTCCGACAGGCGTTCCTTTACCGCTCCAATAAGTATCTCCAAGATTCACCCAAAGACTGCCGTCAGATTTTAAGACGCGCTGAACTTCTCGAAAAACAGAAACTAATTTTTTTACATATTCCTGAGGAGTTTTTTCCAGCCCGATTTGCGCTTCAACTCCATAGTCGCGCTGACCATAATAGGGCGGCGATGAAACCACGCAGTTTACTGATTCAGGCGGCAAAGATTTCAACACTTTTTTTGTGTCGCCCAATAACAACGTAATTTTATCGGTTTCAAAAAACAGAGATTTCTTTTTTCTACTCATATCACTTCAAACCTTCTTCATTTTCTCTTTTAACTTTTTTACAAAAACATCGTTTTCGAGTATTGAACTTTCAATTGCGCTCAAACCGACTTCCTTTGTTTGATTATTAGCTTCTACAATTCGCCTTAATTCGTTATTTATTTGTGCTTGGTATTTCGGTGAATCCGGTTGATTTGCCCGCGCTCTAAAAAAATCAAGTATTTCCGAATCAAGGACAATGGTTATTTTTTCACGACCTCTTTTTTGTAGATTTTCCTTTTGTGATGGAGTTTTCTTCGGCATCTTGTTATACATAAAATTACATACTTTTATGTATAAATCAATATTGAATTTTACATACGATAAAAGTTGGACAAATTTTTCAGGTTGAACGATTCTAAGAAGCGGAAACTATAACGACGAAAGAGATTTCATTCGAACAATTTACCGCCGCTTACGATGAAAACGACTGGTTTGTCGCGCTGAAAAATGCTTTGGAAAATTTGTCGGTTGATGAGGTGAAGTGGAAAACAAAAGATATTGATAATTCGATTTGGGAGATTTTGGCGCATTTGAATTATTATAATTTCGCTTATCTGGAGCGTTTTAAAGGCGTGGATTATGTTTATCCGGCGGCGGATAATGACGCGACTTTTGCGGCGGGTGCGGGCGAGGCGGATTGGGAAAAGGAATTGGAAAAGTTCGAGCGGATTATGAACGAATGGCGCGAGCGTTTGGCGGCGGCAGACAAGGCAAAATTTGAACAGGCGGTTTCAGGGGAAAATCGAGCGAGTTGGGCGAGTGTCGCTTCGCATATCAATCTGCACAACGCGCATCACGGCGGGCAGATTGTGCTTTTGAGAAAATTACAGGGCGGTTGGGATAAATCGAAAGGAGTTTCGTAAATCAACGGCTGAAAATTCGATTGATTTTTTAGCCGAGTGAAGGTTTGTCTTTTTTGTTTGCGAAACTTTTGCGGCGGATTTTTCGCTTTAAATAACATTGCGCGAAGCCATTCATTTTACTTCACGCTTTCTTGCAGAGCGCGAACGGCTTTTCTTAGTTTTCCGACTTCTGCAACAGTGGAACGGGTGAATTTTGATGAACACGGAGTTTCGCATCTGTCATTAGCTGAATTCAGCTTATGAAAACCAGCACCATTGGTTAATTAGATTAAGAGAGGTTAAAACTGCTATGAAAAATTTAATTCTGGCTCTGATTATCGGTTTCTCGACAATCTTTACTGTCTATGCCCAGGAAACAAATGAACAAAATCAAAACTTAAAACTTACGGGAAAAGGGAATTTCGACAGACTTTTCGACAGAAAAGATGCGTTGATTTTAGTTGAGCGGTATGATATTGCTACACTTAAAAATGACGGCATCAATATATCGGTTAAAGTGGGATGGATTGATGGAGAAACAAGCAAATTCTATGCTGTTGACATCGCCGGAGTAACGGTTGACTTTGAAAAACTCGACGTTTTAAAAGACAATCTGGAAAAATCTATTTCAAAAATAGAGAAATTGCCCGACACGAGCAGCGGCTCAATTTACTTTTCCACCAGCGATGGATTTTCCGTAAATTTCTATACTTACAAAACCGATGACGGTTCACCGAAACGCAATATTTACATTATTGCCAAAGGCAACTTTATTTCTCAGGGAGAATCGGCTGATGTCCTCAAAAAAATATCTAATTCAATGACTAAAGCGCGGGAAAAATTGGTTTCATTAGGAGCAAAATAGAAAATCAAGTTTCGCAATGAAAAATCACGAATGGCAAAACGGTGAAATCATTATCAGCACCGACAAAAATCTTTTGCAGATTGACGCGATTCATAAGTTTTTGTCGGAAGAATCTTACTGGGCGAAAGAGCGAACGCGGCAGCAAACCGAAACGGCGATTGCTAATTCGCTGTGTTTCGGCGTTTATGAAGACGAAAGGCAGATCGGTTTCGCCCGCGTCGTTTCCGATTACGCGACGTTTGCATATCTCGGCGATGTTTATATTACGGAAGAATTTCGCGGGCGCGGGTTGAGCAAACGATTAATGGAAACAATCGTTAATTATCCTGATTTGCAGGGACTTCGACGCTGGATTTTGGCGACTAAAGACGCGCATTCGCTATACGAGAAATTCGGTTTTCACGATTTGAAATACCCGGCGCGATGGATGGAAAAACCTGCGCCGAATGCTTATTAAAATTCCAGATTCCAAATTCCAGATTCCAAATTTACATTGCCGCTTTGAATCCCTGATTTGAAATCTGTAATCTAAAGTCAGATTTTATGACTGAGAAAAGACCATTGGCGTTGATTATCCTCGACGGTTGGGGATATTCGGAAAGCAAAGCGGGCAATGCTATCGCGCTGGCGCACACGCCGAACTACGACGAGATTTCGCAAAAATATCCGAAGACGCAGTTGGCGGCTGCCGGTTTGCGCGTCGGTTTGCCGGACGACACGGCGGGCAGTTCCGAAGTCGGACATCTGAATATCGGCGCGGGTCGGATTATTCAAACGGATGTCGCCAAAGTTTCAAACGCCGTCCGCACGGGAAAGTTTTTTGAAAATAAAGTTTTGAAACGCGCTTTTGAAGCCGCCAAATCGCGTAAATCTTCG
>CAXTKJ010000001.1:54347-73068 GCA_964244835.1 uncultured Pyrinomonadaceae bacterium
CGGACTTTTAAGCGACGGCAGCGTTCACGCTTCGCCGGAAAACCTTTTCGCGCTGCTGCGCTACGCCAAATACGAAGGCTTGGAAGACGTTTATCTGCACTGCATTCTCGACGGGCGCGAAGTCGCGCCGCGTACCGCAGACATTTACGTCGAGGCTCTGGAAATCAAGTTGGCGGACATCGGCATCGGGAAAATTGCGACGCTCATCGGGCGGCATTACGCGATGGATAAAGATCAGAATTGGGAGCGCACGGCGCGTGTTTTTACGATGCTCGTGCATTCCGAAGGCGAACGCGCCAGCGATCCGGTCGGGGCAATCCGCTCGTCTTTTCTGCGCGGCATTTCCGACGAATATATTCAACCGATAATTTTGGAAAACGCCGACGGCAACCCAGTCGCCAATATCAAAAACGGCGATGTCGTGATATTTTTCAATCATCGTCCCGCGCCGATGCGCCAGCTCGTCCATTCACTCGCCGTTTTTGAAGGTGATAATCACAACAAACCCGACATTCACGCCGTTTGTCTGACCGAATACGACCGCACTTTTAATCTGCCGATTGCCTTTCGACAGGAAAACGAAAATAAAGTTCTGGCGGAAGTCTTCGCCGAAAACGGCGTTTTAAATTGCCGCATCACCGAAACGGAACGCTATCCGCATCTGACGTATTTTTTCAACGGCGGCATCGAACGTGAACACCCGTGCGAGCGTCGGATTCTGGTTAATTCGCCGAAAACCAACGCTTCGGAATCACAGCCGGAAATGAGCGTTTTCAAAGTTACCGATAAATTTCTGCGCGGACTCGAAGCCGGCGAAAACGATGTTTTCATCGTCAACCTCGCCGCCGCCGATATTGTCGGCGGTACGGGAAATCTGGAAAAAACCATCGAAGCCGTGCAGTTCGTTGACACTTGTCTCGGCGGCATCATCGAGAAACTTCACGCGATGAACGGCATCGCGCTCGTTACTTCAAGCCACGGCAACTGCGAAGAAATGGCTGATTTGACAACGGGCGAACCGAACAACGCGCCGACCGACAACCTCGTTCCGTTTCATTTCGTTGACGAAAAAGCCAACGGTTTGAAACTTCGCGCTGACGGCGCACTCGAAGACGTTGCGCCGACTATCCTGGGAATTTTAGGCATCGAAAAACCCGTCGAAATGACGGGCAGAGATTTACGGGAAATGTGATTCCAGATTCCAGATTCCAAATTTGAGCTTAAAATCTGGAATCTGGAATCTGGAATCTGGAATCTGGAATTTGAAATTCGCTCCTCAAAACATTCTAATCATCAACTTCGGACAAATCGGCGATGTGATTTTGAGTTTGCCCGCGCTCAGAGCCGTGCGCGAACGATTTCCAGAGGCGAAAATCACGGCGATGGTCGGCAAGTCCGGCGCGGGAATTATTGAATTTTGCGGTTTCATTGACGAGCAAATCGTTGTTGACCGCGTGAAGCTGCGCGACGGGAAAAAGCCGGAATCAATCAGGGAAGTTCTGAAAATAACGAAAGACGTGCGGCGGCGAAAATTCGATTTTGTTATTGATCTGCATAGTCTTTACGAAACGAATCTGCTCGGTTTCGTTTCCGGCGCGAAACGTCGTCTTTACGCCAACCGCGAAAATCGTTCGCTCGATTTTCTGGCGAATTTCACTCCGAAACCTCCGCGCGAAGATAAAAAACTGCACTTGACCGACCATTATCTGAATGCGCTGAAGCCGCTCGGCATCGAGAGTGCGCCGCGCTTTATTCATCTCGAACCGCGAACAAAAGATTTAGAGAAAATCGAAGTATTATTTGACGACTGCAAAGAAAAAAAAATCATTGGTTTGTTTCCCGGCGCGGGCAATATCAGCCGCCGCTGGCAGTTGGAAAAATTCGCCGCACTCGCCGGAAAAATCGCGGCTGACGAAACTCTCCGAGCGATGGTTTTTCTCGGTCCCGAAGAAGCGGATTTGCGTGAAACAATCGAAAAGACATTTCCGCACAATGTGAAAATAATTGATAAACTTTCGCTTTTAGAATTCGTCGCGGCGTTGTCGAAACTCGTCGTTTTGGTCAGCAACGACACGGGCGCGATTCATTTGGGCGCATTGGTCGGAACGCCGATTGTTTTGGTGATGGACGAACGCGCACCGAAAACTTATCTGCCGCTGACCGAGCAAATCGCCATCGTCAACGACGCGCCGATCAGCGAAATCAAAGTCGAAACAGTCTGGCGAGCGACGCGGAAAATTTTAACGCAATGACAAAAAATTGGTCGGTGAAATTTTGTTTTATTCTCGCATTTCTGCTCGGCGTGTCGGCGTGTTTTTCCGCCAATCAAAATAACCAAAATAATGCGTCAAATGATGAAACGACCTTTGCCGTTCCGAACGCTTCCGTCAATCTCGCCGCGCCGCTCGAAGTTTCTAAAGAACCGAACGATGTGGCGCGGTGTGAACAAATCAATCAGACGATTGACGGAAGCGAATTCAGTAATGCGCGTTGGGGCGTTTTCGTGGTTAGTTTGAAAAACGGGCGCGTCGTATGCGAGCGCGATTCGCGCAAACTTTTTAATCCGGCTTCGGTTCATAAAATTCTCACCTCAATCGTCGCGCTCGACAAACTCGGCGCGGATTACAAATGGCAGACGAAAGTCGTTTCAAACGCGCCGATTTCCGACGGCGTTGTTCACGGCGATTTGATTCTTTACGGACACGGTGCGCCGGATTTTGACGAACAGGGCTTGGATAATTTAATCGCGCAGTTAAAGGCGAAAAATCTTAAAAAAATAACCGGCAGAATCGTCGGCGACGAGAGTTTTTTTCGCGGCGATAATCTCGGCGACGGCTGGACCTGGAACGACGCGCAATGGTATTACGGCTCGGAGGCTTCGGCACTTTCGATTGATCGAAATTTAACGGAAATCACTTTGCAGAACGGCAAAGTCATTGCGGCAAATGCTTTCGTCAAAACCGTCGGCGCAATCAAACCCGTCGAAGATTACGAAGCCTACGGCATCAAGCGCGACTTGGGCAGCGACGAGATTTACATTTGGGGCAACGTCAATCATTTTGAGGCGAAAGTTTCCGTCAGCAAACCGGCATTGACGGCGGCGAAAATGTTTAAGGAAGCCTTGCAGAAAAACGGCATCACGGTCGAAGGCGACGCTGTAACGGCAGACTGGAAATCGGAAGATACAGTTGACGAAACGAAGGCGGTTGAACTCGCTTCGGTTGACAGTCAAACGCTCGGCGAAATCGTGCGGCGAATGAATAAGGATTCGGTGAACATTTACGCCGAATTGATTTTGCGGACTTTGGGAAAACGATTCGGCGACACCGCGCCGGACGAAATCCGGGCGGTGAACAAAATGCGCGGCGACGACGCGGCGGGCGCGAGCGTCGTCAAAAAATGGCTGACGGAAAACAGCGTGGCGACCGACGAGATAAAAATTCACGACGGTTCGGGACTTTCGCGGCTCGATTTCGTAACGCCCGAAGCCTTCGGACGCGCACTGGTTTTCGCCGCGCAGTCGAAATTTTCCGAGACGTTCAAAAACTCTCTGCCCGTCGCCGGAACGGACGGAACTCTGCGCGGGCGAATGGGCAATCTGCGCGGCAAAGTGCTGGCAAAAACCGGCTCGATAACGTATGTCAACGCGCTCGCCGGTTACGCGAAAAATAAGGCGGATGAAACTTTCGCGTTCGTCGTCGTTTGCAATAACCAGACGCGCAAGGAAAACAGTTCGATGGTGCTTGATGCGGTCGCAGGGAAATTGACGGAATAATTTAAGTAAGCGGACAAAATAAAACGAAGAATGTGCGAAAGTCGGAGCGCGGACGGCTCGTCCGCCGGTTAGCTGAACATTCTTTGATGGGCGGACGAGCCGTCCGCGCTCCATTGATAAAACAATTCCGTTCTGTTACTTATCTCATAAAAATCCCGACGAAAAAGAAGAACCAGAACAAAAACATCACGCCGAGCGGCACGACGACCATCAGCGTCAGACAGCCGACATTCATCCAGGATTCCTGATTCCAGGTGTAAGGCGGCGGGCATTTCGGGCAGTATTCTTTCTCCGCCAAAAACGGTCGCTTGCAAACTTCGCAAATTTTGAGTTTCACCTGTTCAGAATAACAAAAAATGCTGAAATCACACGGCTAGTTTTTCGCTTGATTGGCAAACTTGGCGCGAATCTTAACGGCGCGTTCCAAGCCGTCGGCGTTTTCCAATATCTTCAATCGCAAATCTTTATCTAAATTCGGATTGTCCGCCAGAAATTTGTTGACGATCTTCAATGCTTCCTCACTTTTTTGCCCGCCGATGAACGACGCGAGCCAGCCGTTGACGAAAAATATCTTGCGGTTCTTTTTCAGATTCGGCAGTTCCGTCAACGCACGTTCGAGGTACGGCAAAGTTAAATCGGCGTGTTTCGACGAATTAAATGCGCCGAACGCCGATTCGATATAGCTTTCGGAGATGTCTTTGTTATTCGTAAAATCCGTCCAGAATTTTGCTTTGTTCGCCGCCGTTCCGATTCCGGCTTTGGCGGCGTAGGCGTAGCGTTTGGCTTCATCGCTTGTCTCGTATTTTTCGAGTTCGGCTAACATATCCGGCGCGGAAACGTCGCCCAAAATCAAAAGTCTGGTTACGATGTCGAAACGGTCTTTGGTTTTCATCGGAATCGCCGGACTCGCGGCGTAAGTTTTATTGCCCTGCTTGTCTTCAATCAAGCCCGGACGCATTTTCGTGTTGCCGCCGCCGATACCGAAATCATCGCTGAAAATTTCCTTTAAGACGATTCGCGCCTTGTCCGATGAAGCGATGTTGAGAAACGCCCGATAAAACGTAATCCGCTGTCCGAGCGTCGGCGCGTTCTGCATTTTATCAATCAAAACCGCTTCAACCTTTGGCGCGAGTACGTCGCGCTGTTTGTCCGGCAGATAATAATTCATCGCGGTCGAAACTCTCGATAAAAGCGTTTGAATCGTGCTTTCGTCGGTTTCGACGTTGATGTTTTTGATGACGAGCGCGACGTAATCTTTCGGATTCAATTCGCCTTCCCTGACCGAATCCCACAACGCGCCCCACATCATCGTGCGGAGAAAATCGTCTTTTTCCGTCTGGATATTGGCGAGAACGTAAGCGCGGCTTTTCTCGTCAAGCAGAAAGATGCCGTAGCCGTAATCTTGGTAGTTTGGGAAAACATAGAGAATACTGTCGCTCGCTTCTTTTTGTTTTCTCAATGCTTCTTCAAATAATTTTCTATGGTCTTCCTCAGTTTCTTCAACCGGATTTTCCTTTCTTTCAAGTTCAAACTTGCGTTTTCGTTCTTCCGCTCTCTTTTGTGCTTCTTCACGAGATTTACGTTCTGCATCAGGCAAAGCCGCGTATCTTCTAGAACCTATATTTGCAGTTTTCACTTGACGCTCACCGTTTTTATACACCTTTAAAATTTTGACATCTTGCAGCCAATTATAATTTTCGTCTTTTATTATTCCTTCTTGTAAAAAAGTGTGATTAAAAGTTGTATGACCGCCGTGCGAAGTTAATGACCACTCAAAACCTGCGGGTGCAACCGAAGTTGTAAAAACTTCTGGCGATATTTTATAAATGGCTGTTCCGCGTTTTTCCACCCAAAACTCAGCCCATTCCTTTTCAATACTCCATCTTGTAAATCTTTCTAACTCAACTTTATCGCCGCCGGAAAGTTTTTGATAAAAATCGCCTTTCTTAATTTCGTCAACTTTAACTTCTGCAAATTCATTAACTAAATCTTGCCAAGTTGCATTCGCAAATTCGTGTTTCTTCAAAAATGCGCGGACTGCCGTTTGAAATTTATCTTCGCCCAGATAGAACTCGGCTTGGCGCAGAAACGACGGGGCTTTGCGATAGACGATGTTGCCGTAAGCGGATTTTGCCGCCGAGAGGTTCGGGATTTCCTGATAAATCGGCGTTGTCCCGCGCGTCGAATCGGTCAGATACGCGGCTTGCTTGTTGCGCTCGTAAAAGATTTTCCACGCATTGTATTCGGGCATCACTTTTTCCAGAGTTTTATACGCCATAAACTCGGCAAAGCCTTCCTTGAGCCACAAATCGTCAAACCAGCGCATCGTAACCGTGTCGCCGAACCATTGATGCGCGGCTTCGTGAAAGATGACGTTCGCCCGCGTGATGTAATCGTTCTTCGTCGGCTCGGTCGGGAAAATAACGCGGTCTTCACGAAGGAAAGTCGCGCCCGCGTGTTCCATTCCGCCGAACGGAAATTCAGGAATCAAAACAAGGTCGTATTTCGGAAACGGAAATTTGTAATCGAAATAACTTTCAAGAAACTTCACGCCTTCGCGGTTCAATCGAAAAACTTCCGCCGCGTGTAGTTTGAATTTTTCGGCTTGCGATTTGCGGACAAATATAAATGCTCTGTCCTGAGAAGTAGGTTTATTAAGAGATTGGAGATATTTTTGTTGTTCGTCTGCATCTTCAGGCAAATCTTCCAATTTAACGTAGAAATCTTTGAGGTCTTCTCGAAAATTGACAAAACTGCCAGCCGCAAACGCAAAAACGTATGTGCTGATTGGTTGAGTTTCACCAAATGATGTAACCGTATGGAACTTTTGATTCGGGTCGTGAGTTGAACCAAAAATTTTTAGATTGCTTATTGTTGTGTTTGAAATTACTCTCCATTGACTCGGCGCATCAACAGTCAAACTAAACCGCGCCTTTAAATCCGGCTGGTCGAAGACGGGAAACGCCGTGCTTGCGTCCGACGGGACGAACAGCGAATAGACGTATTCCGCGCCGTCTTTCTTGTCAATATAGCGCGTAATTGCCGCGCCGCTCGTTTTGATCGGTGATGCAAAATTGATTTTGATGACATTTTCGCCCGTCTTCAAAAGCCTTTGCGTAACGACGATATGTTCCTTGTCAATCAAATAAACAAATTTCCAGATGTCCGGCATTTTTTTTATCGCCGAATCATTGACCAACACGACATCGGCAAAAGGTTTGTCTTTATCCGCCGTAAACTGCGTCGTCCGCCAATCCAGAATCAAATCGTTTTTCGCGCCTTCATCAGTCAATTTGACGCGAATCTCTATCGTGCCTTTCATCAGCGGCGCACCTTTTTCGAGCGTGATGTTCAATTTGTAGCGCACGTCCGAATAATTGGCGGCTCGCCATACGGCTAAAGTCTGCGAAACGCCGGTTTCGAGCGGCGGCGCGGTTTGGGCGGAAATCGTCATTGTCGTTAAAATCGCGGTCAAAATCGTCAGTATTATTTTCATCGCAGTCGCTCAAAAGGATTCGGTGATCGGGAAATTCAGTATCGTGTCAGTTTATCAGCTAATTGATGAGCGTATCAGCGCAAAAAGTTGTTCGCACGGCATTTCGTCGGGTTGATTTGCCGATTTAACGGCGAATTCGGCGGCGAAATCGCGTTTGATACGACGTTCGGACACGCATCCGAAGGCTTCTGCAACCTTGCAGAAGCCTTTTGCAGTGTTGCAGAA
This sequence comes from uncultured Pyrinomonadaceae bacterium, assembly GCA_964244835.1. Taxonomy (GTDB): domain Bacteria; phylum Acidobacteriota; class Blastocatellia; order Pyrinomonadales; family Pyrinomonadaceae. The sequence goes on from CAXTKJ010000001.1 coordinate 61,844, forward strand.
GGGCATTGCAACCTTGCAGAAGGCTTCTGCAAGGTTGCAGAAGCGTGTTGCAGCGTTGCAGAAGGGCATTGCAAGGTTGCAGAAGCCTTCTGCAACCTTGCAGAAAGGCATTGCAGACGTGCAGAAAGGTATTGCAAACGTGCAGAAAGACGTTTTCAAATGGGCGGCGACGCGGTCATAGTGTTTTTACAATCGCTTTCGGCTTGTGATAATCTTAGCGTTTTCAAATCGCACACAACAAAGGAAATCAAAGATAAAATGGTAGAGGAATTTGCGTTCGACAACACGGAAGAACGCCGGAAAAGCCGTCAAAATAACGACGCGGGCTGGGTCGAAGTCATCGTCGGCTCGATGTTCTCAGGGAAATCGGAAGAATTAATCAGACGACTGCGCCGCGCTCAAATCGCGCGTCAGAAAGTACAGGTTTTCAAACCGATTATTGACAATAGATATTCGATTGAACAAATCGCGTCGCATTCTGGAATGACGCACGTCTCGAAACCCGTGATGACCGCCGCCGAAATGATGGCGCAGATGGAATCCGACACGCAGGTCGTCGGTATTGACGAAGGACAGTTTTTCGATATGGCAATCGTCGAAGCCGTCAACGAACTGGCGAACAGCGGCAAGCGCGTCATCGTCGCCGGATTGGATCAGGATTATTTAGGCAGACCGTTTGAACCGATGCCGCAACTGCTCTCGGTCGCCGAATTTATTACGAAAACCCACGCCATTTGCGTCGTCTGCGGCAACACGGCGAATTATTCGCAAAGAACCGTCGCCTCCGATTCCCGCGTCGAAGTCGGTGCGAGCGACAAATACGAAGCCCGCTGCCGCCAATGCTTCGTGCCGCATCAGGACGCGCCGACGATTGTTTGATGTCAGACGAAATTTCAAAAAAACGTGATTTGGTGCGCGAATATCTAATGTATCTGCGCGTCGAAAAAGGTTTGGCAAAGAATTCGGTCGAGAGTTACGAAGGCGATTTAAATAAACTGAAAAATTGGGCGGAAAAGAACAATTACGATTTGCTCGCGCTGACCGTCCGCGATTTGCGCGAATGGCTGATTGATCTGGCAGGCGCGAAATTGTCGGAAAATTCCAAGCGGCGGGCGATCAGCGCACTGCGCGGATTTTATAAATTCTTGCATTTCGACGGACACATCGTAAAAAATCCGGCGGAAGATTTAATCGCGCCGCAGAAGGGAGCGTATCTGCCGAACTTTTTGAATCAAACCGACATCGAAAATCTTTTAGCCGTGCCGGATGTTTCAACGGAAATCGGCACACGCGACAAAGCGATTTTGGAGTTGATGTACGCCTGCGGCTTGCGCGTCTCCGAAGCGGTTGATTTGAAAATGAGCGATGTTGACGTTGATTCGGGTGTTTTGACCTGCAAAGGAAAGGGAAGCAAAACGCGCCGCGTTCCAATCGGCAAAAGCGCGATTGAATGGCTGAAAAGATATTTGATTCTTCGGCGCAAAAAAGAAAACGTCGAAATCAATAACCTTTTCGTGACGATTCTGGGCAGACCGATCAACCGGCAGACAATCTTCAAATTCATCAAAGAATATGCCGAAAAAATCGGTTTGCAAGATGTTTCTCCGCACACTCTAAGGCATAGTTTTGCAACGCATCTGATTCAAAATCGCGCCGATGTCCGCAGCGTTCAGCAAATGCTCGGACACGCCGATATTTCGACAACGCAGATTTACACGCACATTACTGATACTCACTTGCGGCAGACTTACGAGAAGTTCCACCCGCGAGCGAAACAAGTATTTCAAAATGCGGAAAACGAAAGCGAGGACTGAAAAATTCCCGTTCGACTTGCAAGCCGGAAAAAATTTCACTATCATAGCTATTTTGCTAATCGGGTCAAAAAGCCTACAATAGCATCTAAAGTATTTGATAATTTACGAGCATGGGTGGTCGAGCGGTCAAAGGCAACGGGCTGTAAACCCGTCGGATTAATTTCCTACGTAGGTTCAAATCCTACCCCATGCACCATTATCTGCGAGGACATATCAAGATTCTCGCTTGAGCGGGAGTAGCTCAATGGTAGAGCGTCAGCCTTCCAAGCTGAATGTTGCGAGTTCGAGTCTCGTCTCCCGCTCCAATACAGTTTTGAAATTTCCGATATGTTAAAATGGCTAATAAAGCTTCGGAGTTAGTACGAGATTATAACCGCGAGTATTATCAGAGTAATCGAAGCCATTTGCTTGAAAAGCAGCGAGAGAAAAATCGCCGATTCGCTGAAAGCCGAAGAAAATGGCTGGTTGAATACAAAAAGACTTTGAAATGTATTCGTTGTGATGAAAATCATCCGGCAACACTTACTTTTCACCACCGAAACAGATCGGAGAAAAGTTTTGAGATAGGTAACGCCATAGCTTTGGGAATTAGTCTAAAAAGACTTGTTGCAGAAATTGAAAAATGTGATGTTTTATGTGCTAACTGCCACGCAAAGGAGCATTTAGCATACTTGTTTGAATAAGCCCGAGTAGCTCAGGGGTAGAGCGTTTCCTTGGTAAGGAAAAGGTCACGAGTTCAAATCTCGTCTTGGGCTCCAAGATATTTTAATTAAAATTAAATCGAGGAAAGAATAGAAAATGAGTAAAGAGAAGTTTGACAGAAGCAAACCGCACGTGAATATCGGAACGATTGGACACGTTGATCACGGGAAGACGACGTTGACGGCGGCGATCACCAAAGTGATGAGTAAGAATAATCCGAAACTGGCGTTCCGCTCGTTCGATTCGATTGATAATGCGCCGGAAGAGAAGGCGCGCGGGATTACGATTGCCACTTCGCACGTCGAATATGAAACGGCGACCCGTCACTACGCGCACGTGGATTGTCCGGGACACGCCGATTACGTCAAGAATATGATTACCGGCGCGGCGCAGATGGACGGCGCGATCTTAGTGGTGGCAGCGACCGACGGACCGATGCCGCAGACCCGCGAACATATTCTCTTGGGTCGGCAGGTCGGCGTGCCTTCGATGGTCGTCTTTATGAACAAGGTGGATATGGTGGACGACGAAGAACTGCTGGAGTTGGTCGAGATGGAAATTAGAGAGTTGCTCTCATCATATGACTTTCCGGGCGACGATATTCCGGTGGTCAGAGGCTCGGCACTCAAAGCCCTCGAAGGCGATCCGAAATGGGAAGCGACGGTGGATGAACTGATGCAGGCGGTGGATGATTACATCCCGACCCCGGCGCGTGAAACCGACAAACCATTCCTGATGCCGGTCGAAGACATCTTCACTATTCAAGGCAGAGGCACGGTGGCGACGGGCAGAATCGAACGCGGTATCGTCAATGTCAACGAAACGGTGGAAATCATCGGCATCAAGGACACGCGCAACACGGTCGTGACCGGAGTCGAAATGTTCAAGAAACTGCTGGATAAGGGAATGGCGGGCGATAACGTCGGTTTGCTCCTCAGAGGAGTGGAACGCAAGGAAATCGAACGCGGACAGGTGATCGCCAAACCGGGTTCGATTACACCGCACACGAAATTCAAAGCCGAAGCCTACGTTTTAACCAAGGAAGAAGGCGGCAGACACACCCCGTTTTTCACGGGCTATCGTCCGCAGTTCTATTTCCGAACCACCGACGTGACCGGAGTCGCCAACCTGCCGGAAGGCGTGGAGATGGTGATGCCGGGCGACAATATCCAAATGGAGATCACCTTGATCGCCCCGATTGCGATGGAAAAAGGCTTGCGCTTCGCCATCCGAGAAGGCGGCAGAACGGTCGGCGCGGGAACCGTCTCCGAGATTGTTGAGTAATTGAAAAGAGGTAAGAAGTTATGCCGAGAGATAATATAATTTTGCAATGCACCGAGTGCAAAGAACGCAATTACGTTACGACGAAAAATAAGAAGAATACTCCGGGAAGACTGGAGTTGAACAAATTTTGCCGTCGCTGCCGTTGCCATCGTTTGCACAGAGAAAACAAATAAGAATAAAGTCGAAAGTCGAGAGTCGGGAGTGGCGAGCATAAACTTTAATCGCCACTCTCGACTCTTCACTCTCTACTCGTTAAAGGGGTATGGTGTCAATGGTTAGCATTACGGTCTCCAAAACCGCAGGTCCGGGTTCGAGTCCTGGTACCCCTGCCACCAGATTAAAACTTTAGGAGAAAAACAAGTGTCAGAAGCAGTTGACACCTTAGACAATAAGGGTAAAGACAAAAAGGAAAGCGTCGGCGAATTTATTCAGCACACACGCGAGGAACTCGATAAAACTACGTTTCCTTCGTCTGATGACGTTAAGAATACGACGATTATCGTTATTGTTAATGTTATTTTCTTTGCCGCTTATCTTTTTTTAGTTGACCGGGCTTGGGTCTATATTATTGAAGGCTTAACCTGGCTGATTAATAAAATTGTCGGTATATAAGGATCAAAATGAAACAGTGGTATTTTATCCACACCTATTCGGGACACGAAAACAAAGTGTTGGAAAGCCTCAACGCCCGTATCCGCGATATGGAGTTGAGCGAGCAAATCACGGAAGTTTTATTGCCGAAGGAAACCGTCGTCGAAATGCGCGGCAGCAAACGGATTGAAACGCAGCGAATGTTTTATCCGGGTTATGTGCTGGTCGAAATCGAATGTACCGATGCGGCAAAAATCCCCGATAATGTGTTTCACGCGATAAAATCAACGCCGAAAGTTACGGGGTTTTTGGGCGGAAAAAACCCTACTCCGTTGACCCAACTGGAAGTTGATCAAATCGTTCATAACATCGAAGTAGCGACGGAAAAACCGAAGCCGAAATTCTCGTATGCGATTGAGGAAGTCGTCCGAATCAAATCGGGACCGTTTGCGAGTTTTACCGGCAAGGTGGAAGAAGTCAACGAAGAAAAAGCGACTTTGAAAGTTACCGTAACGATTTTCGGACGCGCTACGCCGGTTGAATTAAATTTTTTGGACGTGGAAAAAGTTACGTTTGCAGAAGAAGAATGATTAGTAGTGGTGAGTGGTGAGTGGTGAGTGGTGAGTGAAAAACTTTCCGAAACTCATCACTCACCGTTCACCACTCACTACTAACAGAATTATGGCTAAGAAAATTACAGGTTATATTAAGTTACAAATTCCGGCGGGCAAGGCTAATCCGGCTCCGCCGATTGGTCCGGCACTCGGACAGCACGGCGTGAACATTATGGAATTCTGCAAAGCGTTTAACGCGAAAACGCAGAATGACGACCCGGATATGAAAGTTCCGGTCGTGATTACGGTTTATGCCGACCGCTCGTTCACATTTGAAACGAAAACGCCGCCGGCAGCAGATTTGCTTCGTAAAGCGTCGGGTATCGCTAAAGGTTCGGCGACCGCAAATCGCACGAAGGTCGGTAAAATTTCGCGGGCGCAGATCGAAGAAATCGCCACGAAGAAAATGCCGGATTTGAACACGACAAATCTTGAATCGGCGATTAAGACGATTGAAGGCACAGCGAAAAGTATGGGATTGACGATTGAGTAAATTTCAAATTAAAGGGAGAAATGTAGCGACTAATATCGCAAATTAAAAGCATTTCGATTGAACCTAAAAAACAAAATGGCTAAGACAGGTAAAAAATATCAGGCGGCTCTGGAAAAAGTTGAACAGGGCAAGAAATATACTTTGGACGAAGCGATTAAAAAAGTTAAGGAAATCGCTTTTGCCAAGTTCGACGAAACGGTCGAATTGACGATGTGGCTCGGCGTTGACCCGCGCAAAGCCGATCAGCTCGTGCGCGGAACGATTGTTTTGCCGAACGGTTTGGGCGGCAAAGCAAAAGTCGTCGTCGTCGTCGCGCAGGGCGATAAAGTCCGTGAAGCCGAAGAAGCCGGTGCGGATTTCGCGGGCGGCGAAGACATCGTGCAGAAAATCAAAGACGGCTGGCTCGATTTCGACGCGCTGATTGCGACTCCCGATATGATGGGCAAAGTCGGTCAACTCGGAAAAATTCTCGGACCGCGCGGGCTTATGCCGAATCCGAAAACCGGCACGGTTACGATGGATGTCAAAACGGCGATTCAGGAAACAAAAGCCGGTAAAGTCGAATATCGCGTTGATAAAACGGGTGTCATCCATTCGCCGGTCGGCAAAGTTTCTTTCGACGACGCGAAGTTACAGGAAAATTTAAGAGTTTTAATCAACGCCGTTATCAAAGCCAAGCCGACGACGGCGAAAGGTCGGTACTTGAAAAAAATCAATCTCGCGGCAACGATGAGTCCGGGCGTTTTGATGGATGAATTATCTTACGTTTAAGAAGTGAGGAGCGAATAAAGGAATGAAAACAAGAGAAAGAAAGCAGGAAGATTTGAACGCTCTCACGGAGCAGTTGAACAATTCAAAATCGGCGATGATTGTCGGTTTCACCAAATTGACGGTTACTAAAGATCAGGAATTTCGTAATCAATTACGCAATGCGGGCGCAGACTACAAAGTTGTCAAAAATACTTTGGCACGGCTCGCCGTTAAAGGAACGCCGTACGAAGGCGCGACCGAACATCTGAAAGGCGTAACCGGAATCGCCTGGTCGAATGAAGACGCGGTTGTTTTATCAAAAACCGTTTCTAAATTCATTAAAGACAACGCCGATATTTATACGTTCAAAGCCGGCGTGGTCGAAGGCAGAGTCGTTGACCTGAGTCAGGTTACGGCGATTGCGAGTTTGCCGTCGAAAGAAGAGTTAATTTCAAAATTAATGTTTGTCATTAACGCTCAAGCCCAGCGCATCGTCACGGTGGTTAACGCTGTGCCGCGTAATTTGGCAGTCGTTATAAAACAGATTGGCGAACAAAAAGAAGCGTAGAATTTTATGCGGAATGCGGAGTGTGGATTGCGGATTTATAATTCCGCGTTTTGCATACGCACTCCGCATTCGGAAAAGCCGACTCAAGGTAAAAACGAGCATAAGCGATATGTCAGGTCGTTTTAAAGCTCGGACGCAGGATACAGTTTCGATGCAACCTAACTGTAAAAGTCGTCCCATTGGGTTCTCCGGCTGACAGTAAAAACAATAAATAGAAAATAAACGGAGAAATTAAATTATTATGGCAGTTTCAAAAGAAGAAGTTATCGAGTTTTTAAAAGGTATGACGTTGTTGGAAGCGTCGGAATTGGTTAAGGAATTGGAAGAAGTGTTCGGCGTGTCGGCGGCAGCGGCGACGGTCGCGGCGGCACCGGCAGGCGGAGGCGGCGACGCTGCTCCGGCGGCTGAGGAAAAAGATACGTTTGACGTTATCATCACCTCTGCCGGACAGGGCAAAATTAACGTCATCAAAGTCGTGCGTGAAGTTGTTGCCGGTCTCGGTTTGAAAGAAGCGAAAGAATTAGTTGACAGCGCACCGAAAGCCGTCAAAGAAGGCGTTTCCGCCGCTGAAGCCGAAGAAATCAAAACCAAATTGACCGATGCCGGAGCAACGGTTGAAATCAAATAACTTCGGACAACCCGAACTTAATTTAAAGACATCTATATTACGCATTTGAAGTTGAGTTTTATAGTTGCTAAGATAACGGCAAGCGTCGGAGATTTTGACGCTTGCCGTCTTTATCAAATCGGAACTTCAGTTCAGTAGTTTCAAAAGGAATAAACGAGATTTTTCTCGGCGATTTATTCAGGAGAGTTACGGTTAATTTTGACACTCTCGAAAAAATTATATTAGAGCGTTACTGCTAACAAAATAAGCGGTCAGGGCAAGTTTTACCCTCGACCGCATTTGCCGTCTTTATTTGAATAATTAGTTTTTTGGAGTTTTGACTAAGGCATCTTAGCAACAAAAAACATTTAAATCAACAGAATTTTTCTTCAAGAGCAGAATTTTACAATTATGATTGCCAACCCGCTACAAAACAACAACCACGGTCGCGGTCGCCGAACCAGTCAGGCACCGAAGCGCGTGGATTTTTCAAAAATTTATACGTCCGCCCGCATTCCGAATTTAATCGAAGTGCAGCGCGAATCATACAACCGCTTTTTGCAGATGGATTTGATTCCCGAAGAGCGCGATTTGGTCGGACTGCAAACGGTTTTTCAATCCATTTTTCCCGTGTCTGATTTCCGCGAAACGGCGACGCTTGAATTTGTCGAATATCAAATCGGTAACTGGCAGTGCAAATGCGGAAATTTGGAAGGTTTGGAACATCTTCGCGCCAACTGTAAGAATTGCAGCGCGAAAATTAAGGTTGACCCGTTCAATCCGGCGGAAGTTTTGTGTAATAACTGCGGAACTTTCAACGCCGTGCGCCCGAAACTCTGCTCGAACTGCGGCGAGCCGGTCGGTTTGAAACACAAACACGATCAGCAGGAATGTCAGGAACGCGGAACTTCTTACAGCGTTCCTTTGAAAGTCCGCATTCGTTTAACGGTGTTTGATAAAGACCCGGAAACGAATGTTTCGACCATCCGCGACATCAAGGAAGAAGACGTTTTCTTCGGCGAAATTCCGCTGATGACCGACAACGGAACTTTTATCATCAACGGGACGGAGCGCGTTATCGTTTCTCAGTTACATAGAAGTCCGGGCGTGTTTTTCAAAGGCGACCGCGACGCTTATCTGGCGAAAATTATTCCGTATCGCGGTTCGTGGGTAGAGTTTGAATTCGACCAAAAGGGGATTCTGCACGCACGTCTCGGCAAACGTAAAATTTTGGCGACGATCTTTTTGCGGGCGTTGGGCTTGTGGCTCAATCCGCAGATTGATATGAAAACGGTTTCCGACAATATCTTGGAAGAAGTCGTTAAAAACGCCGAATTTACCAACGCCGATATTCTGCGCCGTTTTTACACGACCGACGAAGTGGTCGTCAAAAAAGGTAAACTTCACGTCAAAGTCAAACCCGAAGGCGAAACGCATTTGAAGGGAATGAAGGCGGAAGAAGACATCAAGGATAAAGGCGAAACCGTCGTTGCCGTCGGCAAAAAAATCACGGCTTCTGCCTTGAAAGAATTGCGGAAACTCGGCATCGAACAAGTCGAAGTTTCGACGAGCGATTTTGAAGGCGCGATGGTTCTTGATGATGTCGTCAACACCGAAACCGGCGAAGTAATTATCGAAGCCGGCAGCGAATTGGCGGCAGCTAAACTTCAGCAATTAATTGAAGAAGGCGTGGAAGGTTTTTCGGTTTTGTTTCCTGAAAACGACACTATCGGCAATATCATTTTGCAAACTTTGAAAAAGGATGCAATCAGCAAGCCGGTTGATGCGCTTTTGGAAATTTACCGTAAAATGCGTCCCGGCGATCCGCCGACTGTTCCGACCGCTTATCGTTTGCTCGAAGGAATGTTTTTCGATGCCCGCCGATTCGATTTATCGCGTGTCGGACGACTTAAATTCAATATCAAAATGGGCAGACCGGAACGGGACGATTTGAACAACTTTTTGCTCAAACCGACCGATTTTTACGAGGTCGTCAATTATCTTCTGCGAATGAAGAAAGACCACGAGCATTACGGGCAGGACGATATTGACCATTTGGGAAATCGCCGCGTCCGCGCCGTCGGCGAACTGCTCGAAAATCAATTCCGCATCGGTTTGGAAAGAATGGAACGCGCCATTAAAGAGAAAATGTCCATTCAACAGGATATGTTCACGACGATGCCGCGTGATTTAGTCAATGCCAAACCCGTAACCGCTGCCGTCCGAGAATTTTTCGGCTCATCGCAGTTATCGCAGTTTATGGATCAGACGAATCCATTATCCGAAATCACACACAAACGTCGTTTGTCCGCACTTGGACCGGGCGGTTTGAGTCGTGAACGCGCCGGATTTGAAGTCCGCGACGTTCACCCGACGCACTACGGTCGAATTTGTCCGATTGAAACGCCGGAAGGTCCGAATATCGGTTTGATTTCGTCGCTGTCGTGTTTTGCGCGAATCAATGAATTCGGTTTTATCGAATCGCCGTATCGCAAGGTCGAAGACGGTCGCGTAATCGAATACGCGAAAATCAGCAACGGCGGCGACACGCATTTGAAACCGCATCAGCACGTTCCGCTGGAAGAAATCGAAGCGGCAAACGGCAAGTTGAAAAAGGATCAGAAAGCAGCAGAATTCGAGGCTTTCCCATTTTATCTGACGGCTTGGGAAGAAGATAAATACATCATCGGGCAGGCGAATATCGAACTCGACGAGAAAGGGAATTTCGTCAACGAACGCAATGCCGCTAGGCAGAAAGGTGAATTTATCACGGCTGACCGCGAAGAAATCCAGTATATGGACGTTTCGCCGAAACAACTCGTTTCGGTGGCGGCTTCGTTAGTTCCATTTTTGGAAAACGACGATGCGAACCGCGCTTTGATGGGGGCGAATATGCAGAGGCAGTCAGTGCCGCTGCTTCGTGCTGAATCGCCTTATGTCGGAACGGGAATGGAAGCGGTTGCCGCCCGCGATTCGGGCGCGGTCGTCGTTGCCAAACGAAACGGCGTGGTTGATTACGTTGACTCGGAACGCATTATCGTCAAAGCCGATCATCAGGTTGACGGAACGATTTCGCGTGAAGTGACGGCGGATATTTATTCGCTAGTCAAATTTACGCGGTCGAACCAGAACACTTGTATCAACCAACGCGCCATCGTCGAAGCGGGCGAAAGCGTGAAGAAAGGACAGGTGATTGCCGACGGACCTTGTACGGATCGCGGCGAGTTGGCTTTGGGCAGAAATGTTCTCGTTGCTTTTATGTCGTGGCGCGGCTACAACTTTGAAGACGCGATTTTAGTTTCGGAACGATTGGTAAAGGAAGATTACTACACTTCGATTCACATCGAGGAGTTGGAAATCGAAGCCCGCGATACGAAGCTCGGACCGGAAGAAGTTACGCGCGATATTCCGAATATCGGCGAAAATATGCTGCGCGATTTGGACGAATCGGGGATTATTCGCATCGGAGCGCAGGTCAAACCCGGCTCGATTCTCGTCGGAAAAGTTACGCCGAAAGGTGAAACGCAGCTGACGGCGGAAGAAAAACTGCTTCGCGCTATCTTCGGCGAAAAAGCCGGCGACGTGAAAGATGCGTCTTTGACTTGCCCGCCGGGAATTGACGGCACGGTCGTTGACGTGCAGGTTTTCACGCGCAAAGGTCAGGAAAAAGACGAGCGTTCGCTCGACATCGAAGGTTTGGAAGAAGAAGATTTGCGCCGCGATTTGGAAGAACGCAAACGCTTAGATGAGGGTATATTGTTTTCCCCTTGGCATACACTGTTAGAGCATGAGCCTGTTGGAA
>CAXTKJ010000001.1:73078-147502 GCA_964244835.1 uncultured Pyrinomonadaceae bacterium
ATTTGGAAGATGAAATTCGCATCTTGAGCGAACAGCGCGACGAGCGAATTTACGAGCTTTTCGACGGTCGCAAACTGACCAAAGATTTGAGCGACGGTGTTGATATTTTAATCAAAAAAGGCGAAACGCTGACGCGCGAAAACTTAAAAGGAATTGACATTAAAGTTCTTCGCAAAGCCGACGTTTCCGCCGGGACGATTGACATCGCCGGAGAAATCAAGGAATACGAACAGCGCACGACGCGCCAGATCAACATTTTGAGCGACATTTACGAGGAAAAAATCACCAAATTAAAACAGGGCGATGAACTTCCTCCGGGCGTGATCAAAATGGTCAAGGTTTTCGTAGCGATGAAACGCAAACTTTCGGTCGGCGATAAGATGGCTGGACGACACGGCAACAAAGGTGTCATCGCCCGCATTCTGCCGGAAGAAGATATGCCGTATCTGCCGGACGGAACGCCGGTTGACATCGTGCTGAATCCGCTCGGTGTGCCGTCGCGTATGAACGTCGGGCAGATTCTCGAAACGCACTTGGGTTGGGCAGCGCGAGTTCTCGGACTGCATTTCGCAACGCCGGTTTTTGACGGCGCGCGCGAAGCTGAAATCAAAGAGTATATCGGCAAGGCAAACGAAAAATTCGACGAACTCGGCATTCCGCCGTCAGTCGGTTTATCGGGGAAAACCCGTCTCTACGACGGATTGACGGGTGAACAGTTCGAGCAAAAAGTAACGGTCGGTTACATTTATATGCTCAAATTGTCGCACTTGGTTGATGACAAGATTCACGCCCGTTCAATCGGACCATATTCGTTGATTACGCAGCAGCCATTGGGCGGCAAGGCGCAATTCGGCGGACAGCGTTTCGGAGAGATGGAAGTTTGGGCGTTGGAAGCCTACGGCGCGGCGCATATTTTACAGGAACTCTTAACCTGTAAATCGGATGACGTTGCCGGACGCTCGAAAATCTACGAAACCATCGTCAAAGGCGAATCGAATTTCGAACCGGGAATTCCCGAATCGTTCAATGTTTTAGTACGCGAATTGCAATCGCTCTGTCTCGATGTCGAACTCATCACCGAAGATGAAATCAACATCGAAGAAGCGACGGCGGGTGTTCTCGAATTGGTAGGAGCGGATTAAGAAAGTGGTGAGTGGTGAGTGGTGAGTGGTGAGTGAAAAACCGGATACGGTTCAGACTCTTCAACTCACCATTCATCACTCACCACTCACCACTAACTAAAAATATGTTTAGATTTCAAAACGATAATAAAACGCAATTAACCCCGAATTTCGAGGCGATTCGCATCAGTTTGGCATCGCCTGAAAAAATTAAATCGTGGTCGCACGGTGAAGTTACCAAGCCGGAAACGATCAATTACCGCACCTTTAAGCCTGAACGCGACGGGCTGTTTTGCGCCCGCATTTTCGGTCCGGTTTCGGATTGGGAATGTCTCTGCGGGAAGTATAAACGAATGAAGCATCGCGGCGTGGTCTGCGATAAATGCGGCGTGGAAGTTACGCAGTCGAAGGTTCGACGCGAACGCTTGGGTCACGTCGAATTAGCCAGCCCGTGTTCGCACGTTTGGTTTTTCAAAGGCTTGCCGTCGCGCATCGGGCATCTGCTCGACATCACTCTGCGCGATTTGGAAAAGATTCTTTACTTCGAGATTTACATCGTCGTTGATCCGGGCGATGTCGCCGAACTCAAAGAAAAGCAGCTTTTGACCGACGAAGAATTTCGCAATCTGACGCAGGAATATCCGGGTCAGTTCGTCGCCAAAATGGGTGCGGAAGCGATTAAGGAATTGTTGATGAAAATCAACATCGCCGAACTCGTCGAAGACTTGCGCGGCAAGATGAAAGAGGAAACTTCGCAACAGAAAAAATTGAAATTTTCCAAACGTCTGAAGGTTTCCAATTCATTTTTGAAGTCGGGCAACAAACCCGAATGGATGATTTTAGACGTGATTCCGGTGATTCCCCCGGAACTTCGCCCGCTCGTGCCGCTCGACGGCGGACGTTTTGCGACTTCGGATTTGAACGATTTGTATCGCCGCGTGATTAACCGCAACAACCGTCTGAAAAAATTGATGGAACTGCGTGCGCCGGAAGTCATCGTCCGCAACGAAAAACGAATGCTGCAGGAAGCCGTTGACGCGCTGTTCGATAACGGTCGTCGCGGTCGCGTACTGCGCGGCGCGAACAATCGTCCGCTCAAATCCTTGTCGGGAACGCTCAAAGGAAAACAGGGACGTTTTCGTCAAAATCTGCTCGGCAAGCGCGTTGATTATTCGGGACGTTCGGTAATCGTCGTCGGACCGGAATTAAAATTACATCAGTGCGGTTTGCCGAAGAAAATGGCTTTGGAACTTTTCAAGCCGTTCATTTACAACAAACTCGAACGCGACGCGCATGCCGCGACAATCAAGCAGGCGCGTGAAATGGTCGAGCGGCAAGAGCCGATTGTTTGGGATATTTTGGAAGAAGTAATTCGAGAACATCCGGTTCTTTTAAACCGCGCTCCGACTCTGCACAGACTTGGAATTCAGGCGTTCGAGCCGGTTTTAGTCGAAGGAAAAGCGATCAAAATTCACCCGCTCGTCTGCACGGCTTTCAACGCCGACTTTGACGGCGACCAGATGGCGGTTCACATTCCGCTGTCGGCGGAAGCGCAAATCGAAGCGACTGTTTTGATGCTAGCTTCAAATAACCTTCTGTCGCCCGCGTCAGGACAACCGATTACCGTTCCGTCGCAGGACATCGTTCTCGGCTGTTATTATTTGACGCTCGACCGCGAAGAAATGGTCGGCGAAGGTAAATCATTTAACACGGTTGACGAAGTTCTGCTCGCGCTCGACGCGAAAGCGGTGGCGACGCAGACGAAAATCAAACTGCGCTGGAACGGCGATTTGATTGATTTGACCAAAGAACATAATTCGCAGGACGTGATGCGGGCAACGCCGCGTCCGATCAGCAATACTTTGATCGAAACGACCGTTGGGCGCGTGATTCTGAACGAACGTCTGACGCGCGACGGCTTGCCGTTCGTCAACGGAACCTTAAAGAAAAAGGGCTTGCAGTCGTTAATCAGTTTCTGCCACTTAAAACTCGGACACGACCAGACCGTCGTGATGCTCGACGATTTAAAAGCGTTAGGCTTTTTATCAGCGACGAAATCGGGAATTTCCATCGGCATTGACGATATGGTTACGCCCGCGAGCAAAAAAGGCATTATCGAAGACGCTCGTAAAGAAGTTGATAAATTGCAGAAGCAATACGAAGACGCGACGATGACCAATATGGAGCGCGTCAATAAGGTGACGGCGATTTGGTCGGACGTAACCGATAAAGTGGCGAAGGAAATGTTCCTGGCGATGAACAAGCGCGAGAAAGACCGCAAGGAACTCAACCCGATTCTCGTGATGGCTGATTCGGGAGCGCGTGGTTCGGAAGCGCAGATTAGACAGCTTGCCGGTATGCGCGGATTGATGGCGAAACCTTCGGGCGAGATCATCGAAACGCCGATTATCGCCAACTTCCGCGAAGGTTTGAACGTGCTGCAATACTTTATTTCGACGCACGGAGCGCGAAAAGGTTTGGCTGATACGGCTTTGAAAACGGCTGATTCGGGTTATCTGACACGCCGTTTGGTGGACGTGGCGCAGGACGTGATTGTCTCGGAAATTGACTGCGGAACGTTGCGCGGCATTTGGGCGGAGGCGATTATTCGCAACGGTGAAGAAGTCGAAAGTCTGCGCGACCGCATCGTCGGCTGCACATCTTTGGACGATATTATTGATCCGGTTGATAATACAATCGTCGTTGAAGCCAATCAGGAAATTGACGAAGATTTGGCGGCGCAGGTTCAATTATCGGGTCTGCAATCAGTTAGACTTCGCTCGGCTCTGACGTGCGAAACACGGCGCGGAATCTGCGTGAAATGTTACGGTCGCAACCTTGCAACCGGCAACACGGTCGAAATCGGCGAAGCAGTCGGTGTCATCGCGGCACAGTCAATCGGCGAGCCGGGAACGCAGTTGACGATGAGAACTTTCCACGTCGGCGGCGCGGCTCGATTAGAGCAGGAAACCAAACACGCGGCGGCGATTGACGGAACGGTCAAATATCTCGATGATTTCAAAGTCATCACCAACCGTGCCGGTGAATTGATTTCGATGAAGCGCGGCAAATCCGAATTAGCTTTGATGGATGAACGCGACCGCGAAGTAGCGCGTTATCAAATCGTTTACGGAGCGCACGTTCACGTTAAAGACGGTCAGAAAGTCAAAGAAGACGATATGCTGGCGACTTGGGATCCGTTCACTTTCGCCATCTTGACGGAAGTTTCGGGAACCGTGAAGTTCCAGGATTTGAAGGAAGGAAAAACGCTCGAAGAGGATATTGATAAAGTTTCGGGACAAAAACGCCTTGTGGTTAAGGATTCGGATGAAAAAAATCAGCCGCGTCTGGAAATCCGCAAAGGCAGCAAAGTTCAGAAAACTTATCAAATGCCGATTCGCGCTAACCTGATGGTCGAAGACGGACAGGAAATGGAAGCCGGCGATGTCATCGCTAAAATCCCGCGTGAAACGACGAAAACTAAGGACATCGTGGGCGGCTTGCCGCGCGTCGTCGAATTGTTTGAAGCGCGTCGTCCTGGCGAAACGGCGATTATGTCGGAAATCAACGGCGAAGTTAAATTCGGCGGCATCGCCAAAGGTAAACGCAAACTTATCATCACCGGCGATGACGGTGCGGAACGCGAATACGACATTCCGCGTGGAACCCATATCAACGTGCAGGAAGGCGACCGCGTAAAAGCGGGCGAGGCGTTGATGGATGGACCTTTGAACCCGCACGACATTCTGCGCGTGATGGGAACGGAAGCGTTGCAGCAGTATATCGTTAATGAAATTCAAGAAGTTTATCGTCTCCAAGGCGTGAACATCAACGATAAACATATCGAATGTATCGTTCGACAGATGCTCCGCTGGGTGAAAATCAAAGATGTCGGCGACACGACTTTCCTTTTGGAAGAACAGGTTGACCGCTTCCGTTACGAAGACGAAAATCGTCGGGTAATGGACGAAGGCGGACAGTCTTCGAGTGCCGAACCGCTTCTTTTAGGAATCACGAAAGCGTCGCTTTCAACTGATTCGTTCATCTCGGCGGCATCGTTCCAGGAAACCACCCGCGTCCTAACCGAAGCGGCGATTTCCGGTCGCGTGGATTACTTACGCGGCTTAAAGGAAAACGTCATTATGGGACGACTGATTCCGGCAGGAACGGGAATGAAATACTACCGCAACGTCAAGGTAGATTACGATCCGACCGTCAATCAGAAAGAGGAAGAAGAACTCGACGAATTTCCATTAGCCGTCGGCGGCTTCACCGTGCCGCCGATGGTTGACGTTCCGGGAATCGAAGCCGAGGATTTTGATGAAGAAATCGAAGAATCTGATGAATTTAATTCGGAAGAGGAAGAAGTTTTTGAATTGGAAGATACTTTGGAAATCGAGGATGAAGACATTTAATCGCAGAGGTGAAATCTAAAAACAAAGGCTGGCGAATTTAAATTCGTCAGCCTTTGTTTTTTCTAATCAAGTATTTTATGCGGAAGTTAAGTTAAATTCATCTCTCGACATAAAATACTTGATTAAATATCTTTCAAAATCCGACTATTTAAAAAAATATACAATCTTGTGAAAAATATACAAATTATTGGAAAAATCATTTAAGAATTATTATTTACCGTGGGTTTTTTTTGTTGATTACGTCCCTTAATTAGTAAGTGGTAACGATTTACTCCTTTGAGCAAATCTTTTATAAGAGTTTGGCTTTGAAATTGCCTTTATTGGTAAAGTAATTGTCCTTCAGGATTATTAAATCTTCGTAAAAATTATTTATAGGAGCGAAAATGAGAAAAAAATTCAAATTTATTCCCTCGATGTTATTAACTGTTTTGTGTCTGGCTTTAACAGCTTTTGGGCAAGAAACTACTGGTAATATCGAAGGAACTGTAAAAGATGAAGCAGGCGGTTTCGTACCGAATGTAACCGTTACGATTACCAGTTCGCAAGGTACTGCGAGCGGGACTACGACAACGGGTGTAACCACCGGTTTCAGGCGCACACTAACTACTAATGAAGACGGTTTCTTCCGTGTTCTGCAAGTGCCGCCGGGAGCGTATGACGTTGTTACCACACCAACGACCAATGGGTTTGGTGAAGCCAGATATGAAAATGTAACGGTCGCCATCGGGCAGACCACTCAAGTGGACATATCGGTCAAGCCGGGAACCGGGGTCAACGTAATTGACGTTCTTGCTTCTGATGCCCAGCCAGTGGACACAACTAATAACGCTATTCAAACCAGCATCAATGCACAGAAAATCGAATTACTCCCGAAAGGTGTGAGTTTTACGAGTATTCTCAAAACGGTTCCGGGAACACGCCCCGAAGATAGATCAGGTGGCTTTTCAGTGGACGGTGCTTCAGGTTCGGAAAATGTTTTTGTTATTGACGGACAAGAAGTTACTAATTTTCGCACTGGAACCTTGAACGGTAACAATGCCATTCCGACTCAATTCGTTCAGGAAGTGCAGGTTAAATCAAGCGGTTTCGGAGCCGAGTTCGGCGGCGCGACCGGCGGCGTGATCAGCGTCGTTACCAAAGGCGGCAGCAATGAATTTCGCGGCGAATTCGGAACTCAGTTTAATACGCCGCAATTTAACGGCAATCCGCGACCTACGTTGTTGCGTTTCCAGAGTGGTGCAGGGGCTACTTTTGTTCAATCTCGGGAGTATGTGAATGCTCCGAAAAGCGAGGGCGTAAATTTCTTTCCGACGGCTAATTTGAGCGGTCCAGTTATCAAAAACAAAGTATATTTCTTTGGCAGCTATACGCCACAGATTTTTAATACCGAAACGACGACGAATTTCTTTACTAACGCTCCGGCTGCCACCAGAACACGGACGGCGACCGAAACATTCAGATTAAAACGAACTTTCGAGTATGCTTTTGCGCGTATAGATGCGACACCATTTGATAAACTGCGTTTGAGCAGCACCTATACCTGGAATCCCATCGTAGATCAAGGCAATGTGCCGTTCGGAACTCTCAGTTTCGGCGGTGTCATTCCTTCAACAAATTTCGGTGGGTCAATCGGGACATTGACAGGAGCTGCTTTGACGGATCGCCAGGGCGGTCGCCAAAATTCTAACAATGTAACTGCTCAGGGAGTTTATACGCCGACTACTAATTTAGTTTTCAGCGGACGTTTCTCGCGCGGCTTTTTGAACGAAAAATTGGGTAATTATTTTGTTCCGCCGGGAATCAGATATGTTTGTCAGCAGGGTTCTACTACTATTCCGGGGGCTTGCACAACAGGCTTTACTTCGCCTGCTAATACAGAAACTATCAGAGACGTGTCAATTCGGACTAATTATGAAGGAGATGCTACTTACACCTTCAGTGCGGGCGGAAGACACGAATTGAAAGGCGGTTATCAACGTTTCAGAATTTTCAACGATGCAGCCAGAGGATATTCCACAAAAGGAAGACTCGATTTTTATTATGGCTTAACGCTTGCCGATTTAGGGATTAACTCTACTCCAACGCCGGGTGCCATTGGTGCAGGTGAACTTATTCGCGTCGGAACGCTTGGAAAAGCTCAGAATCTCAATCAAGGTATTTACATTCAAGATAAATATCAACCGTTTAAGCGTTTGACACTTAATTTAGGTGTTCGTGCAGAAAAAGAAGATTTACCGTCGTTTAATGGTTTTGCCCCGCCGATTAATTTTGGCTACGGCGATAAAATCGCTCCCCGTCTCGGCTTTGCCTACGATATTTTTGGTGACGGTAAAACAAAAATTTTCGGTAGTTACGGACAATTCTACGACCGCTTGAAGTTTGAACTTCCGCGCGGTTCGTTCGGTGGTGAAATACAACTGATAGACTACTTTGAAATTTTTCCGGGTGAAACTTTTACTCAATTCACACTTCAAAATGTGCTTGGTAGTTTTACCGGTCCAAGCCGTTGTCCGACGACCGGATTCATTGCCAGCGGTGCGCGCAGTCGTTGCCAGCAAGACCAACGAGTTGCATCTAATGATCCGAATGCTACCCTTCTTGACGGAGGTAAAGTTGACCCTAATCTGAAGCCTTTCCGTCAAACGGAGTTCACAGTTGGAGCCGAGCGTCAATTAAGCCGCGACTATGTTCTTCGTGCGCGTTATACGCATAAGAATGTTGATAATGCAATTGAAGATGCTGGTATTAGAAATCCAGCAGATAGCGAAGCCTATGTCATCGGCAATCCGGGTTCAGGTTTGCATCTGCAGACATTGAAAGACCTCGGCTACGCTAAGTCAACAGAACCGCAGCGTCGTTATGATGCTGCTGAATTTGTAGTGGAAAAACGATTGTCGAATAGTTACTATTTCAACGTGAATTACACATACAGTCGTCTGTTTGGAAACTATTCCGGTTTAGCAAATGCGGACGAATACAATAATGCAACTGGAGTTGCCCGTACATCGCCTGGAGTTAATCGTTCTTTTGATCTTCCGTTTGCTGGTTTTACCGCCAGAGGCGAAAAGGACAACGGACGACTGCCGACAGATAGACCACACGTATTTAATGCGTATGGAGCTTACATTCTCGATTGGAACGGACAAAGTAATTCAACGGAGTTTTCTGCTTTCCAAACCTTTACGTCTGGAACACCCCAAACAACTTACGTTAACTTTATTACGATAGCGCAGACTATTCTTAATAAACGTGGTGATTTGGGAAGAAGTCCAACATTTAGCCAGACGGACTTCGCAGTTACTCATCGCTATCGTTTTGGTAAAGATAATCGCTTTACCATAGTAGGCGACTTGAATTTTCTAAATCTGCTTAATCAAAAGACAGTCCTGAGTATATTCAATACACTTTCGGGACCGGGAATCAGTATTAGTGGAGCTAATCTTGGCTTCCCTGATAATGCTGCCGGCGTAACTAACGCTTTTACTTCCGGCTCGTTATATACTCCAATCAATAATTACCTGAATGGAAGTGCTACTGTTCTTAATCGCAAGGATGTGCGTTTTGGACTGCCTGACTCTTATCAGGCTCCGCGTAGTGTTCGCTTTGGTTTTCGCTTACTCTTCTAGTTTGAAGAAATTAGCCTGAACATATAAAGAACTCGTTCAAGTCTAGCTTGAGCGAGTTCTTTTTTGTGTAAGCACTACGTACGCCAAAATTAGAATTGACTTAAAAAGTTCAGCCCCTGCTTGAATATGCAACCAACGGACTTCGCTGGCAGAACAAACAGAAGTTTAGACTCTGAGCGATTGCCGATACTTTAATTTATTTTTGCATTAATGCTTGTCTTATATTAATTTGCCATTTCGGAAAGCAGACTTCAGCCTCGCATCAGTCGGCTTGAAAATAATGCTTTTCGGCGAATTTCGGCATAGGCGATTGGAATTAATGACAAATTTCAACTTGGGACTTGATTGGCAAGATTCTTTGATTTAAAGTTTTTTATGATAAGGGGAAGATTAAAAAAGGATACAAAGTGTTATGAAATTAAATAAATTATTAATGTTACTTGCCTGCGTTTATGGTTTAATCGTTACGGTTTCCGCGCAAAAAATGGATAAACCTTTTGATACTTGGAATAGAGATCAGGCTCAGAAAGTTTTAACTGATTCTTCATGGGCAAAAACTTATCAATCACCGCAAGGTTCAGCTTTTGCTTCGGCTGTTCAGGCTGGTCGTGAACAAGGGCAGAATGCCAACAGCGGAGGTTCAAGTCCAAGTAGCGTGGCTCGTAATTTTGGACCTGCACCGGTTGTCATTCGTCTGCACTCTGCTTTGCCCGTTCGTCAGGCGTTGATTAGATTGCAGCAGATTGAAGCAGGTTATGATAAGGCGAGCGAAGATCAGCGGGCAAAATTTAATTCTTCTGCCAAGTCATTTTTGGAATGTCCGATTTGTAAAAATTATTACGTTGTTACTATAACTAAATTTCCCGAGAAACTGGATAGTGGTAATGGTGGTATTGATGAAGCTATTTTCCAGAGTATGACTTTGAACGATTTGAAGGGAAAAGTTCATTTGGTCAATGACAAAGGCGAAAAGCGCGAACTGGTGCAATTCACGGCACCAACTCATCCTGGAGAGTCGGCAGTTTTCTTTTTTGCACGGTTTGATGACAAGAAGAATCCCCTTTTGACATCGGAAAGCAAAGAACTAAAATTTGTCTTTGCCAGCGATTTTTTGGATTCACGAAATCGGTACGCTTATTTGGTTCCTCGATATTTTGATTTTAAAGTATCAAAAATGATGTTTGCTAACACAGTCGAATTTTAAATCAGTAGTTACTTATATGAGTTTCCAAACAGCTTTCTAGGTAATGTCCGGTAAACTTCTATTGATCAGCCTTTTCACGGTATTGTTTGATTAATTTTCTAACAATCTGTTCATTTTCAATGTTTGGTTGAGTTTTAAGGTAAAGTTCGAGTTCATCTGCAGCAGCCTTATAACGGTTAAAATTATGCACATAAAGAAGTGCTAAATTCCAATGAACATCTGAAGATTTGCCCTTTGCCAACTTATTAGCTTGCTTTAAAGTTTTTTCAGCATTGTCAAAGTGTTTAGCTTGTCGCTGAGAAATGCCGAGCATCAACAAAGCATCCACCGATTTTGAATTGATCAACACGGCTTTCTCAGCGGCTTCTACGGCATTTTCTGATTGTTTCAGACCGTAGCTGGCATAGCTCAATCCATACCAACCATTATAACTTCGGGCATTTACTGCAACGGCTCTTTTGTAAATTTCTTGCGCGTCCTGATATTTTTGCTGCTTAACGAATTCGTTTCCTAATCTCTCCAAAGCTAAAAAATAATCTGGAAATAATTTTAGAGCATTCTGCAACTCTTCTATTCCCTGTTCGACTTTTTTATTATCAAGATTAGAAATAGCTTGTTTATACGATTTTTGCGCTTGTTCAGGAACTTCTTGAACGAATATCGTCCCGATAACTGCATTAGCTTCTCTTTCATCTCGCCGCACACGAAGATAAAAATCCTTCTGCGCGTTTTCTGAAGTATTGCTGCCCGGGGCGACAAAGTTGATTATTTCGACCTCCTGTGTTTGCTCTTCTAAATTAGTTCCGTATGGCAGGACGCGAACGGAAAATCTTCCTGCTGAAAGACGGCTAAACAAATACCGCCCGGAACCATCAGTTCTAGTGCGTGCGATTGTGCTGTAAACTTCATTTTGAAGTTCAACATATATTTCTCCAACCGGTCTTCTCTGCTGATCGAAAATATGCCCACTGATAGAATTTCGGAATTGTTTGACGAGATCAGAAGAAAGTGGTGCGGCTTGAACCTCATTAGTAAAGGGAAAAAGAAAAAGTATCAAGGTCGTTAAAATAGATGCGATAAGTAGATTAACACTTTTCATTGATTTATCCTCCATATATTTGATTAGCCAGTTTACCAATAATTGTAATCAAGCAAAATCAATTAAATGTCCCATTTTCTCTCTTTTCACTCGCAAATAATGCGCGGCGGGTTCTTTCGCTTCGACTTCCATTAAAACGCGCTCAAGAACTTGTAATCCGGCTTTTTCGAGTGCTTCCATTTTGTCTGGATTATTCGACATAACGCGCACTTTACAAAGTCCTAAATCGAATAAAATTTCAGCGCATTGTTGATATTCTCGTGCGTCAACTGCAAATCCGAGTGCTTCGTTAGCTTCCACCGTGTCTGCACCTTTGTCTTGCAGAGCGTAAGCACGAATTTTATTGATAATGCCGATTCCCCGTCCTTCCTGTTGTTGATAGACGATGGCACCGCGCCCTTCGGCTTCGATCAACTCTATTGCTTTTTTCAGTTGAAGTCCGCAGTCACATTTGACTGAGCCGAAAACATCGCCGGTCAGACATTGCGAATGAATTCTAACAAGCGTCGGAACGTCTTTTCGCATTTCTCCTTTGAAAAGAACGACAAATTCCTCATTGCTGTTTAAAGAACGATAGCCGGCGATTTTAAATTCTCCAAACTGCGTCGGCAGGTTTGCCGTTGCTACTCTTTCTACCGTTAATGGATATTTCTGCGGCAGACAATCAAGATTTTTTTCTGACAAATTGTAACTCCAATTAAGTCTTCTACGATGTATAAAATTATAACTCCAAAACATATATTTTATAAGTGCAAGTAGTCGTGCAAAATAAAATTATAGATTGCAGCAACTGTTCTGAGTCCCGCCTTCAGGCGGCTTTTCGCCCGCGAAGCGCGGCGAAATCAGGAAGCCGCCTGAAGGGCGGGACTCAGAACTATAAAATAACTTTGCACGACTATTTACCATAATAATTTAGATGCAAAACAAAAAGGCAAACACCTCTGTTATGTTCGCCTTTAACCTGATTTATTTAATTCGCGCTATTCTTTCGTACCTAAACGGAAAGTCAGCCCGACGTTAAAGCCTCTCGAATATCCCGGCGTGGCGTGGATGCGTTCGATAACATCGCACGTCGAACAGGTGCGCGATTCAAAGTAATTCTGCGTTTCAAAGTAGTGTTTGTCGAGCAAATTATCAATCGAAAAGTTGAGTTCGACCGAACGGCGCAGGCGTTTGGCGACCGAGAAATCTACGACATCGTGACCGGCGGCTCGAATCGCACTGTCTTCGCCGTCCAAGCGATAATTTGAAATATGCCGCCAACTGAGCGAGGAATTAAAGCCTTTTAACTCCGACAAAACGAAACTGCCGTTGGCGACGATGTGCGGCGCGCTGTCGAGCTGTATGCGGCGCGGCGAAATACCGCCAATCGAAAACTGTCCGGGATAAAACGATTCCAGAACCTGCGTCAAGCCGCCGTTGAAACTTAAATTTTTAGTAATGCGCGTCGAGTTGCGAAGCTCGATGCCATAGGAGCGCGAGCGTCCGGCGAATTCGATTGAACCGTCGTCGGGAACATAAACCTGTTCGTTCGAGCGGTCTATAAAAAAGAACGTGCCGACGAGCGACAGGCGACGTGCATTATAAGAAGTTCCGGCTTGATAGAAATCGGTTGTCGAAACTTTCGGCGCGTCAGGATTGCGAACCACGCCGCGCGCGTCCTGACTTGAGATGCCACGCCCATAATTGCCATAAAAAGAAATCGGAAAGGTTTCAAACGGCGACCAGACCGCCGACAGTTTCGGCTGAAAACGTCCCGCGCCTTCCTTGCCGTTCAAACTCAAACATTCGGTCGTGAACGCAGCAAATTGACTGCACGAAAACCTCGAACCGGCATTATCGGCGATGGCGTTTTGTCTTCCAACCGGCGGCGTTTCTTCTGTCGTGCCGCCGAGTTCGTAACCGTTCACATCGAACGTAAAATAATCGAATCGCAAACCGGCTTCGACGTGCAGATGCCCGTTGAAAAAATCCGTGCCGTTTTGCACATAACCGGCGTAATTGCCGATATTCGCCTTCGCCGAAGTCAGCAATACATTCGGGTTATTGATGTTTCCCGGCAGGAATTTTCGATTCGGATTGCGATTGGTCGAAGGATAAAGCCCGACATTGATTTGATTGAAATGGGCGTTGCCGCCGACGGTCAGCAGCGACTGTTTGCCGAAAAGTTTATACGGCTTCAAAAACTGCGCGTTCGCGCCTTCCTGCAATCTCGAATCGTGCTGGTCAATCTCGTCGCCATAAACCGGATCAAGCAAAAAGAACGTAAAGTTTGAAAATAAATCGAACAGCGACCGACCGATAAAAGCATCGGCTTTGAAAGTCGCGCCTGAATTAAATTCCTTGCGGTAATAAGTCGAAACAGTTCCGAGCTGAACTCTGCCGCCGTTTTCCGGGTCAATAAATCCGAAACGGTTGAGTTCGCCCGCCGCGACCAAATCAAGCGGAATCTGTCCCGACGAATAAAAATCGTTGCGTCCGGCGTTGAATTTAAATCCAATCGCTTCGGTTTCAGAGCGTTTCCAGGTTACATTTCCCGAAAAATTATCGCGGCGGTAACGACCTTTATTGATAAACGGTCCGTCGAGATAACCGGGTTCATAGGACAAAAACGCTTCGACGTTTTTAATTTTCGGGCTGTAAGCGAAAAATCCGCGAGCCGAATTAAACGAGCCATATTGGACACGCGCCGTAAATAATTGCGGCAGACTTTCGCGCTGTCTGATTTGCACGACACCAAGCCCTGAAAAATCGCCGTAAGCCGCCGAAAAAGGTCCGTTAATAATCGAAACGCTTTCGACCAATTCCGGCGACAACGATTTCAACGCGCCCAAATAACCTTGCCCGTGTCCCTGCGTCGCCTGATTCTGCTGAATATCGTCAACCAAGATTTTCAATCCGCCGTTCACGCCGCCGTGATCGAGATTGAAACCGAAGCGGCGAATCTCCAAAGACTTGCCGCCGCCTTCGTGCTGCCCGACGTTGATGCCGGCGTTTAAGGTTTGCACGAGTTGATCGTCGCGCCCGAACAGAGTGTTTTTGTAAATCGCCTCATTGCGCTGTTCGATTTCCGGCGTGAGCGTGTTGGCTTCGATGGTTACGTTCTCATTGATCGGTCGCACGACGAAATTCGCTTTGATTTGCAGTCGAATTAAAGTGTCCGTTACCGCGAAAATCCGCGTCAGCGGCGCGATGTTGTTGCCAAAAAATTTCACTGATAAAGACTCGTTCGGAACCTGCACGGAAAACGCGCCTTCCGCGTCGGTTTTCGTCGTGATTTTTCCGTCAGACGTTTCGATTTCGACATCAACGTCGGGAATCAGTTCAAACTGCTGTGTAACGACCGTACCGGAAAACGTCCGCGTATTCTGTGCGGTAACCTGAATTGTAAAAGCGATTCCGAACACGAGAATAAATATAAAAAACGACTGTAAAAAATCTTTCATAAAATCTGTATTACTAAATGATGTTGAAATTTTTATGCTTCCAAAGCCGGGTAGCACAAAATTGCGGAAAGTAATACTAGCATATTCGCTTTACCATATCATTTGGTTTCAAAACCTAGTGAGAAATTGCGCTTAAAGTCGAAAATGTCGGCAACAAATCGGTAATTCTAAATTTTACATTCTTCATTTTTAATTTTTACCGGATAAAAATTTAGAATTTAGAATGCAGAATGTAAAATTACCGAGCCGTTGACTCACATTATTTGATTGTTCGCACAGTCATTAGAATTCGCCGAACCAAACGGCGCGTTTATCGTTTTCCTTTTTAATATAAGCGACGAAAGCTGTTTTGCCGACGGCGACGACTGACGGCAAATTTCCGGCGGCGGTTAATTCCGTTTTCGCCGCTTCACGATTTGCCGAAAGCCTCGATTGAAATATATTTCCGCTCGCTTCCCAAAAAATTTTCAGATGATCGCCGTCCGCCGCCAAAGTCGGCGTGCCGAAAACTTCGCCTTCGGAAATTAAAATTCGATTGGAAAAAGTTTGGGCGAAATCCGTTGATTCGGCTTCGTAAAGCCCGGATTTTCCGGCATCGCCGCCAGTGAACCAGACGACTTTGAGTTGATTATTTTCGCTAATCGCCAATCCTGCGCCGGAAACCGGACAGGCATTGATTTTCCATTTATCATCGCTGACAATCGCCGGATTGGAAAAAGTCGCGCCCGCGTCAACCGATGAAGCGACGGCAATATGGCGATAATTGTCCGGCAAAACCTGCCGCCAACTCGCATAAATTTTTCCGTCCGGCGCAGCCGCGAGTGAAGTTTTACAGCACGGGCAAACTTCGCTTGAAAGTTTGATGTTCGCCGAAAAAGTTTTCCCGCCGTCTTTTGACGCGGCGAAAAATACTTCGCTGTTCGGTTCAGCCATTTCGTGATTTTCAGATTTTTTTGCCGGTTCGGTTTGATTTGAATTGTGATGAATTTTAACGACTTGAAAATCTGCGTCGTTTGAATTTTGCCCGCCAAAATTTGCCGCGTGATTTTCGGCTTTTACGTTACGCTCGTCGAGCCACGCCATAAAAATTTTGCCGTCTTTGCCGATGGCGAGCGAGTGCATTCCGTGTGAAACGGGTTTTATATCGTCGTTGACTTTGACCGGCGCAGTGAAAGATTTGCCGCCGTCGTTTGAAACCGAAAGACAGACATCACGCCCGCTTGCCGTTGCGGTTTTGACGCTGCGCGTCCAGCCGACGTAAACGGTTTTGTCTGAGCCGACGGCGACGGTCGGCGGATCGCCGCGCCACGCCGCCGCTTCGCTCGCATTCGGATTAACGCGAACTTTTTCACCGACGGCTTTCATCTGCGAATCGAATTTGTGCAGATAAACATCGGCGGATTTTTCCGTGCCGTGTTCGACGTAAACGACGTAGAAATTTCCGTCCGCGTCGGCGGCAATCGCCGGTTCTGCCGCGTCAGTTTCCGCCGTCGAGACGCGAACCGCCGTTGTTTTTGTTTCGTCTATTTTGGTGATCGGCGCATTTGTCGCGGTTTCCGTCTGCCGACAGCCGATTGTTAAAATCGCACTCAAAACGAGAATATAAAAAAGTTTATTCATAATGTTTACTCTCAAAAATTAAACCGAAAACCGAACTGAATCTGACGCGGATCGAATGCGGCGGTCGGTTTGCCGAAAGTCGCCAAAGGCGTTGCCGCCGTGCCGAAAGTGTTGTTCGGAACGCTAAAATTAGCACGATTGAAAAGGTTGAACGCTTCGGCGAGCAATTCTAAATTTAACTTTTCCGTCAACCGAAAACGCCGCGAAAGGCGCAAATCGAACGACGCAAAATCAAACCCTGCGCCCGTGTTTCTTCCTAATCCAAACGGGCGGTCATTGTTGTTTGAATCATTATTCAAATCGCTTCCGGCGAGGACATTGAACGGCAAACGTGAAGCGTAAGTGAAAATATAGCTCAACTGAAAACCGCCGAAAGCGCGACGCGCAAATTTATTTTCAATCGCGTTCGGCGCGTTGAAAGTTCCGCTCAACGTCAGGCGATGTCGCTGATCGTTATCCGATAAACCGCGTTCGCCGCGCAGATTGAAATTATCCTGCGGCGACGAAAAGAAAAAATTTCCCGCGTCGTCTATAGATTTCGACAGCGTGTAAGAAACTCTAACCGTCGCCCAATCGCCCTGCTTTTTATTGAACGACACGATTAAGCCATTGTAATAAGAATCGCCCGAACCTTCGTAACGCGAAATGTTGCCGAAATTCGGATCGGGACGACATAAATTCAGACTCACGTTTGTACAGGTCGGCACATTGACATTGCGCGACAAGATAATATTTTGCCCGCGCAAATATAAATAACCGAGCGAAACCGAAGCATCGAACGGCAATTCGCGCTCGATTTGTAAATTCGCCTGTTGGCTCGAACTATTTTCAATCAGCGGATCAATCCGCGTGATGCTCGGTTTAGTCGTCAAAATAGACGGTTGACTCGCCAGCACATTCGGGAAAACCAGCGCGTTCAGCGACGTTCGGGAAAGTATCGCCACTATATATTTCGAGCCGTCGCGCTGTAAAGCGTTCGACGTGGCGCGAAGCGGAACGCGGTCGTAAAAAAGACCGAAACCGCCGCGCAGAACCGTTTTCTCATCAGGCGAAAAAGCGAAACCGAAACGCGGCGAAATATTATCTCGGTCGGTCGCAATCGGGTCAGGCAAGAATTGTAAATCGTAACGCAAACCGAAATTAAAAGTCAGATTGCGAAACGCTTTCCATTCGTCCTGCGCGAACGCTCCGAAATTCGGATTCTTCTGCTTCTGCGAATCCGCGCCGAACGCCTGTTGAAATTGGCTGTAATTCCCCGTCTGGAAATTCGCCAAATTCGTAAAAGTATAAACGCCCTGAATCGCGCCCGGAAAAACGATGTTCAGATCGTTATACAAAAACTCCGCGCCGAATTTGAGCGCGTGATTTTTGAACGAAGTGCTGAAAGCGTCGCTGAATTGAAATAAATCAATATCTCTTTCGGTCGGCGAACTCGTCGCCGTGCCGAAATTCGCTACGCCGGAAATGTTCACCGCCGGACCGATACCGTCAATCGCGGGCGCGGACAGACGACTGCGGCGAAACTGAAATCGGACTTCATTCAAAGAACGCGCTCCAATCGTCGTGATATTCTGCGCGTTAATCGTGTGATCCTGATTATCGAGATTCGTGCCGCGACTGACGGCATTCAATCCTCCGACGGTTCGCGCATTGACGGCATTGATGTCGTAGAAATTATAAGTCGCGGCGAACGAATTTTTCCGGTTGATTTGATAATCGGTTCGCGCAAAAAAATTCGTCGTGTCGTAGCCGCCGGGAACGAGTCCGGTTTGCAGATTTTGTCCGCGATAACCGACCGCCGCGAGACGATTGTTAATCGCCGCGACGTTCGCTGCCGCAATCGTGATGATATTTGAGTCATTGCGGCGCGTCTGCTCGAAATTGCCGAAGAAAAACGCGCGATTTTTCACCAGCGGCGCACCGAAACTCGCGCCGTACTGCGTCTGCGTCAACGGGTCTTTGCTTGCGGCGAGCGGATTTCGCGCATCGAATTTTTCATCGCGCAGAAAGCTGTAAACTTTCCCGCGCCAATCGTTCGTTCCAGACTGCGTAACGATGTTGACGAAACCGCCCGAAGCGCGTCCGAATTCGGCGACCGCGCCGTTCGTTACGACTTGAAATTCGCGGATCACTTCCTGCGAATAATAAGTTCCGGCGAGTTCGACCGCGTCGTCATTCGCGCTCGACCCATCAACGATAAAACTGTTTGCCAGATTGCGCTGACCGGCGACGGAAATGCCCGTTCCCGGCACGGCGGAAGTTTCCGCAAATTTCTGAACGCTGCCCGTGTTCGTCCGCGAAACAGCCGGAATCAGCAACGCTAAATCAAGAAAATTTCTGCCGTTTAGAGGCAGATTGTCCACATTCTTCGGCAGAATAGTTTCGGCAATCTGGGTTCGCGCCGTTTCGATAATTGTTTGTTCTTCGACATTGACGAACGCTGAAACTTCTTTGATTAGCAAAACGAATTTAGTTTCCGAATTTTGTCCGATGGTTAAAGTGATTTTTCGATTAACGACCTGAAAACCAGATTGTTCGGCACTAATTTCATAGTTGCCGACAGGCAAATATGAAAAACGAAAACGTCCGTTTTGGTCGGAAATCACCGTCTGCGTTTGATTAGTTTCGAGGCTGGTCGCCGAAACTTTCGCGCCGCTGATGCTTGCGCCGTTCACATCTTCGATTGTACCGCTCAACGTCGCCCCGGAAATGTTTTGTTGAGCGCAAATTGATGCCGCGCCCATTGTAATAAAAGTCAAAAATATAAAAAATATTGCTTTTGTTTTGAATTGATAATTCATTAAAATCTCCATCTCTTTTGTCTAAAAAACTTTCGTTCGGGCGATTGAAAAATCACCGTCGGAACTGAAATTTGCGAAAGCGAAAAACCGATTGAAAACGATCTTGATTTCGCAAAACTTTAATTTAGTTTGAGTTGGTTTTTAGACGAAAACAGGCGGAGCGCGGGGTGCGATGCGGCGGGAAATACGTTTGAGTTTGGGGACGATTTCAAAGTTAAATTCTGGAAAATCAATCGCGGTTGGCGGTCTCGGCTGTGCTTGAAAGGCGAATTTTTCCGTCGTCTTCCAAACGATTTTAAAACTGAAATTGTCGCCGGAATTGGTTGGCGAAAAGAAATTTTTAACCGTCAATTTTTCCGGTAGATTTGGCGCGTTCGGCAAACTATCGAAAGCTGTTTTTCCTTTTTGCCAGAAATCGAAGGCTAAATCTTCAAAATTATTGGCAGTGAAATTTGTGAATTGGAGTTTTAAGTTTTTAACAATCGCCGATGTCAGCCGAATTTTTTCCGCATCGGTCGCGCAGATTTCGTTAAGCGAAAAAGCGTTTGAAACGCTCGGCGGATTGATCGGCTGTAATTTTTTCGTCAGCGGGCAATAAACCATTTCCGCCGGCGAGAGAAGATTTGAATTAAAAACCGCGAAAGAAAACGCGCCGCTCAAAATTGCGATGAGCGCAACGAGAGCGAAAAAATAAACCTTCGTGATGTGAAATTTGCAGCGCACTTTATAAACTCAATTATATTCACACTCGCCATTTGGTTTTGCAAACCGCGTTCAGAGTTACGGCTTCAGCCGTGAGTTTTAAAATCGCCTGAAGGCGATACTCTGAACGATTATTCGTAGCCGTTCGGGTTGGCTTCGTGCCAGTTCCACGCGCTTTCGATGATCTTTTCGATTTCGGGAAACTGCGGATTCCAGCCTAAAACTTCACGCGCTTTCGTCGCGTCGGCAACTAATCTTGAAGGATCACCGGCGCGGCGCGGCGCGATTTTCGCTTCGATGTTTTTCCCGGTAATTTTTCGCGCAGCTTCGATGACTTGTCTGACCGAGTAACCGCCGCCGATGCCGAGGTTGATAAATTCCGACGCGCCGTTTTTTCGCAAATGTTCCAAAGCTAAAAGATGCGCCTGACTCAGATCGCTGATGTGTATGTAATCCCGAATCGCCGTGCCGTCCGGTGTCGGATAATCGTCGCCGAAAATCGCAATCGAATCGCGCTTGCCCTGCGCGGTGAATAATATCAGCGGAATCAAATGCGTTTCGGGATTGTGATCTTCACCGCAACCGCCGCTTGCGCCGCACGCATTAAAATAGCGCAGCGCGACGAATCTCAAGTTGTAAGCCGCATCGTAATCCGACAAAGCGCGTTCGACCATAAACTTCGACCAGCCATACGGACTCGTCGGCGACTGCGGATGTTTTTCGTCAATCGGAACATACTGCGGCTCGCCGTAAGTCGCGCAGGTCGAGGAAAAGATAAATCGTTTGACGTTGTTTTTGATTAAAACATTGAGCAGTTTCAAAGTCTGCACGAAATTATTTTCGTAATAAATCTGCGGTTTTTCGACTGATTCGCCGACGTAGGCGAACGCCGAAAAGTGCATACAGGCTTCGATGTCGTGCGTATCGAGAATTTTCTGCACGAGCGTTTCGTCGCCGATGTCGCCTTCGTAAAAAATGACGGACGAATCAACCGACTGCCGATGTCCATAAATCAAATTGTCCAAAACGACGACTTTTTCGCCCTTCGCGCTTAAATCTTTGACTGCCGCGCTGCCGATATATCCCGCGCCGCCTGTAACTAAAATTGCCATAAATTTATTGTAATAGAAGTTGCCGCTCGGCTATGTCAGATAAAGAACAAATTACTAAGCCGCTTGTCCGGCGGCGAAGCCTGACGACCACGCCCATTGAAAATTATAACCGCCGAGCCAGCCGGTAACGTCCGCGACTTCGCCGATAAAATATAGGTTTTTCACTCGCTTCGCTTCCATCGTCTGCGACGAAAGTTCGTCCGTATCAATGCCGCCCAACGTAACTTCGGCTCTATCGTAACCTTCGGTTTCGCTGAATGCGACTTGCCAATCGTTCAAATTTTCCGCGATTTTTTCAAATTCTTTTTTGCTTAATTGATTAATCGGTTTGTTCGGAAAATTGTCAGCAGTGAAAATTTCGGCGAAACGATTCGGTAGAATCCGGCTCAGAAAGTTGTCCAGATTTTGTTTGCTTTCGCGGTTATTTTCCAATAAATCCAAAACGTCCGCCGTTGGCGATAAATCAACCGAAACGCTTTCGCCACGCTGCCAGTAATTTGAAATCTGCAAAATCGCCGGACCGGAAAGACCGCGATGCGTGAACAGAATATTTTCCCGAAACGATTTTTTCCCGAAAGAAACATTGGCATCAATCGAAACACCCGCGAGTTTTTTGAAATTCTGCGCCGCCTTTGAAGCAACCAGCGCAACCAGCGAAGCCCGCGTTTCGACGATTTTCAAATTGAACTGCTTCGCCACGCGATAGCCAAAATCCGTCGCGCCGATTTTCGGAAACGAAAGTCCGCCGGTCGCTATTACTAAACTTTCGCCGATAAATTTTTCGCGGCTCGTTTCAATCTCGAACGAATCATTTTTGACGACGCTTTTCACCGAACAATCGGTGCGGATTTCGACTTTCGCGCGACGGCATTCGGTTAAAAGCATTTCGACAATTTGGCGTGCCGATTCTCTGCAAAAAAGCTGTCCGAGTTTTTTCTCGTAGAATTCGATGCGGTGTTTTTTGACAAGTTCGACGAAATCGTCCGGCGTATATCGCGCCAGAGCGGACTTACAGAAATGCGGATTCTTTGAAATGAAATTTTCGGCTTTGACCTCTCGGTTGGTAAAATTACAGCGACCGCCGCCGGAAATTAAAATCTTGCGTCCGACCTGCGCGTTATGCTCGATGACCAAAACTTTGCGCCCGCGTTTCCCGGCTTCCGCCGCGCAAAAAAGTCCCGCCGCGCCCGCGCCGATGATGACGACATCGTAATTCATTCGGAAATTAAATAGCGCGTTTTCAAGATGTTCGCGTGATGGCGAATGTGTCCGACCATTATATGAGCCAGAGCGCGAACCGAAACTTTCGCATCGCTCGCCGTTCCGATTCGTCGCCACATTTCGTCGGTTAAATTTTTGAAAAGTAAAACATTCGATTGCCTGAGCATTGAAAATTCTTCGAGCAAATCGGCGAGTTTTGTATCGGAAAAATTACTATTGGCGACGTAAAAATTTTCCTCAAACCCTGCCAGCGGCGTTTCGTCGCCGCGTGAAATTCGCAAAGCGCGATACGAAAAAACTCGCTCGCCGTCAACGAGGTGTCCGAGCAATTCGCGGACGCTCCATTTACCTTCGGCGTAATGAAAATTTTCTTTTTCGGGCGTAATTCCGGCAAGTAATTCACGCAGTTCATCCGGCTGATTACGCAAAGCCGCGATGATGTCCGTTTCTTCAACCAGCGAAACGTAACCAGCGTAAAATTCGGCGTATTCGTTTTTTTCAGGACGATTCATAATGTAAATATCTTAACAAATTTGTCGAGATATTTTTATGAATGCGGACACGGAATGCGGTGAGCGGATTTCAAATCGGCTTCGATTTTCAGACGTTTCTGTTCGTTTTCTTCACGCAAAACGCTGATCGCGTTGGCTTGATGCTGTCTGAAACATTTACCCTTGCGGTGTTTTTTCAACTCTTTCAAAACCGAAGCCGTCTGCCCGATGCACACCATTCGATGATGCGCCCGTTTGTTCCGGTCAACCACGCGCTGCGAAATGATAAAAATCGCCGCCGCGTCTTCAAATTCGCCGTCAGCCGGAAATACCTGGAAATTGTAACGCTGCTTCAATCCGCGAAAAATCGCCGCGCCGAACGATTTGGCTTTTCTTTGGCGCGGCTTCGGAATCGGCAAATCAATCGTTTCGACCGCCGCTTTGATCGGCGTTTCTACCGCTTTAGCTTTCTTTCGCGGCGGCAGCACTAACCTGCCGTTTCTGATTACTATTGATTTTTCTTTTTCAACTTTTTTGGTTGACGGCTTTGAAATCTTCGGCGCGATTGGCGTTTTTGTTTTCAGCATCTTCGGCTGAATTTTTGTTTTAGAAACAATTTGCTTTGCCTGTTTCGGCGATTGCCTGCTTGTTTTAACTGTCTTCTGCGGTTTTACCTTGACCGTTTTTTGAACGACTTTTTTGATCGCCGTCAATTTTAATTTCGGCGATTTCTGAACCGTTTTTCTCGATGCGGCGGACGCTTTAATTTTTGGCGCGGACTTTTTTTCTTTAGAAACTACGGTTGTTTTCTTCTGATTTTTTCCGGCAGTTGTGATTGGCTTGGCGTTTTTTATTTTTCCGATTTTAGTTGTTTGAATTTTGCTTTTTGCCGTTTGAGTTTTGGCTGATTTAATTTTCGTCGGCGCAGCTTTTTTCGTCGTTTTTGCGGCGGAAATTTTTGGCACGGTTTTTCGCGCTTTCGGTTTTTCGATTGGCTTTACAGTTTTTGGTTTAGCTTTCGGCGCGGCAATTTTTGCCGTCGGCTTTTGTTTTACCGTAACCGTCGGCTTCGTTTTTCGAGCAGAATTTTTAACTGTTTTATCAATCGCTTTCGGAGCGATTTTTTTCGTGTTCGGCTTGCGAGTTTTTTCCGGCGCGACGGCTTTCGGTTTTGCTGCGACAGAGTGTTTCTTATTAACTGCAACCGCCGTTTTTGTAGATTTAGCAGCGAATTTGCTTTTTGAAACCACTGTTTTTGACTTAGTACTTTTTGCCGCGACAATCGGTTTAGATTTCACGGAGACTGATTTGACCGAATTCAATTTGGGAGATTTTAAATTAATATTTTTTGGTGTTTGTTTGACGGCTTTTTTCGGCTCGCTAAATCCTTTGCGCGGCAACGGCGAGACTGTTTTCTTACTGGCAACTGCGTGTTTCATACAACACATTGTATTATAAATGAAACACGCAAACAAGCCGCGAAAAGGAATTTTATCGCTCGGAAACTTCTTGGATATGATTCAAAACGCGAGATGAAATCTGATTGATTTTAAGCTGCTAGATCAATTTATTTTGGCGCGACGAAAAGAAATCTTTGTTCGGACAGTGGCAGAAGTTTCGATTCAAATTTTACCGAGTTTTTTTCCAGTTCTTCGCGCAAACTGTTGCCTCCGAAAAACAACAGATTGCAATCGGCAGACCACTTTAACATTCGGGGAAGTTTTTTGGTGAATTTGTCGAGCGCACGACACAGAACGTAAGAAACTTTTGGTTTTTCGATTTCTTCAAACTGGCGGCTGAAGATTTCAGCGCGGTCTTGTAATTTGCATTCCGCCAAAACTTCGTGCAGAAAATTCGCTTTTTTCAATTTTGATTCGATCAGAATGCCGTGCGTATCTTTTCGCGCAATCAAAATTGGAATTGAAGGCAATCCCGCGCCTGTTCCGATGTCAGCAAATTTTACATTTTTCGGTAAAAATTTTTCCGCGTAAATTGATTCTAAAATATGGCGAATGACGAAGTTTTCTATATCGGTCGGCGCGACGAGATGCAGAATTTCGTTGTGTTTTTCGATGAGTTCGTAATACCTGGCGAGCGCGAAAATCTTTTCGGTCGAAAGCGAAACATCAAACGCTTCGGCATTAGTTTCAAAAGCGCGGATAAACTGTCTTTGCGTGTCGTTCATTGAAAATCATTTTAACGCGAGTAGCGGAGAAAAAGAATTAGAGCAAATCCGAGGTAAGTGGATGGGGCAGAAACCCGCGTGTCAGCAAGGGTGCCTTAACTTAAACCATTAGCACCCTTGCTGACACGCGGGTTTCTGCCTTTTGACCATCCACTTATTCAAAATCTGCTCTAGTCCACGAAACACACGAAAGGCACGAAAGATTTTATAAATTTCCTTCGTGCCTCTTGTGTGTTTCGTGGACAAAAATCAAGTTTATTTCTTCTCGCGTACGTCTGGTTTGCGCTGATATGTTCCGACAATTTCGCCCTTAGCGATAACGTGATTTTTTATCGCGTCGAGTAGAGACTGACGGTTATAGCCGCTCGGCAGTTTCAACATTGTGTCGAGCGCGAAAATCTGAAAATGATATTTGTGCGGTTGATCGGCAGGCGGCGGCATCGGTCCGTAATAGCCGATTTTGCCGTTTTGATTTGCGCCCTGCATTGCAGAATTCATCATCTCGGTTTTCATCACGTTTTCCGGCAAACCGGTTTCCGTCGGCGCGATGTTGGCGATGAGCCAATGCGTTACGGGTTTCAAAGAAGCGTCCGGGTCTTCGACCATTACGACGATTGATTTGGCATTTGCCGGAACATTCGACCAAGAAATCGCGGGCGAAATGTCATCGAAATACGACGAATATTTATCCGCCAGCGGCTGCATATTTTGAAACGCCGGAGACGAAACTTGAATCGTCGCCTTCGCTTTGGCGGTTTCCGGCAGATTCATCGAAATGTCTTCACGCGCCATAATCGCGGGCATTTTCTTTTGATTGTAGGCGATGCGATAAATGATGTTGTTCGTGTCGTCGGTAACGAGCATCGAGCCGTCTTTCAACATCGCCAGTCCGACCGGGCGAGCGAAATGCGCGTCTTTGCCGTCGGGCGCGCCGCCTTTAACCAGAAAGCCGGTCAGGAACGGTTCGATTTTTGTCGGACTGCCTGTTTTGTCGAAACGGACGCGCACGACTTCGTAACCGCTCGGCGGATTGCGATTCCAACTGCCGCGCATCGCTACGAAAGCGTCGTTTTTATATTCGTTCGGAAACTGCGAGTCGGTATAGAAAGCCATCTGCATCGGCGCGGCGTGCGGCGTGTAAAGCAGAAGCGGATTAACCGACTGCTTTGCCCAATCCGCATTCGTCAAACCCAATTCTTTCGGCACGGTGTTGTGCGGGTTGAGCTTCGCGTCGGCATAGACGTAAGCCCAGCCATATTTCGCGTCCTGTTTGATTTCGTTCAACTCTTCGCCCTGGTCGTTATCGCCGAGCATATCAATGCCGTGATCCATTCCGAAAAGTTTTTTGGAAACGGGATGCCAGCCGAAACCGATGGTGTTTCGCAGACCGGAAGCGTAAATCTTTCGATTTTTGCCTTCTAAATCGGTCGTTAAAATCGTCGCGTTTTCGAGATTCGATTCGTCGCAGGCGTTGCAGGTCGAGCCGACTGTGATCCAGAGTTTATTGTCGCGCACGGCAATCGTGCGGTTCGGATGCTGTCCCGCGTCGGGCAAATCATCAATCAGCATTCGCGGTTCGCTCAAAGTTCCGTCCGGCTGAATATCGGCAACGTAAACTTCCTTGACGGTCGTAAAATAAAGTTCGCCCGCGTCAATATAAACACCGTGCAGTTGTTTTTTTTCGGCGACGACTTTCTGAACGTCAGCCGCGCCGTCGCCGTCCGTATCTTTGAGCATCGTCAAAGTTCCCGGAGTGCGCTGTGAAACGTAAATCGTGCCGTCCGTGTTCACCGCCAGAATGCGCGGATTGGCGATTTCGGCGAATTTCGCAATGGAAAAACCGCTCGGCAATTTTAAAGATTTGATGCGCTCGACGGTCGGCTTAATCGTTGCCGTGTCGTAATAATTTCCCTGAATCGAACGTAGTTCGCGCGTCTGCTGTCCGACAACAAAAATCGCGTTCAGACTTAAAAGAATGAACGCGAAAATAATTGAACGAAAAAATGTTTTCATCTTGATCCCCTTGATAATAAGTTTTTAGAAACAAAAAAATTGTAACAATTTTAAGTTTCGATGAAAATGATTTTTTGGTTTCAGCAAACTTCCCTGGAGAAAAATGAAATTAAAAATAGCGGTAATGTCCAATGATTTTCCAGTCGAAAACGACATCTTCCAACATCGCGCCGCCGCCGATGTTGTGAATGATCGAAAAGCGTTTGGTCGTTTGATTGTATTGATTTGAAACCAAGCCGATGTGCGTCAAACCTTTGCCGTTCAAATCCCAGGCGACGACATCGCCGGGTTTGTAATCGGCGGCGTTATCGGTGATCGCCAGCGATTTTCCGCGTCTGGTGAAAAAGGTTTGCAGGTTCGGAACGCGGCGATGGTCAATGTTCGTGTCGGGCGATTTCAATCCCCATTTTTTGGGATAGCCGGAAAAATTAGACTTCATATCTTCGTGAACTTCCTTTTGCAGATCAACGCCCGCTTTGCGAAAAGCGCGAACGACGACATCGGTGCAAACGCCTTTTTCAATCGGCACGTCGCCGTTCGGATACGGCAGAACCGTGTAAGCCGGATCGTAATTTTTCGTCACAGTCGTCTGCTCGACCGCGCTTTCGAGCATTTTTTTGATTTCATCGGAACTGACATCAATTAATTTCGGATTATCAGCGGTCGCCGGAAAGACGGCTTTTTTAATCTGCGCTGCTGACTGCCAATTCGTTTGGCAGGCGATTGACGTGAACAATAAAGCTATCGAAAAAAAGCGTACGGTTTTTTGAAATGCAGACATTTGATAAATTCCTCGCAGACGAATTTTAGCAGACGTTTGATGCTTTGAAAATAGAAAAAAGGATAAAGAATCTTTCGAGACTTTATCCTTTTTTCTATTTTTATTTTCCGTCTGAAAAATTACGGAACATCATAAGCCGGTACGGGCAGATCGGTGTCCGCACCGAATTGGAAAGCGGCAAACGAATTGCTGCTGCCGCTGCGGAGATAATACCAGTTGCTCACGCCGTTCGCCTGCCGCACGACCGCGATGTCGTCGCGCCCGTCGCCGTCATAATCACCGACCGCCGGAATGTCCGTGCCGTTGCCGAACGAAACGCCGGTTGTCGAACTATTCGAGCTATTGGAAATATACCAGTTGCGAACACCGCTGACCGTGCGAATCACGGCGATGTCGGTTTTGTTGTCGCCGTCATAATCACCCTGCGCGACCGCATCGCCGTTTGCGCCGAATGCCACGCCGAACGCTGAACCATTGCCGCTGTTGATACGATACCAACTGCCGTTCGACGGACGGAAAACCGCAATATCAGATTTCCCGTCGCCGTCGTAATCGCCGACGACCGGAACATCGGTCGAAGTTCCGAACGGCACCGCGCCGTAATTACTCGCCGGATTGGTCGAAGTGTACCAGGTGCCGTTCGACGGGCGGAAAACCGCGATGTCTGCTTTGCCGTCGCCGTTGTAATCGCCGACTACCGGAACATCGGTGCTTAATCCGAATAATAATCCGGTGAAGGTATTGTCTGAACTATTGATACGATACCAGCCGCCGTTTGACGGACGGAAAACCGCGATGTCGGTTACGCCGTCGCCGTCATAGTCTTCGGGAACGGGTCGGTCGCCGTTTTGTCCGAATGCCTGTCCGCGAAACGAATTGTTCGCGCTGTTTTGAATGTACCAAGTCCCATTTGCCGGACGAAAAACGGATAGATCAGTTTTGCCGTCGCCGTCGAAATCGGCGTTGGCTTTGATGCGAACGACTCTTTCAACCGTCCCGCCGAGTCCGACGACGTAAAGTTCGCCGTCTTCATCTTCGCCGAACGATGAAATGTTGCGCGTCGTGTCGAGCAGAATGGTTTGCTGGTTGTTATACCAAAGCAGAATTTCGCCGGTACAGTAATCGCCGTAGATATAACTGCCGCCCGGTAAGTTGCCGCGCGTTCCACGATAAACATAGCCGCCCGTCAGCGAACAGCGCGAACTGCCCGACGCGCTGCTGTAAGTCAAAACCGGCGGAATAAAATTTGCCGGAACGCACAGAGCCGGGTCGAGATTGGTGCATTGATTTCCTTCATAAACGCGCCAGCCGAAATTTCCGGCTCTGGTGATAACGTCAACTTCCTCGACCGAATCCTGCCCGACATCGCCTGCCCAAAGTTGTTTCGTCGTGCGGTCGAACGACCAGCGAAACGGATTGCGAACGCCGATGGCGTAGATTTCGTCCGCGCCCGCCACGCCGACATACGGGTTGTCTGCCGGAACGGTGTAAGCCGGAAGCGTGTTGTTGCCGGAAACGTCGGGCGTGATGCGTAAGAATTTTCCGAGCAGTTCGTTAATGTTCTGAGCGCGGTTGCCCGGATCGTTGCCCGAACCGCCGTCGCCCATTCCGATATAAAGATTGTCCGTGCCGTTGTCATTGCGAAACTCGATCATTCCGCCGTTGTGATTGGCGAACGGCTGGGCAATCGTCAGCAAAATTCTTTCCGAATTCGGATCGCCGAGTGCGTTCGTCGAATCAATCGTTTTGTAACGCGCAACGACCGTCGCGCCATCGCTGGTGCGCGTGTAGTTGACGAAAAAATATCCGTTCGTCGCAAACTGCGGATGGAACGTCAATCCGAGCAGACCGCGTTCACCGCCGGCAGTTAATCGGGTAGAAATGTTCAGAAAATCCGTCGCGGTCGTCGAACCCGGCTGCACGACTTTGATAATGCCGCCCTGCTGCACGATAAAATTCCGCTTCGTGCCGTCTTTGGCATTCGTTAGAAAAAGCGGCGAACTCAATCCCGAAACATACGATTGAAGCCGAATGGTCGGCGGCGCGAGCTGTGCCGCCGCCGCCGAAGTGAAAACAATGAAAACCGCCAATAAAAACGCTGTAAATTTAAGATGTCGCATATAAACCCTCCGCTCTGACTGCTAATTTTTCGATTCGTCTTTCCGTCCGCCTGAAGAAATAACTTACAACTCAAATTACGGTCTCAAATCTATCTAATAACCCGCTGATATATTTTCTTCTTGAAATCGGAAAGGGGTAAGTTAATAGTAAAACATCGCCGATGATAAAAACAAGCTAAAGATAAAACGGTTTTAAAGAAAACTTTTCTTCAAAACCGTTTTATTTTGATGAGCGAATTTTCTGCTGAAAGAAATCTTATTTTTCCTTGTTATAAGGAATGCCGAGAGCCTTCGGCGCACGCGATAAACCGATGAAGCCTGCTAACACGATAATCGTCAGAACATACGGAATAATCTGGACGAACTGTACTGGAACCGGATCGCCTGAAGCCGTTTTGATGTTGCCGAGCGGAATCGTCAACGCTTCGGTAAAACCGAAAAACAGGCAGGCGAGTAAAACCTGCACGGGTCGCCATTTCGCCAGAATCAAAGCCGCAAGCGCGATAAATCCGCGTCCCGAAGACATTCCGCGAGTGAACAGCGATGATTGCCCGATTGAAAGATACGCGCCGCCCGCCGCCGCCAGAACGCCCGATAAAATGACCGCCGTATAGCGCAGTTTCAAAACGCTCACGCCCGCCGCGTCCGCTGCCGCCGGATTTTCGCCGACTGCCCGCAGACGCAAACCGAACGGCGTTTTATACAACACATACCAGCAAACCGGAATCAACAGAAAAACCAAAATCGAAGCGACATTAAAATTCAAAAACTCCGGCAGCAAAAACTGTTTCGCAATCTGCGGAGTCGAACCCGACGAATCATAAATCGCACCGCTCAAAAGCTGCGGCAAACCAAGCATCAAAAAATTTATCGCCGTTCCCGCCACGACCTGATCGGCTTCAAATTTGATGACGGCAATCGCATAAACCAGAGCCGTTAACGCACCCGCCAACATCGCGCACAAGAAACCCAGATAAGGATTGCTCAACTCATAAGTCATCACCGCCGCCGTGAACGCGCCCGCCAACATCAAACCTTCGAGCGCGATGTTGATAATGCCCGACCGCTCGGAAAACATCCCGCCGAGAGCCGCAAAAATCAAAGGCGTGGCAAGGCGAATCGCCGAAAAAATTAGAGATAAAGTAAAAAGTTCGCTCATACTTCAAAATGTTCTTTCGACAAACCCGACTGCCGAATAATGGATTGCAAAGTTCCGATTCTGATTTCTTTATGATTCGGTATGGGAACGGTTACGGTCGAATTTTCCAAACGCTTTTGCATAATAATATGACTTCCTTTTTGACGAATTTGCAGAAAACCGTGCTTCGCCAAAATCCTGCAAATCTCCGCGCCCGAAAATGTTCCCAATCTACCCAACGGCAACCTCTAACTGCGTGATAAAAATTTCCGTATGCAGACGGTTATTTATTTCCGTCTCGTCCGCCGTTTCTAAAAAAAGCTCAATCGCTTCGGTTAAATTCGCCTTCGCTTCTTCGACCGAATCGCCCTGACTGGCAATGTCGAGTTCGGGACAAAGCGAAACATAGCCATTGCCTTCGCGTTCGATAACTGCCG
Source organism: uncultured Pyrinomonadaceae bacterium (assembly GCA_964244835.1). Classification (GTDB taxonomy): domain Bacteria; phylum Acidobacteriota; class Blastocatellia; order Pyrinomonadales; family Pyrinomonadaceae. The sequence goes on from CAXTKJ010000001.1 coordinate 104,611, forward strand.
TAAACTTTTGAAAATTCATAAATTTATTTCTTTGAAAATTTTTGCAGACTAGCCACAAACAAAATTATAATTGCCTGTAAAACTAAGCTAATATCTCTGGAAACGTAACGGGTAAAGGCATCAACGAAGATCTCGCCGCGCAACAAAACGGCAAAAAACATAGCGGCAATGAAAACTCCCAATGGACGATTTCTGCCCAAAAGAGCAACTGCAATTCCCAGAAATGGAATTTCTCCGGCAAAGTCGTGATAATACAAATGTCTGGCACCCAGAACTTCGTTAACGGCGACCATTCCCGCAAGTGCGCCGGAAATCGTCATTGCCATAATGATTTGTTTCTGCGGAGAAATTCCGCCGTATTCTGCCGCTGAAGCATTCTGCCCGACAGCGCGAAGTTCATATCCCCATTTTGTCTTCCATAAAAAAACATAGACAACGAAACACATCAGCACAGCCAACAAAAATGCAAAATTCAGCGGCACATCTTTCGGAATAAAAGAAAAATACTCGTGCAGTTGCGGAATGTAAGCGGCTTCACCAATCGGCGCGGTTTCCATAATTGGACTGCCTGGAACTTTATAATAATATTGCGTCAAATAGCTGACTAAGGCGATAGCAATGAAGTTCAGCATAATCGTGTTGATAACTTCAGACGAACCGAATCTAGCTCGCAAAAATCCCGGAATCGCCGCCCAAAGTCCGCCTACGACCGCCGCCGTTAAGATACACAACGGCACGAGCAGAACGGCGGGCAAACTCATCCAAGACCAATCTTCCTGCTTACCGAAAACATCAACCACCGTTCCGCCGAATTTAATCCCGACCCACGCCGTCGCAAACGATGCGACGTAAAGCTGACCTTCCGCGCCGATATTGAAAAGTCCGCACCGAAAGGCGACTGCGACCGCCAAGCCCGTGAAAATCAGCGGAGTCGCATAAAAAAGTGTGTAGCCGATGTCCTTTGCTGAACCAAAAGAATTGGCAAGCAGGATGCGGTAAGTTTCAAACGGATTATCCTTGATCAGCAAAATGATAATGCCGCCGACGATAAACGCTGCAATAACGGCAATCAAAGGCGAAAGAATTTCACGAAGAATTTTCATTTATTTTTCTACAAAAGTCCGGTAAATCCCGCTTGTTCAAAATGTCGGTCGGCGGTCAGGGCTTCGGTAATTCCTAAATTATTCATCACGACAAAACTGATACAGTCCACGATTCCCCAATCTTTATCGGGACGTTCGGCGTAAAGTTTCCAGCCCGCTTCGATGAGCGGCGGCGATAGGGAAATTACTTCAATGCGGTTTGAGTTTTCAATATTTTCCTTTAGCTTAACCGCGACATTTCGGGCTTTAATACTCGATAAACTGTTCCCGATTTCCAGCAGAATCGCGTCGTGAATTACAAACCTGCAATCCTGTTTGAGCAATCGCCGATAGATTTCCACCGCTTTTTCGTGCAGCGCGTCAGATTTGACGATAATCGCCAGCCAGCCGGAAGTATCGGCAAAAACAGTTTTCATTTTTCGCTCTGTTTCGGCAGTCCGTAAAGATAATAATCAACATTGGTCGCTAAATCGGAAACGCCCGTATCAATCGCCAAATCCGGTATTGATTCCGCCGAATCCTTTTCTTCCGGCAGTTTGATAATTATTTCCACCTGCTCGCCTTCTTCAAAATCAACTTTTTGAATCGGACGAAAAACGCCTTTTTCGTAAATTGCCGTTACCGTATTCATTGTTTTATTTTAAGTTTATGGGATTGTGCAAGCTAAATATAACCGACAAAAGCCCGAAGTGTCATCTGAACAGCCGCGAATGTTAAATTTTTCTGAAGCAAAAAACTTCCGCCGAAATACTTGACAACAAGACACTCAGATTTTATCATCTAACAAGACTAAATTACTTTCATCTTTGTAATAAAAATATGAGATTTGACAGATACACCATTCGCGGACAGGAAGCGATTCAGGAAGCCATCGGCGTTGCCGAAAAAAATCAAAATCAGCAGGTCGAACCGGAGCATCTGTTGGCTTCGATGCTCGAACAGAAAGAAGGAACGCTGCGCCCGATTTTAGGCAAAGTCGGCGCGAACGCGCAGGCGATTTTAAACGAAGTGTCGGCGGTGATTGCAAAATTCCCGCAGGTTTCCGGCGGTCAGCAGTTTTTCAGTTCGCGCATCAACACGATTTTTCAGGAAGCGCAGAAGGAAGCCGAAAAAATGTTGGACGAGTATATGTCCACCGAGCATCTTTTACTGGCGATTGCGGGTGAAAAAACGGGCGACGCGGGACGCATTTTGCGCTCGAACGGAATTACTAAAGAAGACCTCGAAAAAGCCATCGTCGAAATGCGCGGCGGTGCGCGAATCACTGACCAGAATGCCGAAGAAAATTTTCAGGCGTTGGATAAATACTCGATTGATTTGACCGAACGCGCACGGAAAGGAAAACTCGATCCGGTCATCGGGCGTGATGACGAAATCCGCCGCACGATTCAGGTTTTATCACGTCGGACGAAAAACAATCCGGTTTTGATCGGCGAACCCGGCGTTGGTAAAACGGCGATTGTCGAAGGTTTGGCGCAGCGGATAATTTCAGGCGATGTTCCTGAAACGATTAAAAATAAAAAATTGGTCGGTTTAGATTTAGGTGCAATGCTGGCGGGCGCGAAGTATCGCGGCGAATTTGAAGATCGTCTGAAAGCGGTTTTGAAGGAAATCGAAAAATCGGACGGGCAGATTATTTTGTTCATTGATGAACTGCACACTTTGATCGGCGCGGGCGCAAGCGAAGGCGCGATTGATGCGTCGAATATGCTGAAACCGGCACTGGCGCGAGGGCAGCTGCGCTGTGTCGGCGCGACGACTTTGAACGAATATCAGAAATATATTGAGAAAGACAAGGCTCTCGAAAGACGTTTTCAGCAGGTTTATGTCGGCGAACCGAATGTTGAAGACACGATTGCGATTTTGCGCGGACTCAAGGAAAAATACGAAGTCCATCACGGCGTTCGCATCACCGATTCGGCGATTGTCGCCGCCGCGACGCTCTCCAACCGCTACATCACAGACAGATTTTTGCCCGATAAAGCGATTGACTTGATTGACGAAGCCGCGTCGAAACTGCGAATCGAGATTGATTCCTTGCCGGTTGAAATTGATGTTCTGGAACGTGAAATTTTGCAGCTCGAAATTGAGAAGCAGGCGTTATCGCGTGAAACCGACGAGAAATCGAAAGGGCGACTCGAAGACATCGAAAAACGCATCGCCGACTTGAAAGAAAAATCCGGCGGAATGAAGGCGAAATGGCAGTCTGAAAAAGACGAAATCGGCAAGATGCGGACGGGCAAAGAGAAGTTGGAACAAGCCAAGCTCGAACTCGAACAGGCACGAAACGCGGGCGATTTGAACAAAGCCGCCGAACTGCAATACGGCACGATTCCGACGCTCGAAAAGCAGTTGGAAGTTGAACAGACGCGCCTTGCGGATTTGCAGAAAGACGGCGTTTTCTTAAAAGAAGAAGTTTCCGAAGAAGACGTGGCGGAAGTCGTCGCCAAATGGACGGGCGTTCCCATTACAAAAATGCTCGAAGGCGAAATGCAGAAACTCGTTTCGATGGAATCGGGATTACGCAGGCGAGTCATCGGGCAGGACGAAGCATTGAACGCCGTCGCCAACGCGGTGCGCCGCGCCCGCGCCGGACTGCAAGACCCGAATCGTCCCATTGGTTCGTTTATTTTCCTTGGACCGACCGGAGTCGGTAAAACCGAAACGGCGAAAGCCTTAGCGGAATTTATGTTCGACGACGAACGGGCGATGGTACGGCTCGATATGTCGGAATATATGGAAAAACACGCCGTCGCACGGATGATCGGCGCACCGCCGGGATATGTCGGCTACGACGAAGGCGGACAATTAACCGAAGCCGTGCGCCGCCGCCCGTATTCGGTCGTGCTGTTCGACGAAATTGAAAAGGCGCATCCAGACGTTTTCAATATCTTATTGCAGATTTTGGACGACGGTCGTTTGACCGATTCCAAAGGTCGCGTCGTGGATTTCAAAAACACGGTTTTGATTATGACGAGCAATTTGGGTTCGCGTGAAATTATGAATGCGAATCAGATGGTTGACACTCCCGTCAAAGACATCGTGTTCGACGTTTTGCGGTCGCATTTCAAGCCGGAATTTTTGAACCGCATTGACGACATCGTAATTTTCGGGCAGTTGGATAAATCGGAGATTGAAAAAATCATCGAAGTTCAGCTTGAAAAACTGCGAAAGAACTTAGCGGAACGCGGCATTTCGATTGTATTGGAAGATTCGGCGAAACAGCTTTTGTCGGACGAAGGTTATGATCCGAATTTCGGCGCGAGACCTTTAAAACGGGCGATTCAGACGCTGATTCAAAATCCGCTGGCGATAAAACTTTTGAACGGCGAAATCCGCAGCGGTTCAAACATTCACGTCTCAGCCGAAAACGGCGCGTTGAAATTCACGTCCGAATCGGCGGCGGCAACCGCGTAGAAAAACGATGAAGTCGGAACGCTGAACGCTGAATTTAAAGAATTATTCAGCGTTCCGCGTTCCGACTTCATCGTTCCACTCATTTTCCCGTAAAAGTCGGCTTTCTTTTTTCCAGAAACGCCGCCACGCCTTCTTTTTTGTCTTCGGTCGAAAAGCAAATTGCAAACAGATCAATTTCGCGGCGCAAGCCTTCATCCAAATTCGAGCGCGAGGCGAATTTGACGGCTTCTTTGGACATCTGCAATGCAATCGGCGATTTTTCCGCTATCTTAGCGGCGAGTTCCATCGTTTTCGATTCGAGTTCTTCGGCTGAATAAACGTAATTGACCAAGCCGTAATCGAAAGCGGTTTTCGCGTCAATCATATCGCCGGTAAGAATTATTTCCATCGCTTTCGATTCGCCGATTAAGCGTGTCAATCTTTGCGTTCCGCCGCCGCCGCAGATAATTCCGAGATTGATTTCCGGCTGACCGAAACGCGATTTTTCCGACGCAATCCGAATGTCGCAAGCCATCGCCAATTCGTTGCCGCCGCCTAAGCAGAAACCATTAATCATCGCAATAATCGGTTTCGGAAAAGTGTCGAGAACCGTAAAGAGCGAACGCGAATTCATAATATCGCGCTGTTCGACCGGCGACGTACCGGCAAATTCGGAAATATCCGCGCCCGCGACAAAAGCCTTTTCGCCCGCGCCTTTGATGACGACGACGCGCACCTCCGAATCGGTTTTCAGCGCGTCAAGAACTTCCACGCCTTCGCGGTGAACCGTCGAACTCAAAGCGTTTAATTTGTCGGGACGATTGATCGTAACGACCGCGACATTATTATTTTTTTCTACAATCAGTGTTTCGTAATTTTTCATAAAATCTATGAAGAGTGAAGAGTCGAGAGTGGAGAGTCGAGAGTTTATGCGTGTCTATTCTCTTGACCCTCCACTCTCGACTCTCCACTCTCATTCTTCCTCGTGCTGGTCGTCGGCGACCCACGCGACGAACAGGCGCAGCCAGTTTTCCTTTGAATCGGTAATGTTCACGCCGATGCGGTTCGTGCCATAGACGGCGGGTGAAACGCGCATCACTTCGGCTTTGACTTCGACCGGGATGCCGTCGGGACGGTGCGAGCGCAGATATAAAATTTCGCCCGCCGCCACCGCCTGATTGAGATGAAAGAGTGCGCCGGTCGTTGAAATATCGTCGGTTTCGGTCGGTTCGCTCCACGTCGCGCCGTCGTTTGCGCGACCTGAAATGACAATCGGCAGACGCAGAGCCATCCGCAGCGCAAAGCGTTTTTCCTCGAATTGAGGCGAAATGTTGGTTGCCATAGACAAGTCCGAAGAGTTTATCAGCAGAATTTATAAATCGAAAAACAGTTTAACACGAAAAGTTACCAAGAAATATATCTAATCCGGCGTTTTTTGTAAAACAAAAATAAACCCTCGCCCGATGAACCTTAAAAATCGCCTTTTGGAATTTTTTTCGGCGAAACGGCTATAATAAAAACATTAGGAAATTTATCGAACAGATTGTACGGAGACAGAATAAAAATTTATGCCGCAAACGGAAATCAGCAAAAAGGTAGTTATTTTAGGTTCGGGACCGGCGGGTTTGACCGCCGCCATCTACGCTTCACGCGCTCAACTTGAGCCGCTCGTCATTGACGGACCGCAGCCGGGCGGACAGTTGACCATTACGACCGATGTCGAGAATTATCCCGGTTTCGCCGACGGCATAATGGGACCCGAACTGATGAATCAATTTCGCGCTCAAGCCGAAAGATTCGGCACGCAAATCATCAACGTCTGGATTGACCGCATTGATTTGAGCGAGCGACCTTTCACGCTTTACGGCAAGGAAAGTCAGGAAAGCGAAGAGATTTCAACGGTCATCAAAGCCGAAACTTTAATCATCTCGACGGGCGCGTCCGCCAAATGGCTCGGCGTTCCGGGCGAAGAACCTGTGCCGGTCGGTTTGGGCGGCAACGGCGTTTCGGCGTGCGCGACGTGCGACGGATTTTTCTTTCGCAACAAGCCGGTCGTCATCGTCGGCGGCGGTGATACGGCGATGGAAGAAGCGATGTTTTTAACGCGCTTTGCTTCAAAAGTAACCTTAATGCACCGCCGCGACAGCTTCCGCGCCTCGAAAATTATGCAGGACAGAGTTCTCAGTAACGAAAAAATCGAAGTGATGTGGAACACCGGCATCAAAGAAATCGTCGGCACGAAAGAAGAAGGCGTAACCGGCGTAAAAATCTTCAGCACCGAATCAAACGAAGAAACGCTCTTTCCCACGCAGGGCGTTTTCGTCGCCATCGGACACAAACCGAACACCGATTTATTCAAAGGCGTGTTAGATATGGACGAAACCGGCTACCTAATCACCGAAGGACGCACGATGAAAACCAACATCGAAGGCGTTTTCGCCTGCGGCGACGCGCAGGATTCATATTACCGCCAGGCAATCACAGCGGCAGGTTCCGGCTGTATGGCAGCGATTGATGCCGAAAGATTCCTCGTCGAACACGGCGAAGCGGTCAAGCAGACGGAAACTAATTGGTAATAAAGTTCAGAGTTACGGCTTCAGCCGTGATCAACGCCGCCCGTATCTAACTAGCTTGTTAACCGGCTACGTCGGATCACGCATAAATGCGTAACTCTGAACGCGCAGCAAAAGCGATAAATTTGCTTTCGCCGCCGCATTTTTGTTATCGTTCAAAGCAGAATTTCAAACTCAATCCTAAAAGGAAAAATCAAATGACAGCCAGCGTCGGGTTCGCCGAAATCACTACCGCCGTTTTAGTCGAAGGCATTATCGCCGATATTAAAGACCAATATCTGGCGGACGCAACGCCTTGGATTATCGGCTTTTCCGGCGGCAAAGATTCGACGACGCTTTTGCAGCTTGTTTTTTATTCCTTACTCGAATTGCAGGACGAAAACGTCCCGCTGCATAAGGAAATTCACGTTTTATGTAATGACACACTGGTTGAAAATCCGGCAGTGGCGCGTTGGATTGACAGCACACTCGATAAAATCCGCACGGCTGGTGAAGGCTACGCTTTCCCGATCAAAGTCGTCAAAGTTACGCCCGTTCTCGCCGACACTTTTTGGATCAATCTCATCGGCAAAGGCTATCCGTCGCCGAACCGTTTCTTCCGCTGGTGTACGGAACGAATGAAAATCAACCCGACGAATAAATACATCAAAGACACTCTCGGCGACAACGGCGAAGCGATCATTTTGCTCGGCACGCGCAAAGCCGAAAGCACCAACCGCCGCGCTTCGATGGCGCGGCACGAACGCAAATACTCGCGGCTTCGCAAACACCAACTGCCCGGAGTTTTCGTTTTCGCGCCCATCGCCGATTTGACCGACGATCACGTTTGGACGTATCTTTTGCAGGTTCCAAGCCCGTGGCGCGGCGACAACCGCAAACTTTTCACGCTCTACCGCAACGCTTCGGGCGGCGAATGTCCGCTGGTCATTGACACTTCCACGCCGTCGTGCGGGAACTCGCGTTTCGGCTGCTGGACTTGCACCGTCGTTGACGAAGACAAATCAATGGAAGGCTTGATTGACACGGGCGAATACTGGATGGAACCGCTTCTGGAGATGCGCGACTGGCTCAAAAAAATCCGCGACGATTTAACGATGCGCCAAACCTACCGCCGCAATTTGCAGGACGGAACCGGACCGTTTCATAAACAAGCCCGCGCAGACATTCTGCGCCGACTGCTGACCGTCCAAAAAGAAATCGAAATGCCGCTCATCACCGCCGAAGAACTTTCCGGCATTCAATGGATTTGGTATCACGATTTTCACGACGCGCCATCGGTCACAAAAATTTACGAAGAAGTTTTCGGAGTAGAACTCGTTATGAACAAAGAAATCAACGAACGCCGCGCTAAAGATCATCAACTGCTCGAAGAAATCTGCCGCGAACAAGGCGTTCCGGTCGAATTGGTCGAGCAACTTTTACAAATCGAAAAAGACAAAAGCGGTCTGATGCGCCGCAACAACCTTTTCAAAGATATTGATATGGCGTTGAAAAATTATTTGAAGCGTCAGGAAGACGTAAGTTTAGAAAAATGATTCTCAAAAACGTAATACTGCATAACTACACGGCTTTTGAAGGAACGCAGGAAATTAATCTCACGCCCACAGAAGATTCGGAGCAGAATATAATTCTGATTGGCGCAATGAACGGTTCGGGCAAAACGAGTTTGCTCGATGCTGTAAAACTCTGTCTTTACGGCGAACGCGGAAGCGGCTTGCTTTCAAAAAGCGAATCCGAAGCCTCATTCATCAACAAAAAGTTCAATTACAATGCCCGCAAACGCGACAAACAAATGTTCATCGAATTGACTTTCGATGACGTGCCGATCCCGAATCCACACGAAATTAAAGTTCGGCGTAACTGGTTTTTCGACACAGTAACGGGAAAGTATGAAAATTCGTCGGCGATGACGATCTACAAAGACGGCAAAGAATTGGAACTCGTCGCCCGTGACCAATGGCAGGATTTTATTAACGAGAAAATTCCACCCGGCGTTTCTGAATTTTTCTTCTTTGACGGCGAAAAAATTCAGCAGTTTGCCGATGATTCGACCGACCGCGAATCTTTGAAAGAATCAATTAGATACTTACTCGGCTTAAAAATTATTGGCAATTTGGAAGTTGATTTATCGAAACATATTGACGATATTCGGCGCGATTCGGACAAAGTAACCGATTCACAATTACGCGAACTGGAGACCGACGAAGCTAGATATGACGAAAAAATCAGAGATAATCGGGAAGAGTTAGCCGAAATTCAAAATCAGCTTTACGGTTTGTACGAAGAAGAAACACGACTCGAAAAAGAGATTCGCCGCGTAACCGGAATCGGAACAAACAACCGCAGCCAACTCGAATTGGAAGTTGCCGACACTGAAACCCAAAAGCGCAAAGCAAACGAAGACATTTTGAAACTCGCTTCCGACATTTTACCATTTGCTATTTCGGGCAGACTTTGCGAGGAACTTCGCGGACAGATTTTAGCCGAAGAAGGTTTGCGCCAATGGGAAGCGGCAAAGACAAAAGTTCATCCGCAACTCAATAAAATCGTTCACCGCGTTTTTTGGGACGAAACCGTTGTGCGCGCTACGCCTGATTTAACGCCGTATCAAAAAGCCAGCTATGCCAAACTTCTGACTGAAGAATGGGAAGCGTTATTTATGCCGAAACCCGAAGACGCGGCAGATGAAGCGATTCACGAACTTTCGCCGAAAGACGAACGCTTTGTTCTCGGCACGTTAGACAAAGTTTCCAAAGAAATCATCGGCAATTTGAAAGATTTGCTGACGATTCGTGAACGCGCCTCACGTCGCTCACAGGACGCAAGCCGGGAACTCCGCAGTTTACCCGAAGACGATTCGCACGTTGGGCAGATGGTCGCCGACTTCAAAAGCAAAAGCGAACTCAAACGAACGCTCAACGAAAAAACCGGCAAACTCGAAGACGAAATCAGTCGTTTTGAACGCGAATATAAATCTGTTCAGGAAAAAATCATCAATCTAAAAGACAAACTTATCGGCGCGAAAAAAGTTCAAACGCAAGTTGAATTAGCCCGAAAAATTCGCGTTACCGTGCAGAATTACGAAAAGCAACTGCAAAAACGCAAACTCTCCGAACTCGAACGATATACGACCGAAATGTATCATCGTTTGGCGCGAAAAAACGATTTTGTTGGCGAAGTGAAAATTGATCTGCAAACTTTCGACGTAGCGATTCACGACCCGCACGGCAACATCAAAGAAAAACGCAGCTTGTCGGCGGGCGAAAAACAGATTTACGCGATTGCGCTGTTGTGGGGCTTGGCGAAAAGTTCCGATGTCGAATTGCCGATTATCATTGACACGCCGTTCGCCCGTCTCGACAGCGAACACCGCACCAACATTGCGAAACATTATTTCCCGTTTGCCAGCGAACAGGTGATTATTCTTTCGACTGATGAGGAAATTGACCATCGTTACGTTCAACTTCTGAAACCTTTTATCGGCAAAAATTATTTGATAAAACACGACGACGTGAAAAGAAACTCAAAAATTGAAGAAGGTTATTTTTAATATGGCAAAAACTAAAACTCTTCCAATAGATGATCCAATGATAGATTATTTTTTCGACCGAAATAATCCAAAGATGGCAGATTTTAGAGTTGATAGAATGCTCCTTTATCCTAAGCAATGGAAAAACTTTAAATCTCCAATAAAACATCCTTTAGTATGGAAGAAAGTTAAATTTGCATTAGGTAATGCAATGGATGTTCCTATCGAATACGGAGGAGTTTATACTTTTGTAGTGTGTCCTGAAATAGCGCAACATCCGCAATGTGCCTATGTAATGTATATCGGCAAAGCCATTAAATTCAGGAATCGGTATTATAAATATCAAGGTTATTACCGAAATGATTTTTGGGATTCGCCACAACCTCACGTCGCCGAAATGTTACAAAAATGGCACGACTATCTATGGTTTTATTACGCTGAGGTTAAAGACGCAAATTTAATTAAACCTACGGAAAGTAATTTAATTCAGACTCTTACGCCACCATCAAATAGAGATATTGAAGGGAAATTAGGAATAGCAATTAGAAATCTTTTTGGGTGAAAATTATGTCAGAACAAAAACGAAAATCTTTTTCTGCTTTACGCGCCCGAACAGGCGACCGTGCATATTATATTTCTTTAATGACATTTGAAGACGTTAAAGAATGGATTAAACCCGTTAATGAAATTCACGAAAAAACTGAATTAAAAAATTGGTTACAAAGAGACTTAACTGAAAAACGGCAGGAACAAATTGCTAAGTATTTAATGACTCAACCTCAAAGATTTTTCAATGCAATAGTTGTTGGAATCTTTATGGGGAATGCGGATTGGTTTCCTGTTGTTTTAGAGGAAGACTTTCCATTTGAATCATTTGATATTGATGAAAATTCAAATCACTCTTTTGGTTTTATTAAACTAACAGGAAGTGAAGATATTTTTGCCATTGATGGTCAACATAGAGTTGAAGGAATTAAATATGCGCTCAGTTTGAAGCCTGAACTAAAAAAGGAAAATCAATGTGTAATATTTGTTAGTCATAGAAAAACTGAAGAAGGACAAAAAAGAACCAGAAGGCTTTTTTCAACTCTTAACAGGTATGCAAAGCCAGTGTCGAGAGGTGAGATTGTAGCTTTAAGCGAAGACGATGCTTTTGCAATAGTTACGCGAAAATTAGCAGAAGAATTTAAATATCTTAAAGATGGCTTCGCATTATTTACTAAGGAAACAAATGTTCCACCTAACAATAAATCTTGTGTAACTACGATGCTTGCTCTTTACGATATGGTCAGAACCCTATCCGTTCCCAAAAATGCTTCTGGAAGTCGTGAGAAAACTAAATTAGAAACCGGACCTCCCGACGAAACAAAAATTCAGCAAATATATAATCTACAATGCGATTTTTGGAATGCCCTAAGGAAATTTGTTCCAGAAGTAAAAGAAGTTACAGATAAACCACCAGAAAAAGGTTTAGCGGGAAAGTATAGAAATATAGATGGCGGACACCTTTTATTTAGACCGAATGGACAAAAACCTTTTGTTAGAGCAGTGAGAGTTTTAATGGATAGAGGCGCAAAAATTGAGGACGCAGTTCAAGCGTTGAGCAAAGTCCCTTTATTATTAACTTCCAAACCTTGGATTTATGTTCTTTGGAACAGCGGAAATGTCATCACCAATAACGATGTTTTAGCACAAAATCTATTTTTATATATGGTTGGTCATTCGCCGGGAACTAATAATAAATCATACGATTTACAAGAAAGTTATCAGAAAGCTCTTGATGACAAGACCGTGACGCTTGAAAAAATCCCCGTTAAGAAATTTGTAATTAAATAAATGCCTGACATAAGACCATCACAAGAATCGTGGGATTTGATTGATACGCTCAAGCGTGTCTGGAATTTTCGCGTCAATTACGCGCCGATTCGCCTTGCCGTCGGGCGTTCGCTGCTTTCGGGCGACATTCCCGATTTTGAATTGCGCGGCGAAGACGGACGCGCCATTGATACGCAGCAGATTTTTAGCGGTGGCGGAACCGATTACACGCCGCTTTTTCGCGCTTTGATTGTGCAGAGGCACAATCGCGTTTTGTCGGACGATGAGTTTTTGCATCTTTTGAAAGCGCACGTTGACCACGGTTTTGCGTTGATCGCTAATGATACGAACGGGTTTAAGTCCGAAGACGATTACGTCGAGTATTTGGTTGAACTGACCCGCGCCGGGTTGGAACAGCGGACGCAGGAAGCCGCGCCGACGATTGAGGCGACTCCGGCTTTCGACGGGCTGCTCGATTTGCAGATCGGTTGGAATGCAGCGACGGACGCGCCTGTTTCGGTGGAATTTAACCGGCGGACGAATAATTATTTAGCGGTTACGGGCAAGCCGGGAAGCGGGAAAACGCAGTTTGTGAAAGATTTGCTGGCTCAACTGCGGCGGCAGTCGGAGTATAAAGTCAATTTCGTGTTTTTCGATTACGCGAAGGGCGATGTCGCGGACGATGCCGATTTTGCGGCGGCGACGCGGGCGACGGTCGTGCGTTTGCCCGAAGAGAGTTTGCCGCTTAATCCGTTTTCGCGCGTCAACGTCAATTCGGAAACGGCGGTGAAAGTGGCGGCGCAGGAATTTGCGGATTTGATTCGTGATGTCGAAAAGCGTCTCGGAACGGTGCAGGCGCAACTGCTTTATGACGCGATTCGGCGCGGGTTTGAAGCGATGCGCGGCGAAAACGCGCCGTTTCCCGATTTTGAGATTATTAATCAGGAAATCGAATACGATTACACGGTCAATAAACGCAAACTCGACACTTTGACCGAAACGATGCGCCAGTTGACCGACTTCGAGATTTTTGCGCGGCGCGACGATCCGAATTTGTGGGCAAATCTGACGGAGAAAACCGTAATTATTGATTTGCACGGGCTGACGGTTTTGCGCGAACTGACGGTTTGCCTTGTTTTGACCGCCATTTACCGCGAACTGCTGGCGATGCCCGATTCAAATGTTTCCGCGGACGGCATCCGCGAAATGCGGACGATTATCGTCATTGACGAAGCGCATCATTTTTTGAAGGACAAAAAGCGCAACGCCATTTTAGAAAGATTGATTAGAGAAATCCGCAGCAAAGGCGCGTCCGTTTTTCTGCTGTCGCAGTCGCCCGACGATTACGACGCGGGCGATTTCGATTTTACGGAACTGCTCGAATTTATCTTTCTGCTTCAATCAAACGCCGGCGCGACGCGCTTTCTGCAAAATGCGTTCGGCGTATCTCCGGCGGAAGCGAAAACTTTATCGGCGGAAGTTTCAAATTTGCCAATCGCTGAGGCAATCGGAAAATCCTACGCGGGGAAAAACAAAACGAATCGGCTGCGCGTGCGGCAGTTTTGGCGGGAGAAAGGAGCGTGAGAAGGCAAAAGGCAAAAGGTAAAAGGCAAAAGTTCGGAATTTATTTCTTCACTTTTGCCTTTTACCTTTTTCCTTTTGCCTTCACATCACTTCGCCCACTCATCGGCGATGTGAACGTCAACTTTGACGGGGACGACTTTGACGTATTCTTCGCCCGCCGCGCACATCGCTTTTTCTAATCGGTCGGCGGTTATTTCGGCTTCGTTCGCGTCCGACTCGACGATGATTTCGTCGTGGACGATATTGACGAGTTTGGCTGATGTGCCGCTGATTGATTGGTGCAAAAGATGCAGAGCGCGTTTCAAGACATCAGCCGAAGTTCCCTGAATCGGCATATTTTTACCGTTTCTTTGCGCCAGCGACGCGGCTTTGCGGTCTTCGGGTTCAAAGCGGAATTTCGATAATCTGCCGGACGCGGTGCGGGCGGCGCGTTCGCTCATAACTTTTCGTGCCGCGTCTCTCAGCCACGCATCAAGTCCGCGATAGGTGGCGAAATATTTCCGCATAATGTCTTCGGCGTTTGATTGGGAAAGTCCGGTCATCATCGCAAATCTTTGCGAGCCGATGCCGTAAACGACACCGAAATTCAGGCGTTTGGCGAAGCTGCGCTGGTCGGAAGTTACCGCTTCGGGCTTGACGTTAAAGACTTGCGCGGCGGTCGTCGTGTGAAAGTCTTCGCCGGAGATGAAGGCTTTGATGAAGTTTTCGTCCTTTGAAAATTCGGCGAGAATTCTTAATTCGACCTGCGAATAGTCAGCGATGATTAATTTTCTGCCTTCGGGTGCGCGGAAACAATGACGATAATTTTCGTCGTGCGGAATTTGTTGAATGTTCGGTTTGGAACAGCTAAATCTGCCGGTCGGTGCGCCGATTTGACGGAAATCCGAATGGATTCTGCCGGTGTTTGGTTTGATGAATTCGAGAATGTTTTCGCCGAAGCTGGTTAAGTTTTTCGCTACGCCGCGATATTCGAGCAGTTTGGCGACGACGGGGAATTCGGCGGCGAGCGGCTGTAATTGCCAGCCGCGAGTCGTTTCGGGAACGGGAACGCCGAGGTTTTTCAGCGCGTCCGTAACTTGGTTTTGCGAATCCAAGTTTATTTCGGTTACGCCGAAAAGCGAGGCTTGTGCGACACCGGCGGAGAGCATCTGCTGGAGTTCCATCGCTACTCGTTCCTGCGAGATTTTTACTTTGTCGAGTTGTTTGCGCCAACAGGCTGCGTCGAGGTAGAAGCCGTTCAGTTCCATCGCGGCAATCGGCAGTACGCAGTCGAATTCGAGCTTGGCGACTTTGATAAGTTCGTCAGCTTTTAATCTTTCGACGATTTTTTCGCGTAAGGGGATCATCGTCGAAGCGTCGCGGGCGGCGTATTCGATTTGCGATTGGGAAAGTTCCGGTGCGCTCCAATCGCTGACCTGTTCGGTTTTGTCGAGTTCCGTGCCGAGAAAATGACTGGTTACATCGGCGAGCGAATGCCTTCGATCCTGATCGCCCGCCGCGATGAGTTGGCTGGCGAGTAAGGTATCGAAAATGCCGACGAGTTCGACGTTTAAATGATGCAGAATCCATTTCGCGTCGAACTTGGCGTTGTGCGCGATTTTAATCGGTTTCGGTGCGCTTAATAAATTTCTGAGCGGCGCGAGTTCTTCGGAAGTCTTTAAATCGCCGCGTTCCCTGAACGGCTTTAAATCAATGACCTTCGTGTCGTTGCCGTTACTCAACTGCACGAGACGAATGTCGCCTTCAAACGGGTCGAGAGCAGTCGTTTCGGTGTCGAAACCCAAATAGTCTTCGTTTTTGAGCGTCTCGCAAGCCGTTCGCAGAGCTTCCGCGTCGGTAATTAACTGAAAATAAATCTCCATAATTTTAATGGTAAATGAAAGGCGAGAGAGTTTCTAGTTTCCGGTTTCCGGTTTCCGGTTATTTTTTAAATCCTGAACCTGAAATCTGAAATCTGAAACCTGAAACCTGAAAATAGCTATTTACCATTTACCATTTTTAATTTATACTTACGTCAGTTTGCCGGAAGTGGTAATTTCCCTTTAACTATTTACTTAGAACGGGCGAACGACAAAGATTACAAAAGGATTTTTTAATTACGGCTTTTTTTGAAAGAGCATTTTCGACGGGTTCGAGCGCGGTTTGCAAAAGAAATTTTGCGCTCCCTGTCAGAGAAAATTTGAAGCGGAAAACAACCGCTTTTGATAAATTCAGACGCGTACCAACTCAAAGTTCCAAATTGTTTCAGAATTCAATTCTAAAAACAAAATAAAAAACTTACCGTCAGACGCAAAATCTGCTCAGTCATTCGAGTTAAATCCGAACTTAAAAATTCCCCCGACAATCCCAATCGTTCATCTTTCCGGCAACCGAAAAAATCAGCGGTCAGCGGTCTGTCATCGTTTGCAGAAAACCTTGACGCGCCTCTTAAATTATCACCGTCTGATTCTACAAATTAAATGTCATAAAATATGTCAAAAGAAATGATTATCAGCGTCAACGGGCGCGAAAAAAAGATTGCCATTCTCGATAACGGTCGCGTTTCGGAGTTTTATATCGAACGCGGCGACGAAGAGAATTCGGGCATCGTCGGCAATATCTATAAAGGAAAAGTGATGCGCGTGCTGCCCGGAATGCAGTCGGCATTTGTCGAAATCGGGTTGGAGCGCGATGCGTTTTTATACGTTTCCGACTTTTTCGACGAAGAAGAGGAAATCGAACGCATCGTGATGGAGAAATCGAAAAAATCCACACCCGAAGAAGCCAAGCGCGAAGCCGACGAACAAATCCAGAAGGCGCGGATCGAACGCGAAAAACAGATGGAAGCCGTGCAGGAACTCGCCGAACCGATGACGGAAACGACGGCGGAAACTGACGACGACGAAAACGTCGAAGCTGCCGACGAGCCGGTAAAGGTCGAAGTAAGAGAAGAGTTTAATAAGGAACGTCAGGGCAAACAGCGACGCGGCGGCAAACGGGAAAGACAGGAACAGGCACAGCAAAAATCATTCGTCGAGGAAACTGAAAAGCCTTCGACGGACAATGAATTCAAGGAGTTGAGCGGCTTCGATTTTTCGGAAGATTTCACGGAAATCACTGCCGACGAAGCGGAAGAAATCAATCTCGCGTTTGAATCTGCGCCGCTGTTCGACGTGGAAGATTCGGGTTTCGAGCGCATTATTGATGACGAAGAAACGACCGGCGATATGTTCAAAGATGCGTATCGGCAAGAAGCGATTACCGATAAAGTTCGCGCCATTGAGTTCGATATGGAAAGCACGGCGACTGCCGAAGTCGGTTCCTTGCTCGATTCTGTAACGAACGACGGCGGCGGTTTCGAGCGCATCGCCGACGAGGACGACGAGCAGCCGGTTATTCCGCAGAAATCAAAAAGCGGTCGCGGCAGTCGCGGCGGGAAAAATAAACCGAAGGGCGGAACGGTCGCCGACGCGAAAACTGAAGAAACGCCTGGAACAGAGGAAATACAACCTAAATCGAAAGGCGCGGCGAAATCTAAAAAGCCTGCCAAAGATGCGGAAGCGACAGAGGAAACTGAACCGAAAGCGAAAAATCCCGTGAATCGCAAAAAAGATCGCGGCGGCAAGAAAACCGTGAAAAAGGAAACACTGCCGGACAGTGAAGCTGGAATCAAAGAATCCGATTCGATGGCGGAAATGGCGGTGCGGCGCGGCGGGCGCAATCGTCGCCGACCGACCGACCGCCCCGATAATAACGCGGCAAACGAAACGGAGGAAATAACGTCGTTGCGAATCGTCGCCGAACCGGAAGTTCAGCCCGAAATCGTTAAGCCGGCGTATCAGCCGCCGGTCAACCGACCTGCGCCGAGCAGCCGACCGAGCAGTAACTATCGCGGCGACAATCGAAACGAAGGCAGAAACGAAGGCAGAAGCGATAATCGAAGCGACAATCGCAATGACAACAGCCGGCGCGAACGCACCGGCAGTGGAAGCGGCAACACGCGGCGCGAACGCGAGCGCAATCAGCCGACGATTACGGATTTGCTGCGCGAAGGACAGGAAATTCTCGTCCAAATCGCCAAAGAGCCGATTGCCAAAAAAGGTGCGCGAATCACTTCGCACATCGCGCTTCCCGGACGCTTTTTGGTTTATATGCCGACGATTGAACATCTCGGCGTGTCGCGCAAAATCGAATCGGCGAGCGAACGCAGTCGTCTGAGAGTGGCGATTCAAAAGATTCGCGCCGAAGAAGATGTGCCGAGCGGCGGGTTTATCGTTCGCACTGCCGGTGTCGGCGTTCCCGAACAGGATTTGCGGCAGGATGCACGTTATCTCGTTCGCACTTGGACGGATATGAAAAAGACGGCGGAGAAATCGAAATCGCCCGCGCTCGTCCATCAGGATTTGGATATTATTCAACGCCTTCTGCGCGACCAGTTATCCGACGATTTCACGGCGATTCGCGTTGATTCGGAAGAAGAATATCAGCGCATCGTCGAATTTATCAACCGCATTCAGCCGCGAATGGTCAACCGCGTCAAACTCTACACCCGCGATCAGCCGATTTTGGAAGAATACGGTGTGCAGGAAGAAATTGATAAGGCGTTGAAGCCGCGTGTCTGGTTAAAATCCGGCGGCTATCTCGTTATCAATCAAACCGAAGCTCTCGTGGCGATTGATGTCAACACCGGCAAATTCGTCGGCAAGGGCAATGCACGTCTGGAAGATACGATCACGAAAACGAATATGGAAGCGGTTGACGAAATCGCCCGCCAGATTCGCCTGCGCGATTTGGGCGGAATCATCGTTCTCGACCTGATTGATATGGAAGACCGCCGCAACCGCAACAAGGTTTCGCAAGCCTTGCAGGAAGCGTTGCAGGGAGATAAATCGCCGACGAAAGTCTTATCGTTCAATGACTTCGGTTTGATTATTATGACGCGCAAACGGGTCAAACAATCGCTCGAAAGAACAATGTGCGAGCCGTGCGATTACTGCGAAGGCGCAGGCTGGGTGAAATCGGCGCAGACGGTTTGTTACGAGATTTTAGGCGAAGCGCGAAGACTTTCGAGAAGCGTCGAAGACGTGCGGCAGACGACTCTGCGCGTTCACCCGGACGTGGCAAAGGCTTTGAACGAATCGGAAAACACGGTTCTCGAAGAAATCGAAGCCTATCTCGGAAATGTTGATGTAACGGGCGATAAATCCATTCATCAACAACAGTTCGATTTCGCGTTCGTTTAACGGACTGCATCGGATTGTAAAAAAAAGGGCTTTGTTCTTTTCAGAACAAAGCCCTTTTTTTAATTTCCAGCGGGTTTTCTTCGCATTTTGCCGTGTAAAGAAGAAAATAGGAAAAAAATCGGAGAAATTTTTAACCACATTTTATGCAGATTTCGATTATCATTCGGTAATAAACCTCACAACGCTTTGAAAATAACCCGGAAATATGAGGAGTCGTAAAATGAAAAAAGTGGAAGAAATGAGAAAACCGATTTTTGTCGTAATGGTTTTGTTGATGATGACGACAATCGTTACGCCGTCGAATATCCGTCAGGATATTTCCAACAACCGTGTAAAAAATTTTAGTGAATGGTCAACGCCCGTCAAACTCGATGCGTCTGTTAATTCAACTGCTGATGATCTTTCGGCAGTATTGTCGAATGACGGTTTGAGTTTGTATTTCACCTCGAACCGTAAAGGCTCTGCCGGAGAAGATATCTGGATTTCAAGGCGGCTGAACGCAAATGCCGCTTGGGGAAAGCCGGTAAATCTCGGCGCGGTCGTCAATTCCGCTTCGATGGATCGGTTGCGGAGCATCTCTTCGGACGGGCTGATTCTTCTGTTTCAAAGCAATCGTCCGGGCGGTATCGGCGGAAACGATATTTGGGTAAGCACGCGAAACAATCCGAATGATGATTTCGGTTGGGGAACGCCGATCAATATCGGAACGGTTGTTAATACGGATACGAATGAAGTTGCTGCCAACTATCTGTTCGGAGGACAAGAGCGCAATGACCAACTGTTTTTTTCCAGCAGTCGTGCGGGCGGAATCGGTGATGCGGATATTTATACGAGCGAAATCGCTTCCGGCAATTTCAGCCAGCCGATCAATGTTTTTGAGTTGAACAGTCCTTACACCGAAGCGTGTTTTTGGGTCAGAGACGACGGCTTGGAGATATTTTTCAGCTCGACCCGCGCCGCTCTGAACGACGATTTGAACTCGTTCGATTTGTGGGTTTCGACTCGCGCCAATATCTTCGATAATTGGTCGCCGCCCGCCAGACTCGGAGCAGCGATTAACACGGAAAATTATCGGGAAGTAAATCCCAGTTTATCGGCGGATTGGCAGACGATGTATTTTACATCGAATCGCGGCAGCGGATTCGGCGGCAACGATATTTATGTGACGACGCGCCGACGTTTGCGGACAAATTGACAATTTGCTCAGGTTTTCCACCAGCGTTTCACTAAATCGTCGAATCGAGAATCCGAACGCAGCGAGTTTAAAGTCGGGTCAACCAGCATTTGCGCGGCAAACAGTCTGGCTAACGGCATCTCTTTTTCCAGATAGGCAAACGCCTTGTCTTTTTCGCCGAGTTGGGCGGCGAGTGAAGCGATTTCGCCGAAATTATTGCCGCCCGCTTTTTCCTTTTGCTCGGCAATCTCCAGACGTTTTCGCAAAACGCCCTGCCAGCCGGATTCGGCATAAATATCTTTCCACGAATTTAGTTCCGTCTCTTTCGCGCCTTTAATGGTTTGGGTAATCAGAAACCATTCGAGCGCGCGGTCGAAATCGCCTTTCATTTGATATGCCGTAAAAATAAATCCGGCTTGTTCGGGATCGTTCGCGTCGAGTTCCCGCGTCGCCTTTAGTTGTTTAATCGCCTCGTCGTATCTGCCCCCAAAAAATAATGCGCGTCCT
This sequence comes from uncultured Pyrinomonadaceae bacterium, assembly GCA_964244835.1. Lineage (GTDB taxonomy): Bacteria > Acidobacteriota > Blastocatellia > Pyrinomonadales > Pyrinomonadaceae. The sequence goes on from CAXTKJ010000001.1 coordinate 125,514, forward strand.
AATTGTTTTTGACTAAAAAGTGATGTCGGGTCGAGTTCAATGGAAATCTTAATCTCTTTAACGGATTCGCCCACTTTTCCCAAATGCGTTAAATATATCCCATAAAAGCGATGCACAAACGCCGAATTCGGCGACAATTCTACTGCCTTTCGATGTGAATTTTCCGCAGCCTTTTGATCCCATTGGCACGAATGCTGGTTCATCGCCAAAATTGAGTAGGCTTCCGCCAAACTCGCGTCCAGGCTCAATGCGTGCTGCGCCGTTTCTAAGGCTTTCGCACAATGAAACGAACTGTCGGCTCCGTTCACTTTCGCCGTCGTGTGGGCATACGCCAAACCCGCGTAGGCTTGCGCGTAATTCGGGTCGAGCGCGACCGCCTTTTCAAAATCCGCAATCGCTTTTTCGGCATCTTCGCGGGTGCGCTTATCGGTTAAATAAATTCCGTGAAAGTAAAGCCGCTGTGCTTCTTCGTTTGTCGTGTCGCGCTTCAGGGCAAAATTGACCGGCTCGAAATTCAATTTGGCGAGCAAATCCTTGCCGAGATTTGCAACAATAATGTTGCCGTCCTTGAAACGATTCGCCGCGTCCACATTGTAGTTAAATGTTTCTTCAACCGCGCCGCTGCCGACGTTATGCAGCTCCGAAGTAATCAAAATTTGTCCGTCGTTTATCAAATAATTCGACTCCAGAACGTAGTCGGCTTTCAATTTTTTCCCGATGACAACCGCGTCCTGTTTGACATCGGTGTAATTTTTTATCGCGGGAAACGGTCTGACCCGCAAGTTTTTCGACTGGCTTAACTGATTTATCAGCAAGAAAGCCAAACCGAGATCATTCGCCTCGTCGCGGTCGTTTTCGCTAATCGGATTAAACGGCAAAATGGCGATGGTAATCGGGCGTTCCGAATTAGATGATTCGTTGGTATTCCAGGCTAAGGCGAAAAAAGATACGAGCGCAACCGCAATCAAAACTGCGAAACCGGCAATCAACCATCGTTTGGAAACTTCTTGATTTGTGTGCAGCGCGGCGGCAGGTTCGACATTATGCGCCGTGTCGGGCGGTTCGCTGATTTCCATTACATCATCAGCATCAGTAATTTCTTCCCGACTGTCATTTTCAGCAGAACGGGCAATCGGCTCAAATTCTTCTCTGACCTCGGCGATGAATCGGTAGCCTCTGGTCGGCACGGTTTCGATGTATTTATTCCCGTTTTCGTCTTCGCCCAAAGTTTTGCGAAGCGTGTGAACGATGCGCGCCACATTCGCTTCTTCAACGAACGAATCAGCCCAAACAATCCGCAAAAGCTCGTCTTTTTCGACCAGCCGACCGCTGCGTTCGACCAGCGCGGCAAGCACGTCGAAAGCCTTCGGCGTGAGCGCGACGGGAAATTTATCTTTTAATAATTGACGCTCTCCGACATCGAGCCGAAACGACTTGAATTGATAAAAATGTTTCCTTTCGTCATTCATTTCGCCCTCGGAGAAATTTAGGAGAAAACCTGGAGAATTTTTCAAAGACATATCTAACCTCCGACTTTTACTGTGTATTCGCACGGTGCAAAAAGTCGGCTGTTGAAATGCTTCGGGTTAAATTAGGAAAATTTCCCCTGCATTATAACAGCCGACCTAATCTTTAAGCAATAAAAACAGTCAGCAGGAAAAAGGAGAAATTATGAAACGCACATTTTTTACAATAATCGGTTTTTGTTTCGCGCTTTTGGTATTTTGCTCGATGCCGAACACGAAAGCTCAAACTGCCGATACGAATTTATTTTTCGGCGATAAACGGCAGGCGAAATATGATTTTGCCGACGCGCCTCTCGTCAATGTCGCCAATCTGGAAGAACTTTATACCGCCGTCAATAATCCGCAGAATGCTGGTAATCAAATCGTGATGGCACCCGGCGTTTATCTGCTTTCCGTCAATGACCCGAACGGCGCAGCGCGACCAAATGGCGGGCGGCTCGAATTGCAGGAAAATATGTCTCTGCGTGGCGTTGGCGGAAATCGCGGCGCGGTGATTATTGATGCCGCCGCGCTTCCGGCGAGTTCATATACGACACCGATTACAGGCACGGGCGCAATCCGAACGGGCAAGGGAACGAACGCGGTCGAATGGCTGACGGTGAGAAATGCCGTCGGCGGCGGCGCGGGAATTATCGTTCATCTGAGCGCGGCAGGCACGGCTTTCGTCCGCATCGCGCACTGCGTTTCGACGGGAAATCTGCGCGGTATTGATATACGCAATATTGGAAATTCTCCGACGGGTTTTGTGATCGAAGCGGAAATCGTTGATAACGATTTGCATAATAATCGAATTCAGACGGCGACGGGTCTGCGAATTATCAATACGCAAGGCTCAAACACCAGCGTCGTCAACGCCTATTTGAGCGGCAATCGAATGTTTGACAACCAACAGGGAATGATTGTCGAAAATCTCGGCTCGACCAACGGCGGCATCGTTTCGGTTTATTCTTCCGGCGACCGCTTCTTTGAGAACGGCGGCGCGACCGTCGGCGGCTCGTTCGGTCCGACGACGAACAGCACGGTTAATTTCACGGCAGTCGGCTCGGTTTTTGAAAACAATAACGGTTTTACGGATTTTTATCGCGGCGGTCTGAGTGTCGCGGGCAGCGTCAGTTTCCAAACCGCGAACGGCGGATCGAACAATACGGCAAACGTAACTTTGCGAAACTGCCGGTTTGCCAACAATCAAGTCGCCGACTTCGCCGCCTACGGCGCGAGTTCGCTGCCCGTGTCCATCGGACCGGCGGGGACGAACAACCGCGCCAACGTCAGATTATTCGGCACGGTAATCCCGAATTTGATAAAAGCCGACAGCAGCCCTGAAAATCTTTTGGGAATGAATTCAGCAAATCTTATCCGAAGTCCGGTAACTCCGAATGCCGATTTCGACGGCGACGGGAAAACCGATTTAGCAGTTTTTCGCCCCTCCGACCAAACGTGGTATCTCAACCGCATTTCCGGCGGATTCAATGCCGTGCGATTCGGGTCTGCCACCGATAAACTCGCGCCCGCCGATTACGACGGCGACAGTCGAACTGATATTGCTGTTTTCCGCGACGGCGTTTGGTATTGGCTGAACAGTTCCAACAATCAATTCCGAGCCGTGCAATTCGGCGCGGCGGGCGATATTCCGCAACCGGCAGATTTCGACGGCGACGGCAAATCGGAAATCGCCGTCTGGCGACCGTCGAACGCCGTTTGGTATGTCCTCAATCCGGCGGCTAATCAATTCACCTTCTTTCAGTTAGGAATTGGCACGGACAAACCGCTGGTCGGCGATTTCGACGGCGACGGGCGCGCCGATTACGCCGTGTTTCGCCCGTCGAACGGCACTTGGCTCGTCCAGCGCAGCACCGCCGGAGCGATGCAAACGCCGTTCGGCTTGGGAACGGATGTCCCGGTTCCGGCGGACTTTGACGGCGACGGCAAAACCGATCTTGCCGTGTTTCGTCCGTCAACCGGAACGTGGTTCACATCGCTGAATGCAGCGACCAATTTCGGAGCCGTCCAGTTCGGAGCGAGCGACGACGCGCTCGTGCCTGCCGATTACGACGGCGACGGGAAATCTGACATTGCTGTTTTCCGCAACGGCATCTGGTATATCAGGCAGCCGAACGGCGCATTTAATTACGCCTATTTCGGTTTGGGAAGCGATGTGCCGATTAATCGAATTCAGTAAATCAAACAAATCAATTACCACAAAACGCCGACATTCTTTAATGGAATATCGAAAAGGAGAAAACAAATGAAAAATACAATTCTTTGGACAATGCGGCTGTTCGTCGCCGCGTTACTTTTATGTGCGGCAAGTGTCGCCCCGGCGCAGGAAAAACAGGAAGCTGAACTGGCACCGAATGAAGAAGTGATTTTGCAGTGGAATCGCATTCTGACGCAAACCGTTGCCACGCCCGGAGCGCAACCGGCGACGATTCTGTCGCAGCGCAGTTTTGCGATGATGCACCTGGCGATGTTCGATGCGGTCAACTCGATTGACGGCAGTTATAAACCATATTTGACCGAAGTTTGGGGCGGAGGCAGAGCTTCCGTCAAAGCCGCCGCCGCGCAAGCCGCGCACGATGTTCTGGCAAGTCTATATCCGAACCAACAGGCGATTTTTACCACCGAATTGACGGATTCGCTCGTCGGAATTTCAGCGGCTCAGGCGGCACGCGGCAGAAGCATCGGGCGCACGGTCGCGCAAAGAATGCTGGCAAATCGTGCCAATGACGGCTGGATGATTGCGCCGCCGCCATTCATTCTGCCGATGACTCCGGGCAACTGGCAGCCGACACCGCCTGCCAGTGCTGCCGCCACGTTCACCCAATTTCCGAATGTTACGCCGTTCGCTCTGACGCAAGCCACGCAGTTTCTGCCCGCGCCGCCGCCCGCTCTGACGAGCGCAGAATACGCGGCAGATTTTAATGAGGAGAAAGAACTCGGTTCGGCGGTCAGCGCGACGCGCACGCCCGACCAGACTTTGACCGCGCAGCTTTGGGCGAGCGGTCCGGTCGCCGACACGCGCTACAACAATCTCATTCGCACTCTCGCGTTGAGCCGCAATAATTCGACGGTGGAAAATGCCCGTCTTTTCGCGCTTCATTATCTCGCCGCGCACGACACTTTGCTGACGACTTTTACGAGCAAATTCACTTACGGTTTGTGGCGACCGCTAACGGCGATTCGACGCGCTGACGAAGACGGCAATCCGAACACGATTTCCGATCCGAATTGGACTTCGCTGATCGCCGCGCCGCCGTATCCGGCTTACGCGGGCAACGCGGCGGCGGCGAGCGCGTCGGTCGCCACGACACTCGCACTCTTTTTCGGGCGCGACGACATCGAATTTCAAGTCAATTTCGGCGGTACGCCGAACGTAATTCGCAATTACCGAAGTTTCGCGGCATTAAATACGGAAGTCGCCCGCAGCCGCGTCTATGGCGGAATTCATTTTAATTTTGACAATCAGGCAGGGCAGTCGGTCGGGCGCAACGTCGCTAATTTCGTGTTTCAAAATTATTTGACACCGCGCGGATGTAATTTGAACTAGTAAGTGAAATTCATCTTCCGCAAAATTTCCCGGTAGCGCGGCTCGTCGCGCAAACGGTCAAAAATCGGGTCGGCTTTGATGAAGATTGACAAAAACGCTTTGCCCTCGTAAGCCTTTTCCAGGCTGTCGAGGGCTTTTTTGTCTTCGCCGCGCAGCGCGTAAAGGGCGGCATTGCCGTAAGGAGCGTTTGCGTCCTGCGGTTTTCCGAATGAATCTTCAAAGAACTTTCCGATGCCGTTTTCGCGGTAGATTTTTCGGCGCGTTTCATAATGCACCTCAAGCTGCCGTTGGCGGTCAGCGGTTTCGTTGGCGTGAGTGTTATTAATTTTTTCCGCTTTGATGACCGTCTCGACCGCTTGGTCGTAATCGCCGGTTTTCATATAAATGTCGGAAAGATATTCGTGCGCGAAAAGGAAATCGGGAGAAAGTTCGAGTGCCTTGAGACACAATTTTTTTGCCTCGGTATATTCGCGGTTGAAATAATAAATTTGTCCGAGATCGGCGAGGAAGTTCGGCGACAGCGGATTTATTTCCAAAGCCAGACGCATTTCCGATTTGGCTTCTTCATTTCTGCCTTCAACGGCTAAAAGTTGGGCATACCAATGATGCGCCGTCGCGTAATTGGGATTCAGTTCGATTGATTTGGCAAACGACGTTTCGGCTCCGCGCCAATTCCACTCGTGAAACATTCTGACAAATCCCCGCGAAGCGTGCGCTTCCGCCAGATTCGGATCGAGTTCCAGGGCTTTTTGAATGGCGATATTCGCCTGATTTCCGTCCACCGTGATCGCCAGCGTATCAGCCAGTCCGACGTGCGCGAGCGCGAAATTCCCGTCCAGTTCAATCGCGTTGCGAAACAGGCGTTGGGCTTCGCTCATTCCCGCCCAGGTGCGTTTGTTCCATTCGTATCTGCCCTTGATGTAAAGCTGATAAGCGTCAGCGTTTCCGGTATGTGATTTCGTCAGAGAGTTCTTTTCGTTTCCGCTCAAATTCAAACTGAGAGCATTAGCAACCTGCAAAGCGATTTCGTTCTGAATACGCAATTCGTCCGGCGAAGATTTTTCAAACTGCCCGCTCCAAATCGGCGCGCCGTCGCTCGTCTTGATAAGCCGCGCCGTCACTCTGACTTGATCGCCAGTTCGGTAAATCATTCCTTCGAGAATCGCGTCAACATTCAATCGTTTGCCGAAATTGATTGAATCCAATTCCTGATTTTCAAATTCGGAAATCGCGCTCGTCGGTCGCACGATGATTTGTTTGATGTTCGAGAGCCGTGTTATCAAAACGTCCGCCATTCCCAAACCTTCGTGTTCATTTTTCTTTTTTGAATCGAGCGTTTTGAACGGCAGCACGGCGATTGATTTGATTTCGGAATCGGCGGCGGCAGTTCCGGCTTGCCAATTTCGATAACCGAAAAGCCCGAAGCCGCCGATCAGCACGGCGAGCAAAAACGCCGCGAAGGTTGGCGCGGTAAAAAATCGTTTTTTGACGGCTGGATTAAAATCGTCCGCCACCGCCGACGGCTCGGACTTCTCTTCGATTTCAATCAGCGTCCGCGTTTGCGTATGTTTCTCGATGACGAATTCCGCGTTTTCGACCTCGCGGACTTTGCCGGTAAAACGATAACCGCGTCGCGGCACGGTTTGAATCAGATTCGTTTCGCCGAAAGTTTTAAAGGTTTCGCGCAGAATGTAGATGTGCCGCGACAAATTGCTTTCCTCGACAAACGAATCTTTCCAGACTCGTTCGAGCAAATCGCTTTTCGTCACCACTTCGCCGCCGTGTTCGGTCAGCACGCAGAGCATCTCGATTTCCTTTAAAGCCAGGTTGACCGGCTTTTCCTCAAACCACAAAACCCGCTTTTCCGCATCGAGCCGAAACTTGCCGAATTCTCTTAAATGCTTTGTTTTACCGCTCATAAATTCTTCCGAGAAAGATTGGAGAAATAATGGAGAAAAAGTTCAGGACTTCTTTTTCCACTTCTGATTAAATGCCAAGGCATCAGCGAAAATTCGTTGGCGAGCTTTAGCGGAAGCATTCGGTTCTGGCAAGCTGGGTGTTTCCGTTGAGGCTCATTCTAAACCAAACAATGCCAAATTCAAAGAGAATTCTAATCACGACCGAGAGCCGTGAAATTTTCATCGTCCGACAGCGCGGCGCGGAAATCTTTCTGGATTTTTGCGCGGACTGCGCGGCGGAAGTCGAGATGTTGACGCTCGACGCGGCAATCGTGCTGTCCGGCATCGCCGCCAGAGAAATCGTGCGGTTGGCAGAAACCGGAGCGATTCATTTTCGGGAAACGGCGAACGGGCATTTGTACGTTTGCCGCGAGTCTTTAATTAAAGATTCCGCCGAACAGAGCGCGAAGCGGACTGGAGCGCAAGCGTCCCGCTTGCAATGAGTCGCGCTTCGCGGCGAAAAAGCGTTACGGCGGATTTCAGTTTGAGTGAACGCGAAACTTTTATTCGCGTCGTAGCGACGCTGACTGCAAGCGGAGACGCTTGCGCTCCAGTCCGCTTCGCGCTCCAGTCGGCGCGTTATTTTTGATGACTGAAACTTTTTATCGGAGAAATTTATGTTTGTGAAATTTTGTTTGACGCTCGTTCTATTATTCGTGCCTTTGACCGTTTCCGCGCAGTTGTTCGCGCCGCCGATGGACGATTTACTTTCGCAGTTGACGATTGAGAGCGGCATCAGCTTCATCAAGGACGACTCGAAAAATCCCGACAGCCCGACCGTTTGCGTCGCGCCGCCCGCCAACTTGGTTGCGTGGTATCGCGGCGAAGGAAACGCCAGCGATTCGCAGGGCGCGAACAACGGCACGCTCGAAGGCGGCGCGGATTTCGTTTCGGCAATAGTCGGAAACGGTTTTCGTTTCGATGCGGCTGATGAACATCTGCTCGTTCCGGCTTCTGCGAGTTTGAATGTCGGCGCAAGCGGTTCACTAACGCTTGAGGCTTGGGTTAATCCGACTTCACCGAATCCGGGCGGCAGCGGCTACGGACCGATTTTTGAATGGGGCAACGGCAGCGGCGTTCAACTGGGAAGATTTAACAACGGTCAATTATTCGCCAATGTCGTGGATACCGGAGTCAACAACCATTTCATTTTTACGCCGGACAACACGCTGACGACGAATCAGTTTCAGCACGTCGCTCTGACTTACACGAACGCGACGGGAATCGGAACAATTTATGTCAACGGCGTTGCCGTCGCCACGCAAAATTTGGGCGGCTTTACGCCGCGCACAAATTCCGAATTGCGTTTGGGCGTGCGTAACAGCAGCGACAGTTTTAACGGCATTATTGACGAGCCTGCAATTTACAACCGCGCTCTTTCGCAAAGCGAGATACAAGCGATAGTCAACGCCGGAAGCGCGGGCAAATGCGTTTCCGCAGCTTGCACACCGCAGCCGACGAACGGCATTTCGTGGTATAAAGCTGAAAATAACGGCAGCGATTCGCTCGGCGCGAACGACGGAACAATGCTCAACGGCGCGGATTTCGCGCCCGGAATCATCGGCAGCGGTTTTCGTTTCGATGCGCCCGGTGAACAACTGCTAGTTCCCGCTTCTCCGAGTTTGAACGTCGGCGTGGGCGGTTCGCTTACCTTAGAAGCGTGGGTTAATCCGACTTCGCCGAATCCGGGCGGCAGCGGCGAAGGACCGATTATTGAATGGGGACACAACAGCGGGGTGCTGCTCGGAAGACAGAACAACGGACAAATATACGCCAACGTCCAGGATGCCGGAGTCAACAACCATTTTATGTTCACGCCCGACAACACGCTGACGATAAATCAGTTTCAGCACGTCGCTCTGACTTATACCAATGCGACGGGAATCGGGACAATTTACGTCAACGGCGCGGTCATTCTCAGTCAAAATCTGGGCAGCTTTACGCCGCGCACCACTAACGAATTGCATTTAGGGCTGAGTGCCGGCAGCAACAGCTTTAACGGCATTATTGACGAGGCGGCGATTTACAACCGCGCATTATCGCAGACGGAAATTCAAACAATCTTCAACGCCGGAAGCGCGGGCAAATGCAACGCGCCTTTGCGAATCTCGCCGCCGACGGCGACGGTCGCAGCGGGCGGCTCAATTAATTTCACCGCGACGGGCGGAGCGATACCGCGCACGTTCAGCATTGCGACAAATAATTCGGGCGGCTCAATCAATCCGACGACCGGAGTTTATACAGCAGGCGCGGCGTTCGGCGCGGACACCGTGCGCGTGACGGACGCGAGCAGCCAGACATCGGACGCGACCATTACGATAACGGCGGCTTGTGTCGCCGGAGAAAAAACTTGGGACGGCGGCGGCGCGACTAACGATTGGAGCGAGGCGGCGAATTGGACTTGCGACCTAGTTCCAACCGCGACTGACACAATTATTTTCGACGGCTCAAGCACGAAAAACGCGACGATTGACACCAGCCGCGCCGTCAAAAGTCTGAACATCAACGCCGGTTATACCGGAACGATTACGCAAGCCGACGCGACGACTCTGGCATTCGGCGCGGCAAATTCCAGCCTGACAAATTCGTCGCAGGCAGGCGGCACATTCGTTTGCGGCAGCGGCGCGATTTCATTTAACAATGTAATTTTCACGCAGACGGGCGGGCAGTTCGATTGCCAAAACGGAACGATTGGCAACAGTCCGTCTTTTGATTTGAGAATCAACGGCGGAATTTTTAACGCGCCTTCCGGCACGATGACTTTCGGCGGAACTTCGCTTTTAACGCTCGGCGCGGGCGGGACTTTCAATCACAATAACGGGACGATTGCGGCGACGGGAAGTTTTTTCACATTCGGAATCGTCAGCAGCGCGGCGACGCTCGATTTTAATAATTTGACCATAGATTTAGCCGAAAACCTCGGCGGCGCGGTTGCCGGAAGCGAAGCGGACGACAGATTGCGCGTTTGGGGAACTTTGAATCTGGTGCGCGGCTCATTGGGAACAGGCACGATTGAAGCGCAGGGCGCGGTCAATATCGGCAGCACATTTTTAGACGCGGCGGGCGGCGGCGGATTCTTTGTCCTGGGCGGCGGTAATAATCAAACTTACACAAATAACGGCGGCTCGAATCCGAAGGGAAATATTTCAATCAACAAAACAAGCGGCACGGTAACAGCCGCGACGAGTTTGATTCTTCTGACCGGACAGCCGCTGAACATCACGAGCGGAACGCTTTATTTGAGCAATAGTGCAAATTTGCGGGCGGGCGCGTTGACAATCGGCGCAAACGGCAGGTTGGTCAACGATTCTTCGACGACTATCACGCTCGGCGGAAATTTGACGAACGACGGCACGATTGATTTGCAGGGCGGCGGCGCAAATTGTCCCGAAACGGATTCGATTTTGATTCGCTCGTCGAGCGCGGCGCAGCGCAGTTGGACGGGCGGCGGGCGTTACCGGCTGGTTGACGTTGATGTTCAAAATATGAGCGGCACGGGAACAAAAACCGTTTTCAGCGGCACGAATTCGGGCGGCAATAACGCAAGCTGGGTTTTCAATTCCGGCTGTCCGACCGCGCTTGTCATATCGCCTTTGAGCGCGAACGTGCCGGCGGGCGCGACGCAGACTTTCACCGCTTCGGGCGGTTCGCCGAACTATACTTTTTCGATTACAACGAATAATTCCGGCGCGGCTATCAACCCGACAACCGGAGTTTATACCGCCGGAACAACGGCGGGCGCAGTTGACACCGTGCGCGTAACGGACGCTTTCGGCTCAACCGCCGATGCGACCGTGAATGTTTCCTCAAGTTCGTTTGTCGTAACTAACAACAGCGACACCGGCGCGGGTTCTTTGCGGCAGGCAATTACCAATGCGAACATCACGCCCGGAACTCAAACCGTTAGTTTTAACATCGCCGGAACTGCGCCTTTCGGTATTTTTCTTTTGTCGGATTTGCCCTTGGTTATAGACCCGATAATCATTGACGGAACGACGCAGCCGGGATATGCCGGAAGCCCGATTATCAAAATTTTCGGCAATGCGCTAAACGGCTTACAAATTCTCAACGGCGGCAACGGCAGCATTATCAAAGGACTGCATTTAAGCGGTTTTGATTCTGCCGCGATAAGATTGAACGGCGGCGGCGGAAACATCATTCAAGGCAATTATATCGGGCGAATGGACGAGAGTTCTTCTTCGGGAAACTTCACCGGAATAGATATTTTCCTCTCGCCAAATAACGTAATCGGCGGCTCAACGGCAAGCGAACGCAATGTAATTTCAGGGAATACAAAGGGAATTAACATCGGCACTTCAGACAATACGATGGTGCGGGGAAACTATATCGGCACGAATCCAGCCGGAACAACCGCTATCGGCAATTCCGAAGCAATCAATTTAACCGGCTCGCGCAACTGTTCGATCATCAGCAATGTAATATCGGGGAATTTCAGCGGCATTGTCGTTTTCGGAAACTTCGGTCTGCCCGTTCAAAATAATCCCGTTCAGAACAATCTCATTCAAAATAACATTATCGGGCTTGACGCGAGCGGGGCGAATCCGCTCGGCAACGGGCTGCAAGGTATTCTTATCGGCTACGGGGCGACCGGAAACCGCCTGACCGGAAATCGAATTTTCGCCAACGGCAGATTGGGAATTAAAGTCATTAACAGTGTCGGCTATGACCATACGCAGCCGCTGCTCAACGATCCGCAAGATGCCGATGTCGGGGCGAATCATCTGCAAAACTATCCGGTTTTGACTTTCGCCAATACCGTGAACGGAACGACAAGCGTATCAGGCATACTGGGCAGCACACCGAATTCGACATTCACTCTGGAATTTTTCTCCAGCCCGTCGTGCGACGCTTCGGGCAACGGCGAGGGCGAAACTTTTCTCGGTTCGGGCAGCGTTACGACAAATGCCAGCGGCATTGTCGAATTTTTCTCGCTTGCTTTGCCCGTTGTCGTCGCCGACGGACGATTTATCACGGCGACGGCGACGGACGCAATCGGCAATACTTCGGAATTCTCGCGCTGTCAGATTGTCGGCAACAGGTCTGACATTTCCGGGCGCGTTACCAAAAGCGGACAGCCGATGGCGAATGTGCAGCTCCGACTGACCGACCCGAACCGACCGGCGTTTTTCTACGATTCGATAACCGACTCGAACGGTGAATACATATTAAGGCGTTTGCCCCGCGCTGATTACACGGTAACAATTTCGCATCCGAATCACACTTTCACGCCGCCGAGCCGATTTTATGCCGATTTGAGCGCGAATCAAACCGGGCAAAATTATACCGCCGTTCAGCCGAGATTCAGTTTGAGCGGGAATGTTTTGTCCACCGTGTTCACGCCGAACATTGCTTCCGGGAAAGGCGGCGCGAATTTTATGCCGCCCGCTCCGGTCGGCTCGTTCCCGATGGCGCGAGTGAACTTGAACCTGAGCGGCGCGACGAACGCGACGGTTATCACCAACGATTTCGGCGTTTACAATTTTCCCAATCTGCCGCCGGGAACTTACACCGTTACGCCGTCGAAAACGAACTACGTTTTCACGCCGCCGTCCGCCGCAGTCGTCATCGGCAGCGGCAATCAAGGACTTGATTTTGTGGCTGAACTCGAAGTTGCGACGCTGACCGGCAGAATCATTTACGAATCGCGCAGCGGCGACATCAAAGCGATGAACGCCAACGGCAGCGGCATCGTTACTTTTACCGAAACGTCTTCCAAAGCCGGTTTGAGGTATTCATCGCCGAATTTGTCGCCAAACGGAAGCCGTGCGGTTTATGCGAGGCAAAGAAACGGTTCAGTTTCTCAAACGGGCATCAACACAATTAACGCCGACGGCAGCAATGTCGTCACCGTATTGACGGGCGAAGGATTATCCGCGCCCGTGTTTTCGCCCGACGGCAGCCGCATCGCTTTCAACAATACCGAAAGGCGATTGATGGTAATGAATACCGACGGCAGCAATCCGTCGCCGATCACCGACAACTGCACCGAACCTGATTGGTCGCCCGACGGCACTAAACTGGTTTGCGTTGAAACTCCGAATTTTAATGTTACTGACCCGGATTCAAATATCGTAACGGTCAACGCCAACGGCACAAACCGCACGATTATCAACAATACCGGCGGAAGGAAATTATCGCCGCGCTGGTCGCCCGACGGCAGCCGCATCGCTTTTGTGCAGCAGATAAGAATTCCGCGAAACAATTCGCTCATCGTGATGAACGCGAACGGCACCAACGCGGCGACGATTCTTTCCCACACCAGAACCGTTTACGGAACCGTTTCGTGGTCGCCCGACGGCGCAAGACTGGCACTCATCAGAGATAGAGGTTTTGAAGCAAGAAACAACACGCCGAATGCGAATGGAGCAGACCGCGAACTCATCACCATTCAGCCGGACGGACAGGCGTTGCTCGTCATTGAAGACGAATTTGACGGGAATAAACTTGATTGGGGCGTATCGAACAGCATTCCGACACCGACAAGCACGACTCCGGTAACAATTCAATCCGGCAGCATTTCAATCACCTTTCCGAACGTCGGCGGCACGAATCCGATCACGACCATCACGCCGATTGCGCCCGGTTCAGCCGGAACCGCGCCGAATACTTTCGCGTATGGAGACTTTGCTTTTGAAATCTCCACGACGGCAACTTTCACGCCGCCCGTTACGATTTGCATTAACCTCAACACGCTCTCGTTCCGTTCGGTGCATTTGATGCCGCCTGCCTCGCGCCCGCGTTTTATTCATATTGAAAACGGCACGCCGGTCAATATTACGACCAACTATAATTCGGAAACCAACGTCCTTTGCGGGCAAACAAGTTCGTTCAGCCCGTTCATCATCGCCGAAGAAATTGACCCGAATTTGCCGCAAATTACCGGACTCGTCGTTGATTCAAACGGCAGTCCTTTGAGCGGCGTGAATGTGAATTTAACCGGCACGGAAACGCGCCGACTCCAAACCGATTCAAACGGCATTTTCCGTTTCGTCAATCTGACGGCTGGCGGCAATTACAACGTCCAGCCGCGCGAACTCGGATTTTTATTCGCCGAATCGAATCAGGATTTTGTGAATTTGACGGGCGAAAACACAATCGTTTTCACCGGCGCGGCAAACGATTTCCAAATCAGCGGGCGCGTCGCGGACGGCAACGGAAACGGCATCGGCAGTATCGGAATCGCGCTCGACGGCGCGAGTTCCGGCGAGGTTTTGACGGACGCAAAGGGAAATTACGTTTTTGCAAATCTTCCGGCGGACGGCGATTATTCGATCACGGCTTTCAGCGGCGGACATTCGTTCGCACCGCCGCAGATTTTTATCGGTGCGCTGGCGGGCGACGTTGCCGGAGCCGATTTCACACGGATTGCGCCGACGGCGGCGAACGTAACCGTCGGCGGACGGGTTACAAAAGGCAAGCGCGGCATCGAGCAAGCAGAAATTTCGATGACTGACGCGAACGGCAACTTGCGAACGGTGCAGACCGACCGTTTAGGATTTTATGAATTTGAAAACATCGCTCCGGGCGGAACTTATATTGTTACGGTCGGTTACAGAAATTATCAATTTACCGGCAATCCGAGAATCCTGTCGGTCAACGCGCAAATAAACGATTTGAACTTTACGGTGTCGTCGCTCGTCGCTCCTTAACGCCAAAACGCGGAAAGAATGGAAGCGCGGCGGTTTTGTAAAACCGCCGCGCTTCCATTCTTTCCGCGTTAATCAAATCGAATTGTTACTACAATTTCAAATCCTTCTTCAAATCCTTTGCGCTGTTCGGTTTGACGAAAATCTTTTCAGAGACCGTTTTGTTAAATTCTATCGTCTCGTAATTGATGCGGCTGGACTGTGCGCCGTCCGTGAAGTGGTCAACGATGAAAGGCGTTTTGATGCCCTGCACGTCAACGAATTGGGCGTAGCGGTCTTCTTCTTTGACTTCCATTTTGTCGGCGTTGAGTCGTTTGTAGATAGCTTTCACCGGCAGATATTCGTCGGAGAATTCAAACTCGACCGCGAATTCGTCTTCAAAAATTAGTTTAACGACTTCATTGCGTTTGCCGAGCGTCGCCGGTCGCTTTCCGCCATAACTCAAAACGCCTCTGCCGCGCCAATAGCCGCGCAGAAGATTGTCGAGACTGACGCGCAGACTGCGTTTGAAACCTTCGATTTGATCGTTGTTCTGCACGTTGATCGTTTCGCCGCCGCCGTCGAAAATCCAGCCCGTGTCGCCCGTGTTCGTCTGGACGGTTTTCACGCCGCCGTCTTTGAATTCGGTGCGCTCTTTGTCCGGGTGAACGATGACATCAACGAACGATTGAAACGAAATAATCGCGCCTTCGCGGATCACACTGAACCTGCCGCGACCGTAGGTTGATTTAACCTGCAAATACTTTTCGCCGCCGAGTTTTTCGACGGCTTTTTTCAAAACGGCTTCGGCTTTTTCGTCCGGTTTATTCGCCTGAGCAAAAGCGAAAGAGGCGGAAATTAAAACTAAAAAAATCAGCGATGAAAGATTTTTCATAAACTTACTTTAGAATCAAAAAGGCTCCAGCGAAATTTTATCACTGAAGCCTTTTGGCTTAAAACAATCTGAAAATAACCTAATTCAAATTAAAAGCATCGGTCGGTTTAATGACAATTTCACCTTCTTCCGCTTCGACCGAAAATCTCGCCGCCGATTTCCATTGATTGGTGATCGGCAATTTGATCTTCTGATCAATATGGCGTTTCAAAAAGCGTGCGCCGTAAGTTCGGCTGTAACCTTTTTCGGTCAGCAAATCAATCGCCTCGTCGGTAATGTCGAAAATCTTGCCCTGACGTTCCATATTGCGCTTTAACTTATTCAGATAAAGTTTGGCGATTTCGCGCACTTCATCCATTGTCAGCGGCGAAAAGACGATGATTTCGTCAATGCGGTTGCGAAACTCCGGCGTGAATCTGTTTTCGGCAGCCTTCATCACGTCGCCGGTGATTTCCTTGATTTCGCCTTTCGACTTCATTCCGAAACCAAGGGGTTTTTCGTATTTTTTGAAATTATCCGAACCCAAATTCGAGGTCATAATGACGATGGCATCCGACAAATAAACTTTTTTGCCGCGTCCGTCAGTCAGCCAGCCTTCGTCAAAAGCCTGAAGAAAAATGTTCATCAAATACGGATTCGCCTTTTCAACTTCGTCTAAAAGCAAAACGGTGTACGGATTTTCCCGCAGCTGTTCGGTCAAAATTCCGCCGCGTTCCGAACCGACGATGCCGCGCGGCATTCCGATCAATTTTTCGATGCCGACCGTACCTTCGCCGTATTCGGACATATCAATCCGCACCATTTTTGATTCGTCACCGAACATAAATTCGGCGACTGCCTTTGCCAACTCGGTTTTTCCAACGCCCGTCGGACCAAGAAAAAGCAGAACGCCGTCCGGCGCGAAATGATTATCTTTGAGCGGACCTTTATTCAATCGCAGTCTTTCGGCAACAGCGCGAACCGCGTCTTTTTGTCCGATCACGCGATTGCCGATGTCGGTTTCCATCACCGAAAATCTATCGGAAGTTTCGCGGTAAATCATATCTTTCGGAATTCTGGATTCCTGAGAAATGACTTCGATAATATGTTCGGGTTTAACGACCAAAGATGTCGGTTCGTTGATTTCGACTTTTACGCTCGCCGTGTCGAGCCAGCCAATCGCTTTGTCCGGCAGATGCAGATTGCGAATGTATTTCGGCGACATTTCCAACGCGGTGTTAATCGCTTCGTCGGAAATCGTTACCGAATAATTTTTCTCCAGACGCGGACGCAAACCGAGTAAAATCTCTCTGGTTTCGTCAATCGTCGGTTCGTCAACTTTGACCAATCTAAAACGTCTGGCTAATGCTTCGTCTTCGCCGATGTATTCTTTGTATTCAGTCAAAGTCGTCGCGCCGATGATGCGTAATTCACCGCGAGCGAGCGACGATTTGAACATATTGCCCGCGTCCGACGATGTTCCCATCGCCGCGCCCGCGCCGATAATCGTGTGCGCTTCGTCAATGAAAAGAATGATGTTCGTTTTTTCTTTAACTTCATCAATGATGCCTTTAATGCGCTCTTCAAACATTCCGCGCAGCATCGTTCCGGCAACCAAGCCGCCCATTTGCAGTTGGACGATATGCGAATCGCGCAGACGTTCGGGAACTTTTTCCGGCTCTAACTCGATCATTCGCGCCAGCCCTTCGACGACCGCCGTTTTGCCAACGCCGGGTTCGCCGACGAGCATCGGCGAATTCGACCGTTCGCGGTGCGAAAGAATTTCAATCATTTGTCTGATTTCTCTTTCGCGTCCGATGGTCGGCGGAATTTTGTCTTGACGCGCCAATTTATTCAGGGAAACGCCGAAGTGTTTTAAATATGAGGGCAATTCATATTTTTTGCGCGTCCGTTCTTCTTCCTTCTCGATTTTGCGGATGCGCGTCCGCGCCGTCTGCGCCAGTTCTTCGGCAGGCACTCCCAAATTCTGTAAAACGTCGTTCAAAAGACTGCGCTCGTCGTTCGACATCACATAAAAAATGTCGCTCGCTTCGATCACGCGCCGCCCTTGGGAACGCGCTCGGTCCATTGATTTTTTAAAAAGCTCGGTCGTCTCCGGCGCGATGCGGAAACCTTTTCCCGTGTGCTGCCGTCCGGCTTCGAGCCGTTTTTCGATCAGCAGTTTGACCGAGCGCGGGTCAACCGCCAAATCGCGCATCGTCTGGTTGAAAAGTTCGGTTTCCTCATTGGCGAGCGCGTGGAGAATGTGTTCGGTCGCCACATAATTCTGGTCGCGCTTTCTCGATTCGTCGAGCGCAACTTCCAAAACCCGCTGCCCGCTCTCGCTGAATTTATCTTTATATGCGTCTATATCTGCCATAAAACTCCAAATATAATTACTTTAATTTTGTTCGCCTGTTTTGATGCCGAATGTGGAAACGCCGTTGCGCTTCGATTAGTTTCATCTTAACACTTTGAAAGCCGTGTTTGTAAATAATAGCCGGAGATTTTGAATATCAAAAAGAAAATGATTTCACGTTTGCCTTAACTTTTTTGCAAAGCTACTATTTTCCTTTAAATTATTCCGTCCTTTTTCAAAAAATGTTCAATTTAATTCCCGCGCCGGAAACGGTAATGCAGATTTTGCAGAAAACCAACGCCTACCGCTACGGTCATTTCGTCAGCCGGCGCGGACGACATTCGTCGCACTATTTCAAAGTCCCGATGGCTTTTCATTTTTCCGATAACGCCCGGATTTTAGCGGTCGGGTTGAGCCGCCTGTTTCGGACGGATAAACTTGCCGCCAGCCATCTGCCGCATATCGCCGTCGTCAGTCCGAGCGCGGACGGCATTCCGGTCGCCTTCAGCATCCGCGACGCGCTGACCGGCGAACAGATTTACTGGGCGAACCGTGAAGACGGAACGCGATGTTTTCCCGAATATCTCAAGGATTTCAAAATCAACCCGTGCATCGTCGTTGACGACATCGTAAAGTCGGGTTCGAGTCTTTACGAAACTCATAAACTTTTAACCGATCTGGGCGCGAAAGTCGTCGGCTTCGGCGCAATCGTCAAATTCGATACCGCGCCGAAGGAAATCGAAGGCATTGAAATTAAATCTTTAGTCGAATTCGATTCGCCGATTTACGATTCGCTCGCAGAGTGGCAAATGGCGGAAAACCGCGACGAAGCGGCGGTCGAGATTGCAGAATTTTAATTACTCTGGAAGTTTCTGTGAAAGTCTCTCACGCTCGGCTAAAAGTTCGGCAGGTTTGTTGGTAATCACCGCGCTGATTCCGAAATCGAAAGCGCGTTTCACCCAGGCGCGATTGTTCGCCGTCCAGATGACGACGGGAAAATTATTTTCCCGCGCCAGCCGCACGAAACTTGCGGTCGCCATCGAATGATGAATCGAAATCTCGTCCGCCGCGCATTTTTCGGCTTCCTCTAAAATACGTTTTTTCTTTTGCAGAATCGTCAGAATTTTCGGCTCGAATAAAGCCGCTGTGCGAATGGCGGGCAAAATCTGTTTGGCGATCTTTACGCCTTCGAGGTTGAAACTTTTGACGATGATGTTCGGCAGCAAATCGCTGTGTTCGATCAAACCGCAGACGGTTTCGGCAAGCGCGTTCATTCTCGAATCTCTGCCTTTCAGCTCGATATAAATTAAACCTTGATAAACTGCTAAAAATTCAAGCAAACCGGCGAGAGTCGGAATTCGCTCGCTGGAAAATTTATCGTCGGCACGGCGCGGGTAAACCCGATTGAACCAACTGCCGACATCTATTTCGCTTAATTCTTCGGCGGGAACATCAGCGATGCGATTTTTGATTTTTGCCAAACGTCTTAAATCGGAATCGTGAAAAACGACGGGAATATTATCTTTTGAAAGCCGCACATCAAACTCAATGCCGTCCGCGTTGTCGTCAATCGCCCGCCGAAACGCGGCGTAAGTATTTTCCGGCGCAAACGCGCTCGCGCCGCGATGAGCAATTATCAGAGGCTTCTCGAATTTCACTTTTTTTCCAGTAGAAAAATCATCTTCGACCACCCAATCGGTTCGCTGGAAGGGAAGTTATAATTGCCGACGATGTTGAACCAACGCCGTGCAATTTCTTCGGTTTTTTTGATCGAGTGAGTTTTGAAGTTATATAAAATTTCCAGCACCGAGCCGACAATCGAAGGTTTAATTGGAATTAAAACGAGCTTCGCGCCGGGTTTCAAAACTCTGGCAAATTCTCCCAGACCGGCTTCGAGCGGAACGTATTCAAGAACGCCGCAGGTCAAAATCAAATCGAAAGTTTCGTCGGCAAAAGGCAACTCCAAAACATTTCCCTGCACGGCAGAGATGTTATTCGCGTCGGTCTTTTTATCTTTTTCAAACTGTTCACGCGAAACCTTCAGCGAGTTAAAAGATAAATCGAGCGCAATGCTTTTTTTCGGTCGAAAACCCGCGCTTTGAAATCCCAGAGTAACGATTCCAGTCCCGCTGCCCGCGTCCAAAACGAGTGAGTTTTCATCAATTTTCAAGTCGAGCGATTCGAGATATTTCGCCACCGAAGCGCGATAACCGTTGACGCGCATCATCACATTGTGAATCTCGGCGATGCGGTCGTAGAAGTTTTGCGTTTTCGATTTCTCTAACATTCGTAGTTTCTGGTTTCTGGTTTCTGGTTTCTGGTTTCTGGTTTTTATTTTGGAACTAGAAACCAGAAACTAGAAACCCAACATCATTTCTCCGCCAAAAGTTTTTCGATTTCCTGTCTTATTTCTTCTTCGCGGGTGCGGCTAGTCCCGGTTTCGATGTAGCGGACGATGCCTTTGCGGTCAATCAAAACGGTCGTCGGAATCGAACCTGCGCCATACATCGTTTGATTCGTATTGTCTTTGGCGACGGCTAGTTGGTATGGCAGGCGATTGGCTTTTTTGAATCGTTTTAAAAATTCGATTTCCGTGTCCTTGTCCATTTTCGCGCCTTCCGCTTCGCCGTAGAATTTCGTTACGCCCAAAATTTCCAAGCCGTCTTTACGAAAAGTCTCTTGCCATTCGGTCAGAGACGGGAACGAAGCGATGCACGGAACGCACCACGTCGCCCAGAAATCTACCAACACTACTTTGCCGCGCAAACCGGCTAAAGTTTGCGAATTTTCGCCGAGCCAGCTTTCAATGACGGTCAATTCCGGCGCAGTTTCGCCGAGCAGTTTGTAATGTTTTTCACGTCGTTTTAAACGGCGCGTAACATCTTCCTGCAAAGGTTTTGCAGTAAAATCTTTTTCCGCCGACGCGAGCGTGTCGGCGAGCATTTGCAGCGCGGCGGGCTTGCGGTTCGTCGCAATCAGATATTTGATATTTTCATCAACCGCCGTGTAATAAAGCGCGGACGAGCCGACGAACGCGGCTGTTTTCCGCAAATCTTCGAGCGCGTTTCCGGCTTCTTTTTGTTTGCCGTCAGCGCGGTAGATTTCATAAACCGTCATTCCCGCGTCGAGCAGTTGGTCAATGCCGCCCGCGCGTGAAACCGAATCCTGAAACGCCGCTTTCGTGGCGCGATAAGATTCTTCGGCGTGCGCGACTGCTTTCGCGTAATTCTTTTCGGCGCGGTAGCTTTTCGCCAATTCGCCTTCCATCCGGGCGCGTTCGTTCAATCTTACCGGGTCGGTTTTCAGATATTCGCCTAAAAGTTTTTCGGCTTCGTCGAAATTTTTCTTTCGCGCCGCGACGACGATCAAAACCGAACGAGCCGTCTGTGATTTGTCGGCGGGCGGATTTTCCGACGCGAGGTATTTGCGAAAATTCTCGTCCGCGTTTTCCGAGTTGTCCGCCAGCCAGTTGAGCATCGCCAGATAATAAACGTCTTCGCCAGTCAGATTTTGGCGCGTCGTTACAAGTGCAGCATATTTCGCCGCGAGTTGTTTCTGCTCCCGATAAGTGAATTTTAAGAGATTGTCATTAAAAGGAATTTTCTTACTTTCGTATTCGGCAAATTTCTTTTTCGCGTAACCGTTCGCTTCCTCAAAAAGCTGTTTGGCGGAAGAATCATTCGTAACTGTCGCCGTTGCCGCCGGCGTTCCGGCGACCTGCCCGCTCGCGGCGGCGCGGCGCGATTGAGCGGCAACATCGCCGGTTAAAACTATTAAAAATAAGGTAAATATCAAAATTCGATACATATAAAATTAAACTTTTGCCGTCTGAAAACGGCGCGGGCTGAATCGTTTCAGATATTCCGATTCGACATTACCGACGATTTTATCGGCGATGATTTCCGCCGTCTTCGGCGCGAGCAAAATCCCGTTGCGATAATGCGCCGTCGCCACATACAAATTTTCGATTTCGGGAAACGCTCCCAAAATCGGCAGCCCATCGGCGGCAAACGGTCTGAGTCCGACCCATTTTTCGGCAATACTTAAATTAACAAGGCTCGGTGCGATTTCCAAAGCGT
>CAXTKJ010000001.1:147512-148688 GCA_964244835.1 uncultured Pyrinomonadaceae bacterium
GTTTTCGCGTAAAAGTCGCGTTCCGGCTTCAGTTGTAGTTTTATCGAATCCGGCATCTTCGACCGTTGCACCAACTAAGATTCGCCCGTCGAGACGTGGTACAAGATAGCCGCGCGGCGTGTAAATCACTCGTTGGAAAAGCCGTTTGGCGGTTTGATACGCAATAATCTGACCGCGAATCGGTTTCACTTTCGGCATCGGGAAAACGCCCGCTTTGATGAGCGATGTCCACGCGCCCGTTGCTAAAACGACTTTTTCGGCATAAAACTTTTGCGTTTCGGTTTCCGCGCCGCAAATCTTTTTATCACTGATGAGCAGACTTTTAACTTCCGCATTTTCGACGATTCCGATGCCGTTCGTTTCCGCGTATTTAATCAGAGCCGTCAGCAGTTTTCGATTTTCAACCTGCCAATCGTTCGGGAAAAACAAAGCCTCGCGCACGTCGGGCGAAACGAACGGTTCGATTTGTCGCGCCGCTTTCGCCGTTAAATGTTCAACTGCTAAACCGGCTTTCGTCTGCCACTCGTAACGCCGCCTGATTTCCCTCACATCAGTTTCCGTGAACGCGGCGTAAAGCGTTCCACTTTTTTCGAGTTCGATGTCAACGCCCGTTTCATCAAATAATTCTTCTGCAAATTGCGGATAAAGTTTGTTCGAATCGTTACAGAGATAAAAAAAATCGTCTGCGTCGTCGGCTTCCGCATTCGGCGCGAGCATTCCGGCGGCGGCGTAAGAGGCTTCCCGACCGATGCACCCGCGTTCGAGAATCGTGATTTTCGATGCGCCTTTTTTATGAAGTTCACGGGCGATTGATAAGCCGATAACGCCGCCGCCGATGATTAAAACTTCCGTCATTTGTCTTTTACCGTCAGGCAAATTTAAGCTAAACTGATATTTCTTTATAAGACGAGAATTCCGCGCCAAAGTCAAAGGAAACAAACTATGAGCGAAGAAAAACTAGACCTGATTTTAACCGTTGTATCCGGCATAAAACTGAAAGTTGACAGCTTGGATATTAAAGTTGACAGCTTGGATACTAAAGTTAATAACTTAGAAACCAGATTCGACGGGCTGGAAGTCAGATTCGATGGATTAGAAACCAGATTCGACGGGCTGGAAGTCAGATTCGACGGATTAGAAACCAGATTCGACGGATTAGAAACCAGATTCGACGGA
>CAXTKJ010000001.1:148788-190723 GCA_964244835.1 uncultured Pyrinomonadaceae bacterium
CAGATTCGACGGATTAGAAACCAGATTCGACGGATTAGAAACCAGATTCGACGGACTAGAAGTTAAAGTTGATAAATTGGACTCGGAATTTAGGAGTTTCAAGCATCAAGTCAGCGAATCATTCATCAATATAAACAATCGTTTCACGCTCTTAGAAAAGCAGATGCTGGCGATTGGCGTAGAACTCAAAGCGGAAATTAAACAGGAGATTCGAGCCGTCGGCGTGCAAATCGAGCGTTTGGAGAAACAAGTTATTTACGACCGTAACGAAACGCTCGAAATGAAAGGCGCGATTCGAGAATTAGAAGACCGTATGACGAAAATCGAAAATCACGTCGGCGTATAATTTTGAGAAATAATAGATAAAAATGAGCAAACATACCATTACACTAATTCCGGGCGACGGCATCGGACCGGAAATTATCGCGGCGACGGTTCGCATTATCGAGGCTTCGGGCGTGGACATCGAATGGGAAACGCAGATTATCGGCGCACAGGCGTTGGAAAAAACCGGCGTGACCTTGCCGGACGCGGCGATTGAGTCAATCAAGAAAAACAAGGTCGCTCTGAAAGCCCCTTTGACCACTCCAATCGGCAAAGGTTTTACGAGCGTCAACGTCGGCTTGCGAAAAACGCTCGATCTTTACGCCAACGTCCGCCCGATTCGCGCCTTGCCGAACATTCCGTGTAAATATCCGAATCTCGATTTGGTGATTGTCCGCGAGAATACTGAAGATTTATACGCCGGATTAGAACATATCGTTGTGCCGGGTGTGGTCGAAAGCATCAAGATCATTACGGAAAAGGCTTCGACCAGAATTTCGCGCTACGCTTTTGAATTTGCCGTGCGCGAAAACCGCAAAAAGGTTACGGCGGTTCATAAAGCGAATATTATGAAACTTTCCGACGGGCTTTTTCTCGAATGTTTTTATAACGTGGCGAAGGAATATCCCGACATTATCGCCGACGACAAGATTATTGATAACTGCTGTATGCAGCTCGTAATGAATCCGCAGCAGTTCGACGTGATGGTAATGGAAAACCTCTACGGCGACATCGTTTCGGACTTGTGCGCCGGATTAATCGGCGGGTTAGGACTCGCACCGGGCGCGAATATCGGCGAAATTGGCGCGGTATTTGAAGCCGTTCACGGTTCCGCGCCCGATATTGCCGGACAAGGCGTGGCGAATCCGACCGCGCTTTTGATGTCGGCGATTCTGATGCTGAAACATATCGGCGAACGCGATGCGGCGGAAAACGTCGAACGGGCAATGCTCGCCGTCTTCGCTGAAGGCACGACCATCACCAGAGATTTGGGCGGTTCGGCAAGCACGATTGATTTTGCCAATGCGATTGTTGATAAATTAAAGAGTTAAATTTACAGGATATTCAGGATTGACGGAAAGCATTCGGGTTAAATAAAAAATCCTGAATATCCTGTTTGAATTTCAATGTTAGGAATTGCTCAAGAAAGTATTTGGAATAAGCCGGTTTCACACGGTGAGATTCTCAAAAATATCTGGAAGAACCTTGATTTAGGAACGCTCCAACGGCGGCATCCGTTTCATCAGCCGGTGTTCGGGACGATTTGCGATAATACACCCGAACTGCGAACGGTCGTCCTGCGCCGCTTTTGGCGCAGACCGCCGATGCTGGCGTTTCACTCGCACAAAGGCTCGCCGAAAATCAATCAGATCAAAGCTAACCCGAACGTCTATTGGCTGTTTTATCACCCCGAAGAAAAATTGCAGGTTCGCATCAAAGGCTTGGCGACGGTTCATTCGGGCGATGAACTCGCCGAAGAACAATGGCAGTCAACCGAACTGTTTTCGCGCCGCTGTTACATCGGCGAAGCCCCGACGCAGACGAGCAAACGCCCGACTTCCGGTTTGCCCGAAGATTTGATTGACCGCGAACCGACCCGCGAAGAATCCGAAGTCGGACGCGCTAATTTCGTCGTCGTTACTTCAACGATTAAGGAAATTGACTGCCTGGAAATGAGTGTCAAAGGTCATCGCCGCTCGCTTTTCATCTGGCACGAGACGGGCGAACTCGAAACTAAATGGCTCACGCCTTAAAAAATTCTGCCACTTTTTCATTCGCTGGTACGCTTTAAATAACGACCGGCTTTTTATTCTTGTGAACTGCTTGAAAAATCGAAAATGTCATTACCGAACCGACAATTTTACATTCTGCATTCTACATTTTTAATTTTTAAGTGGACAGAATTATTTTATAATTGTTCTATCCTTAAAGTTAATCGTGCCTTAAAGTTAATCGTGTATTCTGCTCCTAAATTACTCAAGGTTTTATTGATGGCTGTGCTTAAACTTTCAAAAGAAAGATAACCTTCCGGCTTGAGCCATTCATATTTCATATTCCGCTACAGGATTTCGATGATATTCAAAGGTGGTGAATACGGCGGCAGATTGAAAATATAAAAACCTTTTTCTTCCCATTTCCCTAATTTCTCTGTTACCTTTCGGGAACGGTGAATTCCGCCCGTTTCCCAACGCTTGAACCAACTGTCAATCGAAATCTTGGAAACTCGAAAAATGCCCGCCAATTCTTTGACCTCATAACCTTCTGAACTTAACCGAAGACAATGACATCGTTCTTGAACGACTCTTGCTTTGCCGTTCTTCTCGCCTTCTTGTAAAGTTACCTTTTCAGTTTCGGTTAGTTTAATGAATCTCTTTTTTATTGAACTGGCTTACAAGATTTTCAAATACCTATAAAATTATCTTGTCCACTTACTTATTCTTTGAGTTAAATATGGAAACTTAAATCTTCTGAAAGATATATCGTTAAGATTGATGTTGGAACAACCGGCGCAGAAATGTCTCTAAGTATTTCAAGTAAGACAGTTAAGATTAAATTAATTTTATGACGCAAATCAAACCGACCAAAAATCGAATCTCCAAAAAAGCCGCGAGTTTTACCGAATCGGTGATTCGTGAGATGACGCGCGAGGCGATGAAATATGGCGCGGTTAATCTCGGACAGGGATTTCCTGATTTTGCCGCGCCGGAAGATATTAAGCAGAAGGCGATGGAAGCGATTGCCGCTGATTATAATCAATATGCGATAACTTGGGGCGTAAAGTCTTTTCGTGATGCGATTGCGGCGAAGACGAAACGGTTTTTAGGATTGGATATTGACCCGGAAACGGAAATCACGGTAACTTGCGGTTCCACCGAAGGGATGATTGCGGGAATGATGGCGACGGTGGACGCGGGCGAGGAAGTCGTCGTGTTCGAGCCGTTTTATGAAAACTATGCGCCGGACGCGATTTTGTCGGATGCGAAACCCGTACACGTTCCGCTTTACCAAACGGCGGACGGCTGGCATTTTGAAAAAGACGAACTTCGCGCCGCTTTTAATGAAAATACGAAGGCGATAATCATTTGCAATCCGAACAATCCGACGGGCAAAGTTTTCACGCTCGAAGAACTCGAATTTATCGCCGAACTCTGCAAAGAATTCGACGTGATTTGTTTTACTGACGAGATTTACGAGCATATTATTTATAAAGGAATCCGCGATGCCGGAGAGATGACGCGCTCGAATCCGAAACATATTTCGATGGCGCAGATTGACGGAATGCGCGAGCGCACGGTCGTCGTTAATTCGTTGTCGAAAACATATTCGGTTACGGGTTGGCGCGTCGGTTATGTGATTGCGCCGCCGGATATTACAAGCGCGATTCGCAAAGTTCACGATTTTTTGACGGTTGGCGCAGCGAATCCTTTGCAGCAGGCGGGCGCGTATGCTTTGAGTTTGCCGGACAAATACTACACCGCACTGCAAAAGGAATATCAGTCGAAGCGCGATTACATCGTGCCGATTTTACGTGAGGTCGGTTTGAAATGCGAGATGCCGCAGGGCGCGTATTATGTGATGACCGATATTTCCGATTTTGGTTACGCGAACGATGTCGAATTCGCGCGCTTTTTGATCCGGGAAATCGGGGTCGCGGTCGTTCCCGGTTCGTCGTTTTATCACGACAAATCTTTGGGCGCGCAAAAGATTCGATTCTGTTTCTGCAAAAAGGATGAAACTTTGCAGGCGGCGGCGGAAAGACTGCAGAAGTTGAAAGCAAAAATTTAGAAACGATCTCAAAAAAATCGGGTTTAATGTTCTGAGTCCCGCCTTTAGGCGGCTGTCCCCGACGTTTTGCCGCCTAAAGGCGGGACTCAGAACGCTTGCAAAATTTTGAGCTTTCGGTAAAGCTAAAAAAGCCGTCCGTTTTCAAAAACGGACGGCTTTTTTATTTTTAATCCGAACGCTCTTACTTTCTCACATTCGCATTCGTGCTGCTGTTGCCGTTGACCATCTGGTTGGTCATCGAATCGCCGGCTTGGATTTTCAGTTCGTTTTTCACGCCTTTCTGTCCTTCGATGCCTTTGGCGACTTTTTCCGCCGCTTCTTTTTGCGCGGCATTAGCGACCGTTCCGCGAAGCGTGATGATCGCGTTATCTACGTCAACATTGACGGTTGATTCGCGCAGATCGTCGGTTGCCAGTAGAGCTGTTCGGGTTTTGGCAAACAGCCAGCCGTCTTCCAAACCGGAGCCGATTTTGCTGCCGGCATCTTTGGCTTCTTTTGTGTAAGTGTCCTTGTTTTTATCGTACTCTTCTCTGGTCAGAGACTTATTGCCGCCGATGCTGCTGTTGTTGGCGTTCACCACGGCGTTTGAATTGTTGTTGACGACGACGGCGAGATTGCCGTTTGAATTGGCATTTTTGACTGCGCTGTTGACGTTAGAGTTGCTGGCTGTCGAGCAGCCGATTGAAGCCGCTGCTAAAGTAGCGGCAAATGTTAATGTTGTTAGTCTTCTCATAATAATCCCTTCTGTTCCTTGTTTTAGTTTATAAAGTTAGAAACTTTATAAAGCCATCCTAGTATATTAAGACAAACGATTGCAAAGCTGAAAAACGTCCGAAAAGCATATTTACGTTGTAATTTATACAAATACTGAGGTTTATTTTGCCGCGATTTTTCCTCCGAATAAGCAACTTTTTCCGATTTCTCTGCAACCAAATCAGCAAACTTCCCGTAAAATTACCACAGAAAATTTAATGATATTGGAGAATTATATGTTAAATAAACTTGTTGCTTTGACGATTTTAACGACGGCTTGCAGCGTCGCAGCAGTCGCGCAAACCGCGCCGACCGCGCCGAATGAAAGACTGGTGCGGCGGATGATTCTGACCCAGCCTTTCGACGGCGGTTATCTCGGCGTGCAGACCGAAGACATTTCAAAGGAAAACCTTTCAAAATACGGACTTTCGACCGTGCGAGGAGTCGGCGTTGATAAAGTCGTCGAAAATTCTCCGGCGGCGAAAGGCGGTTTGCAGAACGGCGACGTGATTCTGAAATTCGACGGTGAAGAAATTTCAAGCGTCAGAAAATTAACTCGCTTGATCGGCGAAACCGCGCCCGATCACGCCGTAAAATTAACCGTTTCGCGCAGCGGCGGCGAACGTGAAATTTCCGTCACGCTCGGCAAGCGCGAGATGCCGCAGTTTTCCGGCAGTAATTTCAATTTAGGAAGTTTGCAGAATCTGGAAATGATGCCCGGACTGCCGCGCACGATGCAGACGATGCCGCTGCCGCCGACGGGCGACGGCGATTCCAACGTCTTCGTCTGGCGCACCGGAAACAGTCGCCAGATCGGTGTCGGCGTAACGCCTCTGACTAAACAACTCGGCGATTATTTCGGCGCGGCGGACGGCAAAGGCTTGCTCGTCAACAGCGTCCGCGAAAATTCTCCGGCGGCGAAAGCCGGTTTGAAAGCGGGCGACGTTATTGTCGAAGTTGAAGGCAAAGCGGTGAACGGAATGCCGGATTTGATGCGCGCCGTCAACGAGAAAAAAGAAGGCGGCATCGCGCTGACTTTCATCCGCGACAAAAATCGTCAGACTGTTAATATCGTTCCTGAAACAGTCAAGGAAGATAAGGTGAAACCGGAAGAATTAAAGAAATTATTCGGCGACGCGCCGGATAAAGATTCTGAAAACTAAATCGAAATTTCTAACAAACGAAAAGGCTTCGAGCAGATGTAAATTATTGCTCGAAGCCTTTTTAGAGCAGATTTTGAATAAGTATGGTTAAAAGGCAGAAACCCGCGCGTCAGCAAGGGTGCGAAAGGTTCAAGTTAAGGCACCCTTGCTGACGCGCGGGTTTCTGCCCCATACACGAACCTCGGATTTGCTAATTGAAACGAGTTTCAGATTGAAAAACAAAAACGATTCGGAATAGCTGATAGCTGACAGCTTTTAATTAGCCGTTCTTTTCGCGCTTTCCTTTGCCAGTTCGTTCGCCTTTTTGCTGACTGCCTGCGCTTCGTCAAGAATTTTCTGCGCGATTTCTTCCTGCTGTTTGAACCCGCCCTGCGCTTTGGCAATCGCCGCCGGATCGTTCGTGCCGAAACTGTCGCGCAAAAGAATCGCGGCTTGCCGCCGATGCTCGAAAGCCTCCAGTTGTTTCCTCAGACTCTCTGCCTTTAAACTCAAATAATCCTTAAAATCCTGGCTGATATTCATCGCTTCGGCTTGCTCTATTTTTTCCAGCGCACTCTGTCCCAAACTCGCGCCGTCGTTGATGACATAAGCGAGATTCTCGGCAATTTTCTTGACTTCGGGAATGTTTTTATTGCCTATTGCCGTTTTCAATTCTTCCAACTGCGCCTCGTTTTTTTTATAAATTATCTTGATTTTATTGAGGTCTTCATTGGCACTGAGAACTAAATCGGCGGCTTTAGTCGTGTCGCCGGAAAAATCGAAAACCTCGGAGCCGTCCGTCGCATCATTTTTTTGACAAGCCGAAAAAAACAGCCAAACCGAGCAAAACAAAAAAACTTGCGCGAGTCGTTTCAATTTTCTTTGATCTTTGTTCACAGAATTTATCTTAATCAATTAACCGAAAATTTTCATTATTTTTTCGCTTCCAGACGAAACCGTCGAGAATATAATGAGTCAACTGCGGCACGGCGAGCAGCGGAACGAGATACATTTTCCAACTTCCGATTTCCCAATTCGCGCCGAAAATCCAATTCTTCTCGTGCCACACGCCGCGATTCCAAACGAGTTCCTCGACGTAAGCCAACGCCCACAAAGTCGCTAAGAAAATTATCCAGTTCGCCGAAAGCGATTGATAAAATTTTCCGGCAGTTTCGCGTCTGGATTTCGCATAAAAATAAATCAAAGCGAAATAAGGAACACCGTGAATAATCACATTCGTCACGGTAAAAGCGTAATCGGAATTAAGCGCAACAATTCCGACATACCAGCAAACGGCGGTCGTGGCAACAATAATGTCTTTGCCGACGTTCAAAAATCCTTCGGTAAAATAAAGATAAATTGACTTACCGAAATAAGTCAGCAAAGACAAAACATAAACCGGAAACAAAATTTTCTCGACTGCTTGCGGCAAATTGAAAAAATCGTTCGGCACAAACCAATCGAAATTGCGCGGCAAACTCGTCATCCAAAACGCGAGCGGATAAACGGTCGCCAAATAGATCGTAACCGTATCAATCCATTTTGTTACACGCGATTTTTCCTTTAATTTCGCGCGATAAAGATTAACCCAGCCATATTGCTGACGCACAAAATGAAACACGGCGAGAATTGCCAAAGCCTTCCAAAAAACCAGTTCGCCTTCCGAATAAAGCGCAACGCCGACCGCGTAACCGAAAACGGGAACGAGCGTGTAAAGCCAGACGCGCCGCTTAAATTCTTCCGCGTCGAAATAAACCCGAAACGATGTTGACCAAACGTGCGCGACATCAATCAAAAGCACAGCGGAAATCCAAGTCCAATCCGGCGATTCATCATTCAAAATTCCAAGCTGCCAGCCGACCGCCAAAAGAAGCAGAGATACGACCGCGCTGCCGAGAAAAACCGACAAATCAATCTCGCGGGAAAAAAGCCATTTTGATTGTGGAAACGCTTCGCTCATTTAGTGATTTCAAGTCATCATAAAAGAATCAAATTGAAAGAGCAATTAGCCATTGCGCGAGAAAATATGTGCTGAGAATGAAAGGTTGCGCGAGCGCGAAAGGTGTTTTGAATTTGTTGTAGGCGAGCAGCGAATCAGAGACGAGAAAAGAAATCGAACCGAGAAAGGCGTATAAAAATTTATCGTCATCCGATTTAAGATACAGACTGAAAGCCAGCCAACTCATCGCCGCGAGCGTTACGGCATAAACGACGACGGGAATTTTCAGTTTGCCCAAACCTTTCCACAAAACGCTTAGGAAAAACGCGACGTAAAGCAGGTAAAATATCCCGCTCAATAAATTCGGCGCAGTCCACAACGCCGCGATGTAGCAGAAATGTCCGAGCAAAAAACTGAGCAAGCCGTGAACGAAAAAGCGTTTCTGATCAATCAAAAAAACATCTCCGACGGTGGAAAAAATCAGCCCGACTAAAATCGCTTTTTGATAAAAACTCAGCGGCGAAGATGAGTTAAAAAACGCCGTCGCAATTATCGCCGCCATCGCCAGCGGTTTGAAGACGTATTGCAGCGCGTAATTTTCCCGCACTTTTGCATAGATCGTGATGACCGCCGAAATCAAAGCGACGATTGATAAAAAAACGGTCATATTTGTTTTGGCAAAATGATTTCCCTCGCCGTTCTGACACCGTGAAAAAACGCTTCTTCAAAAAGCGCGATGCCGCTCAAATCCGAATGCGCGAAATGGATATTTCTAAAAGGCTTGTTTGCTTCGTCGCGTGCGCCCGACCAGAGAAAATTCGTGCGCGGGGAAATCATCGCGTGTCCCCAGCGCATCACGTCAATTCTTTCGGTGAGTTCGCGGATGTTCGGATGAGCGCGTGCTAAATCGGTCAAAACGATGTCGGCTAATTCCTTGTGATCGAGCGCGAAAAGTTTGGCGCGGGCGTTTTCTTCGTGGCACATCGGGTAATAATATGTAAAAACCGCCGCGCCGTAATCAATCCCTTTCTGATGCGTCGAATTAACATAGCCGAGCGACGGACTTTCATATAAAACATTGTCCCACGCCAGCGGGAAATCTTTCGGAAAACGATTTTTCGGACGGTCTTTCAAAAATAAATTAGCGACGAACCACGCATTGTGCTGAAACTCGTTAACGAAGTTCGGCGCGTTACCTTTAAAATCACGAATCAGATATTTCGCCGTAAAAATAGGCGCGGCGAAAATCGCTTTTTCGCAGTGCAGTCCGCGAATCTCGTTCGTTTCCGTGTTCAGATAAATCACGTCAACGCCCGGGTCCTTCGGAATAATTTCGAGCGCGATTGTTTTGAGTTTGATTTTGTCCCGGAGTTTATCGGCGAGGAAATTTACAAAACGCCCGTTGCCTTCGGGAAAAGTGATAAATGCTTGCGACTCTTCGCCGGATTTGCGAACACGCGAGCAGAAATAAAAAAGTCCCGCCCAGGCAGAAGTTTGGTCGAGTTTCAATCCGTAATCGTCGCGTGTCGCGTAATCGCAATACCAGAAAAGTCTCTCGGAATTAAAACCTTTTTGGCGCAGCCAATCGGCGAACGAAATTTTGTCCAGAGCTAAAACTTCTGCGTCTCTGGAACAATTCGCAACGGGCAAAACAAACGCCCGATTTCCATTCGAGTCGCGCCAATTTACCCAAAAATCTATCTGTTTTTGAAACTCGGCAAACTGTCGTTTTTCCTCTTCGCTTTCGCCGACGCGCAAATAAAGACCTTCATACCAGCGACCTTTATAAAAAACTCTTTCTTCCGGTTCACGGCACAAAAACTGTTCTTTGACGACGATTTCGCCTTTCGCGTCCACGCCTTCGGTCAAATCCATTTCGTTCAAAAGCGCGATCAATTCCGCGTTTTCCTGAAACGGAACAGGCAGATAATGCGCGCCCCACGGATAGGAAACGATGTTCGATTCACCGCTCTGCGCCGTGCCACCGATTTTATTTTCGAGTTCGAGCAGAACGAAATCGTTGAAATTTTCCTTTTGAAATTTATAAGCCGCCGCCAGCCCTGCCGCGCCGCCGCCGATGATGGCGACTTTGACATTTTCCCAATTATTCGCGGGAACTTCGACGTTTCGCATTTCGCGCAAAATATGTCCGACATTAACATTTGCGCCGACGATTTCACCGGCAACTTCCGTCGTTTCAGAGTTTGATTTGCACGCTGAAAGCGCGAACGGTAATCCGAGAAAAGCGGTTAAAATTTCGCGGCGGGTGAATTTCATCGGCTAAAAAATACTTTCGGAATAAGTGAGAAGTGATAGGTGAAAAGTGATAATTTTTACTCGGCTGATTTGGTATTTTTGATGGCGGAAATCAACATTTTCTGCAATTCCTCGCAATCGTCGAGTAAAGATTGCGATTGTTTTTCACTCAGAAATCCGCCGTTTCGCAAAAGTCTCAACCAGAAATTCGTTTTAAATGCTTCCTTGTTGGCAATAGAGTATTTTTGCAGAAAATCCGCCCGATCTTCTCCCTGCTGCGCCTCTTCAATCAAAACGCCGATTGCCGTTCCCGAATCCAGAATCTTTTTCGATAAAACAAATTCGCGTTTCTCATCATTGAGATATTGACTCAATTTCACGATTCTCAAAGCAAATTTATATGACTTTTCCAACAAAATATGTTTGCTCATAATTTATCACTTTTCACCTATCACTTCTCACTTATTCCGAATAAAAAAATCACTCAAACCTTCGCCATTCCGATTCGTAATATCGAACTAATGCCTGATTATCCAACCGATTGATTTCGATTTCCTCATTCGGCAGATTCGTATCAGCGGAAAATTCAAACATCGAGGCTAAAGTTTGATCGTTCAGAAATTTCAGTTCGAGATTTTCGGGTGTTTTTGAAGGAGTTTCAAACGGCTGTAATTTCGCTAAAGCATATCCCCAAACGCCGAAACTCGGCACGGTCGTTTGATACGGCTTGACGGAAAATCCGGCGGCTTCGAGCGTTTTGATTATGCACCAAAAAGATTTTCGCGCCATCAGCGGCGAAGTCGTCTGGACGACGACGGATGCGTCGGGTTTGAGTTTTTTTTTCAGCAGATTGTAAAAGCGCGTCGTGTAAAGTTTGCCGAGCGCGAAATTATTCGGGTCGGGAAAATCTATGATGGCGACATCGAACGGTTCGGTTTCGGTCTGGTCGAGCCAGACAAAAGCGTCAGCATTGGCGACGTGGACTTTCGGGTCATCGAACGAATGTTTATTCAATTCGCCGAGCGCGGGAACGTGTTTGGCGACGCTCGTCATTTCCGGGTCGAGGTCAACCAGTTGGATATATTCGACCGATGGATATTTCAAAATTTCGCGCAAAGCCAAACCGTCGCCGCCGCCTAAAACTAAAATTCTTTTCGGTTCGGGCGCGTCGTGCGCGGCGAACGCCGGATGAACGAGAGCTTCGTGGTAGCGATATTCGTCGAACGAATTAAATTGCAGATTGCCGTTCAAAAAAAGCGCGTAGCCGGTTTTGCCTTTGGTAACGACGATGCGCTGGTAGGACGAACTTTTAGCGTAAATAATGTTGTCAACAAACAGCGCGTCTTCCGCTAAAGAGGTCAGCGCGTCGGCTTTGATGAAGGCGATAATCAGCAAAATGACGATGATGAAACCTTTGACGCGCAAAACATTAACATCGCGCTTTTTGATCAGATTTTCCAACAGCCACGTCCCCCAAATTCCGACTCCGGCGTTAAGAATGCCGAAAACGACCGACGTGCGCGTCAAACCTAATTTCGGGACGAGAAAAATCGGGAACAAAAGCGAAGCGACGAGTGCGCCCGCATAATCCAATGCCAGAACCCGCGCCACGAGTTTTTTGAAATCAAGTTCGTCCTTTAAAATCCGCATCAGCAGAGGGATTTCCAGTCCGACGAGCGTCCCGATGGCGAAAACTGTTCCGTAAAGAATAATGCTGAAGTAGGAAACGCTAGCGAATGTGAGAAAAAGCAGCGGCGCGGAAAATCCGCCGATGACGGCGACGGCGAGTTCAATTTCGACAAAGCGTTTGGCTAAATCCTTTTCAAGAAACCCGGAAAGCCAAGAGCCAACGCCCATCGCCGAAAGATAGATTCCGATAATCAGGGAAAACTGCGTAACCGAATCGCCGAGAACGTAAGAGGCGAGCGTTCCGGCGAGCAGTTCGTAAATCAAACCGCAGGTGGCGATGATGATGACGTTTAGGAATAAAAGCGGGACGCGGTTCATAGAAAGGATGAGGGATGAAGGATGAGGGATGAATAAAGAAAACCTTCATCCTTCATCCCTCATCCTTCATCCTTAAATTTACCCTTGAATAGCGGCGGCAATAATAATCGCAATGCCG
The DNA here is from genome assembly GCA_964244835.1 of uncultured Pyrinomonadaceae bacterium. GTDB lineage: Bacteria > Acidobacteriota > Blastocatellia > Pyrinomonadales > Pyrinomonadaceae. The sequence goes on from CAXTKJ010000001.1 coordinate 161,114, forward strand.
ATCATAATCGAGCCGATGACGATGCCGAGCGCGGTATTTTGATCTTCTTCGATTTCCTTTCGCATCGGGAACAGGCGGCTCAAAATACCGTAAGCGACGGCGAAAAAGACGATGCCGATGAAAACGAAAATCAGCGTCGTAACCAGAACTTCCGCCAGCGCGTCGAATTTGACGATGAACGCGAGCGCGTTAAAATTTAAAATTGTATTCAACATTTATTTTCCTCCTCGAAAACCGCCGTAGATAAAAGGGATGCCGAGCCGCGAATTGCTGCCCGAATTGGCAAATTCCCACCCGAACCAAGATGCCGAAGCGTAAAGTAAAATTACGCCGAAACCGAAAATTAAAAAAAGTGTTCTGAACATATTATTTTCCGCCGATTATAAATTTACGATAATTTTTTGCGCTCGAAAATCGTTTGAATTTCGTTGCTTTCGCCCATTATATTGTCGTCGCTGTTATCGCTGCTGTCATCATTGCTGCCGCTCGAACCGCCGAACATACTTTCGCTCCAGCGTTTCGATTCAAATGTCAATTTGCGAAACAATCCGAGAATCGGCAAAATCGCCAGCACGACGAAGGCGAAACAGAAATTTACGCCGCGATTGACGTTTTGCTCGACTTTGACGTTGACGGGCATCGGCTGTCCGAAATTCTGCCACGTCCCTTCGACGCGCAAAGTGTATTTTCCCGCCGGAAGCGATGAAATCGTTGCGTCCTGCGACTGCGCGCCTTCCGTCCACGCGCCGTCGCTGTCCGAACCCTGATAATACTCGACCGGAATGTTGACCGATTCAACATCGTTATTCTGGTCGTTGACCAAATCAACATCCAAATCAACCCAGGCATTATCAACCGGCGCGTTCGCAGTAATTTTGACGTTGCGATTGCCTTTCAATTCAAACGGCTGCGAAAAAATCGTCTGCGCCGTTTGTGCGTTGATGGTCGGCGGCAAAACGATTTGCTGATTCAAAGGCGTTGAGCCGAAACCGCTTAACGGAATCATCACGACGGCGATGATAAATAAAAGCGCAAGCATCAGCAATCCCCATTTGATATAAAATCCGCCCGTGAACGGCTGATTCGGCGCGACTGACCACGGCTTCGGCAAATCGGCTACGCCGAACGATTTTTCGACCTCGGCGTTCGTCAAATAAGTTCCCGCCGACCAGTTCATTTCGTTGTTGGAAATTTCCTGCGAAAGCATCAGCGGCGCATTAACGAAATCAACGGCGCGGACGGTTTCGCCCTGCTCGACGCGCCAGTAAAATTCGCCCTGAATATATTCGACTCGTGCGGGAGCGTCCTGAAAAATCTTAAATGTTCGATTGTTATAAGTCGCCGTCGTGCCGTTATTAATCACCTCGGCGGCGTTAATCGGTTCGACGAAATTCCAATGATTGTCGGAATGAACGAGCCAGCGGAAACCGATTGACGGGTTATAAAGCAGATATTCGTGCCAGAAATATTGAACGCCTTCAATCGTTACGCTGCGGACGACCGCGCCGATGACTTTAAATTTCACGTCGCCGCCGAAAGTTCCTTCCGCGCCGATTGGCAAAACGAACGGATTTTCGACTTTATTGAGCGCGTGTAAAAATTTTAAATTTCCCTGATTAACGTCGAGCAGCGAATTGCAGTACGGACAGGTTACGCGCTCGGTTTTGTCGGGCGCGTTTAATTTGAGTGCGCCGCCGCAATTAGGACAGCTCATTTGCCCGACGGCGACGTTCCGCGCTTTTCTCTCAGCCGGACGTGCATCGGCTAAACCCAAATCGGCAAGCGAAACCTGTTCGCCGACGAACGCCCACGGCGGATTCATCGAATAATCAATCGTCGCAAAACCATTGCCCGCGCCCGATAGATCAGCGTAATTGCTTTGTTCGTTCGGCGTTAATTTATAAGGAATTTCACCTTCCGCCGCGACCGATGTCGCCGTGCCTTTTTCCGTCACCATCAAAGGCGTTTTATTTTTGATTTGCGTTACGGTTTGACCGAGCTGCAGTTGATCAAAAGACGGCAAGGCTTCTTTCAGCGGCTGATAAAACGTCAGATAAAATTTCCCCTGCGCTTCGGCGAGCCAGCCGACCCAGCCGTTGGAAAATGTTGCGTACCATTCATCCCAAAACCCGCCGAGTTCGTGGCGATTCTGAGCGCGTCCCGTTAATTCAAACCGGTTGTCTTTCCAGATGCCTTTCAACCCGACGCGCAAAGGCGATTCGGATTCGGCGATGTCGGCGATTTTGCCTAAATCTTCGAGTTTTTTATCGGTTCTGGCGACCGCCGAACGGCAGAACGGGCAGATCAAAACAATCGTCGAGCCGTTTTTAAACTCAATCGGCGCACCGCACGAAGGACAGTTGGCTTGCAGAACGCTCACGCTTCACCTCCGGCGATTTTGGATTTTAGATTTTGGATTTTGGATTCGTTTGCGCCGCGTTCGATTTTCGTGACTTTTACAAAACTCGCTTCAAGCAAATCTTTCAAATTTTCTTCCCAATTCCATTCGGGACGAGTTCGACAGCAGTATAAATTAAAAGTCGCGGTTTGATATTCGGGATAAGTGTGGCAGGCGAGATGCGATTCGGTCAGGGCGACTAAACCCGTAACGCCTTTTTCGCCGTCGAACTGATGCCAGAAACCTTCTCCGAGCGTTTTCAGACCTAAATCTTCGATGACGCGCCGGAAAATTTCGCGCAAGGTTGCGGCTTCACGCAGTTTTTCAGCGTTGCATTCAAAGGCTTCAATTAACCATTCCGTTCCAACGATCATTTTTAATTTATGGCGGCGGAGAAATCTATTTTCGCGTAAATATCGTTCAAACTAACCTGACAGGAAACGGTCGGCAGTTCCAAAATATCATCGGCTTCTGACAGTTCGGTCAAAAGCCAGCCGCCGTTTTTCTGACGGACGAAATGCTCGACTAACATCGCGTCCTGTGAAATTAAAACATATTCTTCGAGCGACGGCATCAGACGATAAAGCCGCGCTTTTTCGCCGCGATCAAATCGTTCGGTCGAAGCTGAAAGAACTTCAATTATTACCAACGGATTAAGCAAATTTTCACCGTGCCTTTTTTCAATTTGCGGTTCTCCGCAAACAATCACGATGTCGGGATAAGTGTATAAATCCGGTGAAACTTTAACGCGCATATCGTTTTGATAAATTTCACACGGACGGCTGCGAAGTTGAAAATGCAGATTTGCGTAAACATTTCCCGCCGCAATGTTATACCGTCGGCTTGCGCCCGCCATCGCAAAAATTTCGCCGTTATAAAACTGACTGCGATAATCCGCCGTTTTCTCTAAAGCGAGATATTCTTCGGCGTTGTAAATTGGTTTCGGTAAAGCTGTCATTCCTCAAAATTCTTAACGATCAATTTTTGAAAAAGTTTTGAACACCGTTTATTTCGACTACGTTATAATGCTTTGTAGAGAAGTATGTTGAAAGAAACTATAACCAAAAATTTTGCGTTTGTCATTTTTTTAATAATCTTCAGCGCGATTTTTTCGGCGTGTTCGCCGGTGATTTCGAGCCAGACGGGAAACGACAATTCGACGAGGAAAAAACCGATGCGCTGGGGCGAGCCGCAAATCGTCGGCACGATTAAAACCGGCGAGATAACCGAAAGCAGCGGTTTGGTCGTTTCAAAATGCCAGCCGAATGTTTTCTGGACGCATAACGATTCGGGCGATGGTGCGTTTATCTTCGCGCTCGACGAGAAAGGCGAAAAACTCGGAACTTTCAAAATCGAAGACGCGAAAAACCGCGATTGGGAAGACATCGGAACTTTCAAAAACGCGAACGGCGAGTGTTTTCTTTATCTCGGCGACATTGGCAACAACGTCCGCGTCCGCGAAGAATCAATTATTTACCGCGTCAAAGAGCCGACCGTTACCGCCGTGAGCAAATCTTCCGACAAAAAGAATCCGTCGAAAACCGAAGACGCGCAGAAAATAAAAATCGAATATCCCGACATTCGCCACGATGCTGAAACTCTGTTGGTGCATCCGCAGACGGGCGACATTTATATTTTGACGAAACGATTAACCGGCGCGTCGGGAGTTTATAAGCTGTCGAACAATTACGACGTTCGCAAAACCAATATGCTCGAAAAAGTTGCTGATTTCACCGTTCCCGCGATTCCGAACGGATTTTTGACGGGCGGCGATATTTCGAGCGACGGCAAGCGCGTCGTCGTCTGCGATTATTTCGCGGCTTACGAAATAGTTTTGCCGGAAGGCGCGAAAAATTTCGACGAAATCTGGAAACAAAAACCGACGCTGATTCAAACCGGCAAACGCGAGCAGGGCGAAGCCGTCGCGTATTCGCTCGATGGCGAAACGATTTTTCTAACGAGTGAAAAGGAAAACTCGCCGCTGATTAAAATCGAAAAATTGAAATTGAAAGAGCCTTAAATCGAAAACGAATTTACCGGTAGAACAGGCTGTTAGCCTGTTTCCGTGAACCGATCCAAATCAATGACCGAAACTCGGCGAGTAGAACAGGCTAACAGCCTGTTCTACGTTCTTCAGTAACATTTTATGAAAAGACGAGAATTTTTAACGGCAGCCGCAATGCTGCCTTTGACAGCGCAATTCGTTTCGGCGAAAGATAAAAAAAACATCAAGCCGAAGCGTCTGGTAAACGGCGACGCGGTTGCGGTCATCGCCCCGGCGAGCGGCATCGAGCCGGAAGAATTTGATAAAGCCCTGCAAAATCTTTCCGCTTTCGGATTCAAACCGAAAGCCGGAAAAAACGCCCGCAACCGCAATGGCTTTCTCGCGGGAACAGACCAAGAACGACTCGAAGATTTGCATCAGGCGTTCGCCGATAAAGACGTGAAAGCTGTCTGGTGCGTGCGCGGCGGTTACGGCGCGTCGCGTCTTTTGCCCGATTTGGATTTCAATCTGATTGCAAAAAATCCGAAAATTCTCATCGGTTATTCGGACATTACTGCTCTGCACACGGCGATTCATCAACGCACCGGATTGGTTACATTTCACGGTCCGACCGGCGCGGCGACTTTTTCCGACTACACGAAAAATCACGTTCTCAATACGCTGACGAATCCGTCCGCGCCATACAAAGTCGAACTTTCGCCCGACAACATCGCCAACGAATCGAATCTTTTTAAAACCGAAATTATCACGAGCGGAAAATGTCGCGGCAGATTGATCGGCGGCAATCTTTCGCTATTGTCCGCACTCGCCGGAACGCCGTTCGGTTTGCGCGAAATGAAAGGCAAAATCCTTTTCATCGAAGATGTCGGCGAACAGCCGTATCGCATTGATCGAATGCTCACACAGCTTCGGCAGACGATAAATTTACGTCAGCTCGCGGGCATCGCGCTCGGCATTTTTCAGGACTGCAACCCGAAAGGCGAAGGCTCGCAGTCTTTGATTGACGTTTGCAAAGACCGGCTCGGCGATTTGAAAATCCCCGTCATTTACGGACTTTCGTTCGGTCATATCCGCGACCAATTTACCCTGCCCGTCGGCATCGAAGCCGAACTCGACACGGAAAAAGCGACGATGACGTTTTTGGAAACGGGCGTGGTTTAATTTTTGAACCACATAGAAACATAGGACACATATTTTTTTATAATTTTTCAACTGATGAAATCCGCGAAAATTAGTATTGAGATTTCTATGTGTTCTATGTTTCTATGTGGTTAATTTTTATTTTCTTTCTCACCCGAATTGATGAGAAAAATCTCCACCCGATTGATGATTACAGCACCCGATTTCTCTTGTAAGATTGATTTATCAAATCGGATGAAAGCCGACAATAAAATTACGAACGAGAGGGAAAACAAAATGATCAACATCAGAAGAAGTGAAGAGCGCGGCGGCGGAAATTACGGCTGGCTCGACACGAAATATACGTTTTCATTTAACACTTATTACGACCCGAACTTTATGGGTTTCCGTAATTTGCGCGTGATAAATGAAGATTACGTCGCGGCAAATCAGGGGTTCGGAACACACGGACACGCGAATATGGAAATCATTACATATGTAATGTCGGGTGCGTTGGCGCATAAGGATTCGACCGGCGGCGAAGAAGTTCTGCGACCGCACGAAGTCCAAAGAATGACGGCGGGAACGGGAATTCAGCACAGCGAATTTAACCCGTCGGCGACGGAAAAAACACACCTTTATCAAATCTGGATTCTGCCGGAGAAAGACGGCTTAACGCCCGGTTATGAACAAACCTATTTTGCGCCGGAAACGAAACAGGGAAAGTTAAAATTGGTCGCTTCACGCAGCGGCGATGACGGTTCGGTGAAAATAAATCAGGACGTGAATCTTTATTCTTCGATTTTGGCGCAGGACGAAAAAGTTTCGCTTGAACTCGCCGAAAATCGCCACGCCTGGATTCAAATCGTGCAAGGCTCAGTTGATTTGAACGGCGAAACTTTGAACGCGAGCGACGGCGCGGCGATTTCTGAAGAAAAACTTTTGGAAATCAAATCGCTGGCGGATGAGACTGAAATTTTGCTGTTCGATTTGAACTAAATATCGAAGGCAGAAGCCCGCGCGTGAGCAAGGGCGCAATAATCATCTGCGCCCTTGCTCACGCGCGGGCTTCTGCCTTTTTTCAAATTCTCGTTTTGCGGTTATCATATTGGCTTTATGAAAACAATTCTGCCAAACGCGACCATCGGCGTTTTCGGAAGCGGACAGCTTGGACGAATGTTCGCCATCGAAGCCCGCAAAATGGGCTATCGCGTCCACACTTTTTCGCCCGAATCCGATACGCCGACCGGACAGGTCGCCGACTTTGAAATTTGCGCCGAATACGAAGATTTGGACGCGGTGAAACGATTTGCCGAAGCGGTTGATGTCGTTACTTTCGAGTTTGAAAATGTGCCGTTTGAAACGGTCGAAAAGGCGGCGCAAATTGTCGAAGTTTTTCCACGCGGCGAAGTTCTGCACATCGCCCAGCATCGCCTTCGGGAAAAAACTTTTCTCGCGGAAAACGGTTTTCCCGTTACTGATTTTCGCCACATCAAAACGCTCGGAGAATTGAAAACCGCCGTTTCGGAAATCGGAATTCCGGCAATCCTAAAAACCGCCGGTTTTGGTTATGACGGCAAAGGTCAGGCGCGAATAAAATCAATCGAAGATTGCGAAACGGCGTTTACCGCCATCAAAGAAAACGAAGCGGTTTTAGAAGCGTTTGTTGATTTCGAGAAAGAGGTTTCCGTCGTCGCGGCGCGAAATTTTCAGGGGAATTTCGCGCATTACGGCGTGATCGAAAACGCGCACGAAAACCATATTCTTGATGTCTCGTTCGCTCCCGCTTTCGTATCTGAAAAAATCAAAAACGAAGCGATTGAAATCACACGCGGAATTTTAGAAACGCTCGCGGTCGTCGGCGTGATGACGGTCGAATTTTTTCTGACGAAAGACGGAAAACTGCTCGTCAACGAACTCGCGCCGCGCCCGCATAATTCGGGGCATTTGACGATTGATGCCTGCGTTTCAAATCAATTTGAACAGCAATTACGCGCCGTCTGCGGTTTGCCGCTCGGCTCGACTGAATTTTTGCGCCCTTCGGCGATGGCAAATCTTTTAGGCAATATTTGGGAAAACGGCGAACCGAATTTCGCCGCCGCTTTAGAAAATAAAAATGTCAAACTTCATCTTTACGGGAAACAGAAAGCGCGACACGGACGCAAAATGGGGCATCTGACGGCATTGGCGGAAACTGCGGAAGAAGCTGTGAAAATCGTTGCAGAGGCGCGAAAAAATTTAGTTGCTGACGGCGTTCAGAGTTACGGCTTCAGCCGTGAATAAGCGTTCTGCGACACTCATCACGGCTGAAGCCGTAACTCTGAACAGATTTTAGTTATAATTTCTTTCCCAGCCAAACGCCTGCCGCAACACCAATAAGTCCGATTAAAATACTGAGCGATAAATAAAGAAAGGCGGTGCCGAAAAATCGTTCACGAACCAACTCGAAAATCTCCAATTCAAAAGTCGAAAACGTCGTGAACGCCCCCAAAAATCCGACGGTTAAAGCAAGGCGCAGATTTTCGTTTGCCGTGAATTTGTCGGTGAAGATTATCAACAGAAATCCGATCAGAAACGAACCGCTGACGTTGATGAGAAATGTGTGCAGCGGAAATTTTCCGAGCGCGGCGAGCGGCGAAAGATTAATCAGATAACGCAGCGTTGCGCCAAACGCACCGCCGACGGCGACCGCGAAGATTTTCGTTAAAAATTCCACAAATCATTTTACACCCGAAATCGAAAAACCGTGAAAATTCGGTTTGACGTTTGGCGGTGCGCGTCTATTCTAAAACTATGTTCAAAACGCGCAGTCTGAAACTCGAACGACTCGACACGGGCGATTACACGGCGGAAGAATACGAACGATTTTTGCGCGAAATTGCTTTTATCAATCGCAAAATCGGCGATGAAAGCGCGGTACGAAAAACTCTTTTGCGCGAAATCGAACGGGAAAATTTGCAAAAATTCAGCGTTCTTGATGTCGGTGCAGGTTCGGGTGAACTGTTGCGCGTCATCACCGAATTTGCACGAAAACAAAATCGAAAAACACGACTGGTCGGATTGGAATTAAACGCACGTTCGGCGCAGGCGATTCGAGAAAACTCGCGTAATTTCACGGAAATCAAAGCCGTCCGCGCTGATGCTTTCTCCTTGCCGTTCGCCGACAACGCTTTCGATTACGCGATGTGTTCGCTGTTCACGCATCATTTTACGGACGAAAACGTCATCCGCATTTTGTCGGAAATGAGCCGCGTTGCTCGCCGTAAAATCTACGTTATTGATTTGGAGCGACACGCGGCGGCTTTCGTTTTGTATAAGATTTTCTGTCGCGTCAATCGCCTCAGCCGTTTGGTGCGCGAAGACGGTTCGCTTTCGGTTTTGCGAAGTTTCAAGGTTGACGAATTGGAAACGCTCGGACGCGCAGCGAATTTAAAAAATGTTTCGGTGAAAAAAATCGCGCCTTATCGTCTGGTTTTGGAAGGCGATAAGTTGTCAGAACCGCCTGCGTAAGCGGGCGGGTTTTCTCAGAAGGCAAAAGGTAAAAGTAAAAAGGCAAAAGTTCGGAATTGAGCTTTAAAGTTTGCTTTCTGCCTTTTGCCTTAGCAAAGCGCAGCCCGCCCACTTACGCAGGCGGTTCTGACAGTTTTTCCAAATGCGCTTCGACCGATTTTTCGGCGAGGCGGACGAGTTCGGGTTTGAGGTCAACATAAACCGCCGCCACAATTTCGCTCACCGTTTCCGCACCGTTTTCCATTGCCGCTAAAATTTGATTTTCTCTTTCCAATCGGTGCGCGATATATTTTTCGATTTTCGATTCGGCATCGAAGATCGCCGAACCGTGCGAGCCGCAGAGAAATTTCAGATTCGGCAAATTCTTCAGCCGTTCGAGCGATGCCAGATAATCTTTCAAATTTCCGTCCGGCGGCGCGATGACGACGGAACTTGCGCCGATGACGTTATCTCCCGACAACAAAAATCCTAGTTCTTCATCGTAAAACGCCAGCAAACCGGAAGCGTGTCCGGGCGTGTGCAACGTGTGCAGTTGAAATTTCGTACTTGTTTCATCAGCCAAAACAAATGCTTCGCCGTCTTCGATTAACTTTTGAAATTCGACTTTGCCGCGCAATTTTTCCGCCGTCGCTTCGTGCGCGGCGAGTGGGATTTGCAAATCATATTTTTCGCGCAAGTGCTTTTGCAAAGCGGTTTCGCCGCCGAAATGATCCGGGTGATGATGCGTCGTGATGATTGCTTGGCATTCGTAATTTTTCTCGACGAACGAATCAATCAAATCGTGCAGCGCGGCTTGTTCGGAAACTTCTTTGGAAGCCTCGTCAATCACGACGAATTTTTCGCGTCCGACAATAAAACAATTCGTGTGCGTTGCAGGCGGCAAAGTTTCGGTTCGCAGAGGAAAACAAATCGTGCGCGGATTGAATTCGATATACGGAATTACGCCGTCAACTTTTTGAGACTCTTCGAAGAGTTTGTCAGAAATGTTTTTAATTTTTTTATTTTCAACTTTCGGTTTTGAGTCGTTAGAATTTGAGATTTGAGATTTGAAATCTGAAATTCCCGCCAAAGTTTTCAGCGATAACAAAACCGGCGGCGAGATTAATACCTCTGATTTTTTCCATCTTTCCAATGCCGCGTTCGGCTGAATGAATTCGACATTTTCGAGTTCCGTAATCGCCGCGAACGGAGTTTGTTTCGACGGACAGCGAGCGAGAAAAAATCGGGTTTTAAATCGAATCGGCGAAAACTGCGGAGTCGTCCAAAAGCCGGTGTATTGAAAATCTTCGGCATCAATCCATAAATTCCAATGCCCTAAAATTTCAGCGAAAGTCATCCTGCCGGAAATCAAATCGTCGTGTAAGGACGCGCGTTGACCGCGAGTTAATTTTTCGCCGTTGCGGACTAGCAAAACGCCGACTTCTTCAAACGCCTCGCGGACGGCGCAGACGATAAATTTTCCCAATTCCTGATCTTCGCAGTTTTTAACTTCGACTAGCGCGTCGGACGCTTCCAGTTTTCCGCCGGGAAAGGCGTGCCAGCCGCCGAGAAACGCGAGATTCGGATTACGCCGCGCCCATAAAACTTCGTCGCCCGCGTCGTTTAATAAGATGACGGCTGCGGCATCTTTTGGAGTCTCTGATTTTTGATTCATTTGCTTAGTTTAATTTGAAGTATCGGTAAATTAAAGTTGCCGGATTTTGACTGTTTGATATTCGTAATAGCTGATAACTGATAGCTGCTAACTGCTAACTGTGCTAATCTGTGGACAAAAAATTATGGCAAAACATATTAAAGATTTATTCGATTTGACGGGCAAAACGGCAATCGTAACCGGCGGTTCGCGGGGCATCGGCGTTGAAATGGCGGAAGGTTTGGCGGAAGCGGGCGCGAATTTAATGCTCTGCGCCCGCCGCGAAGAATGGCTGAACGAAACCGTCGAAGAATTTCGCGGTCGCGGTTTCACAGTCGAAGGCGTAACGTGCGATGTGGCGAAAGAATCAGACGTGCAAAGCGTGGTTGACGCGACCATCAAAAAATTTGGCGCAGTTGATATTTTAATCAACAACGCCGGAATTTCGTGGGGCGCGATGCCCGAAGATATGCCGCTCGCGCAGTGGCAGAAAGTGATTGATGTTAATCTAACCGGCTGTTTTTTGTTCGCCCAAATCGCCGGACGCGAAATGCTCAAAAAACAAAGCGGTTCGATTATCAACATCGCATCCATCGCCGGACTTTCGTCGAGCGCAAACGGTCCGTTTTACGCCGGTTATGCGGCGAGCAAAGCCGGTTTAATCGGCTTAACGCGCGAACTCGCGGCGAGTTGGGGACGCAAGGGAATCCGCGTCAATGCCATCGCGCCGGGATTTTTCCACTCGCGGCTCGCCGACAAGGTGATTGATATTTACGAACGCTCAATTCAGGAAAACAACGTCATCCCGCGCATCGGCGAAGAAGGTGAACTCAAAGGCGCGACGGTTTTTTTAGCGTCGGACGCTTCGAGTTATATCACGGGACAGACGATTGTCATTGACGGCGGAATGACGGTTTAAGATTCCAAATTCCAGATTCCAAATTTCGGATTGCTCCGAATTTAATTTGGAATCTGGAATTTGGAATCTGGAATTTGCCCTACCAAATCAAACAAGCATCTTCACGAATCATCTGACTAGGCATTTTGCAGTTGAAGGCTTGAGCGAATTGCGGCAGATTCGAGAGCGGACCGTTGACGCGCCAGCGCGGGAGCGAATGGTTATTGGTCAAAACTTGCAGACGCTCGGATTCGGGCGTGTATTTGCCCGCCCAAACCTGCGCCCAGCCTAAAAAGAATCTTTGTTCGGGCGTGAAACCGTCAATGTCCGACGGTCGCGCCTTTCCTTTCAGAGACATTTGATAAGCCTCATAAGCCATCGTCAAACCGCCGAGATCGGCGATGTTTTCGCCCAAAGTCAGTTTGCCGTCAATCGGCAGTTTGGGCTGAACTATGTAACTGTTGAATTGATCTCTGACGCAGTTGGCGCGTTCTTCAAATTTCGCGCGGTCTTCGGTCGTCCACCACGATTTGTAATTGCCCATCGCGTCGAATTTGCTGCCCTGATCGTCGAAGCCGTGCGTGATTTCGTGTCCGATGACTGCGCCGATTGCACCGTAGTTGATCGCGTCGTCCGCCGCGAAATTGAAAAACGGCGGCTGCAGGATTCCGGCGGGAAAAGTGATGTCGTTGTTGACGCTCGAATACGAAGCGTTGACGGTCGGCGTGGTAAATCCCCAGCGCGTACGGTCGGTCGGATTGCCGATGTCGGCGGAGTTGCGCTTGATTTCAAACTGCGCGATGTTCATCGCGTTCGTCAGGTAAGAGTCGCGGTTGATTTTTAATCCGGCGTAACCGCGAAAAACGTCCGGGTAGCCGATTTTGCGTTTGAACGTCGAGAGTTTCTCCAACGCTTTCGCTTTGGTTTCCGCCGACATCCATTCGAGATTTTTGACGCGCTCGCGGTAGGCGGCGAACAGATTATCAATCATTAGATTCATTCGCTGTTTCTGGTCGGCGGAAAATTTGCGCTTCGTAAATTCTTTGCCGAGAGCTTCGCCGAGCGCGTTGTCGGTCGCGCCCAGACATCGCCGCCAGCGCGGTTGTTGTTCTTTTGTGCCGCTCAAATATATTCCCGTGAATTTGAAATTTTCATCGGCGAACGCTTTCGGCAGACGGTTTGCCGCCGAGTTGACGAGCATCCAGCGCAGATAAGTTTTCCAATCTTCGACTGCGACCTCGGTCATCATTTTATTCGCTTCGGCGAAAAATTCCGGCTGACCGAAATTGATTTCGGAAACGGCGGCGATGTTGCGCGATTTCATATAATCCGCCCACGAAAAATTCGGCGTGGCTTTGACGAAATCCGTAAAAGCGATTTTGTTGTAGCGTTTTTCCGGCTCGCGCAGTTCGACCTGCGGCTTCGAGGCATTTGCCAATCTGGTTTGAACTCTCAAAACAGTTTGCGAGTTCGCCGTCGCCGCTTCGGGCGAATCGCCGAGCAGCTTAAACATATTCGTCATATACTCGACGAATTTAGCGCGAGTCTCGACCGATTTCGCGTCGTCTTTCGTGTAATAATCGCGGTTCGGCAAACTCAAACCGCCCTGACCGACATTGACGATCACGGTCGAAGAATTCTTCAAATCCGGTCCGCCGCCGAAACTGAATAATGCAGGAATTCCCGCCGAATGAAATCGAGCGATTTCACGCTGTACATCAGCGGCATTTTTCATTTGTTCGATTTCTTTGAAATGAGTATCGAGCGGTTTCGTGCCGGCTTTTTCAATCGCCGCTTCGTCCATACACGAAGCGTAAAAGTCGCCGATTAGCTGCGTGTCCGTGCCTTCCGCCGCTTTATTTTTGGCGGCGTTTTCTAAGACTTCCTTCAAGACGGCGTAGTTGCTTTCGCCTAAAATATTGAAAGTTCCCCAACGCGATTCGGACGCGGGAATTTCCGTCGTCTTCAGCCAGTTGCCGTTCGAGTATTGAAAAAAATCGGTGCAAGCCTCGACCGAATTATCCATCCGGCTGATGTCGAAACCTTTGTTTTGAGCGGAAATCGCCGTCGAAACTGACAGCAAAGCGATTAAACCGAAGATGAATCGAAAATTAAATTGACGCATTGTTTTCTCCTGAAATTTTTTGGGTTAGATGCTGGTTTAATACGGGCGCGTCGGAGAATTGTTTCACGCGGAAAATTTATTCGCGTGTTCTGAGTTCCGCCTTTAGACGGCGATTGTTAATCATCAAACAACGCCGCCTAAAGGCGGTACTCAGAACATTGTTACAAAACCGGCACGAAATTTTCCGATATTTTTTCCTGAAGTATTCGCGCCAGTTCTTTACGGTTTTCATTCTGCACGGGCGCGTCGCTGAAATTGATAATCGCCGTGTATTCCTTCGCCTGAAACAAATACCAGAGATGTTCGCCGAAAGTTTTTTCGTCCCACCACGAAACGGTTTCAGTCGCTTTCGGTATATTCGACGGCGTGGTGTAAGTAATCGTCGCGTATGAAACCGGCAGATTTGCTTTGGCGGCAAATTCAAAAAACGACGAGTTGAACGGCAGCACCGTTTCACCAATCGTACTCGTTCCTTCCGGGAAAACGGTTACGCCTTCGACCTGCTCGAAGCGTTTGATGATTTCCGCGCCCGCTCTCGGAATGTCGCGGCGATTGCTGCGGTTGATAAAAATCGTTCCCATATCGCGGCAGATTCTGCCTGCCAAAAACCATTGCTCGATTTCGCTTTTCGCCACGAAAACGCTTTTCACGACTGCCCGTAGTGCAGGAATGTCCGTATAGCTGATGTGATTGGTAACGAGAAAAAACGGCGCGGTCGGCGGCACACCGACGACTTCAATTTTCATCTTCGAGATGCGGACGAATGAGCGCGTCCAAGCCTCAAAGATTATTTGTCGCCAAAGGATTTTGTTTGGAATAAACGGATTAACGACGAACCACACGCCGTAAATTCCGAGCGTGGCGACCACGAACGAAACGTATCGGAAAACGGCGCGGAGATATTTCATAAGAAATTCGAGACGATAATAATTCAGCGTGATTTGAAATTTACATTGTAGGCAGTTTTGCGCGCAAAAACAAAGAGACAAAATGTTTGCGGGTTTGCAAATATCTTGTCTTGAAATCTTTACGGATTAGTTTGCGGCTTTGGTCGCCAACGGCGACGAATAACATAGCCTAGGGTTAAGCGAGTGCAGCGAGCGCAACCCTAGGCTGGATTAAAAAAGTTTTCCGACGCTGAAAGTGTCGAATAAAATATCGCGTAGGATTGTTGCTCCTTTCAGCGAGCGGTTAATTTAACTAAATTACCTAGGGTTGCATTCGCCTGCGGCTCATAACCCTAAGCTATATTACTAATCGCCATTGGTGACCTAAGAAAATTCTAAGCCGCCAGTTTCAACTGAACCTTTTCTGATCTTTCGGTTTGCGTTTCCGGCTGAACCGCCATCGGTTTGGCGTTGGTCGTCAGCGGCTGATTCAATTTTCCGACCAGCCAGCGACGATAGATTTCCGCTTCGTCCAATTTGCCCGTCCAGCGGGCGCGGTCGAGCATCGTCAGAGCCATTTCCAGAGTGTGATGCTGTCCGGCGCGGTCTTGATTGTTGGCGAAATAACGATATGTCTGTTCCAGATTCCGAATACTTCTTTGCGCCGTCAAAACGTCTTTGAATCCGAGCTTTCCGCGAAAATGCTTGGAATAGATGTTCATCGGATAATTGGTTGACGTATAAAGATCGAAATAATTATCAATCAAACCGGCTTGATGCAGAACCGTTCCGACGTAGCTCGGTTTTGCGCCGCTGACCGCCGCAATCGCTTCAATTTCGGTCG
Organism: uncultured Pyrinomonadaceae bacterium; assembly: GCA_964244835.1. Taxonomy (GTDB): domain Bacteria; phylum Acidobacteriota; class Blastocatellia; order Pyrinomonadales; family Pyrinomonadaceae. The sequence goes on from CAXTKJ010000001.1 coordinate 176,533, forward strand.
TGCCGGAATTATACAACGACAAAATCATTTCTTTCTTGCTTTGGACTTTTTCTTCCATTTCAAATAAATTTCCGTTCACGTTTTCCATAATTTTAATCACCTCGACTTACATCATATCAGATGTTTCATCTGTGAAACAAGTTGCTTTTTAATTGTCGAAAGCCAAATAATTTTGTAGATTTAAGTTGTGTTTATTCAATAAGTTATAACTGCTTCGGAAAAAACTCTTGAATAAAAAAGCGATAGCCTGTATCTTGAAATCAGACGGAAAAAGGGAAACAAAAATGGCTGAAAAAAATACGCTTTTCGATGTCGAAAAAGCGCGGACGAGCATCGAAACGGGCAAGCGCGGAAAATGGTGGCAAAGGCGCGGTTCAAAATCTCGCGGCTTTAAATATTTCGACAAAAACGGCAAAGAAATCAAAGACGAAACGAGTCTGGAACGTATCAAATCGCTAGTTATTCCGCCCGCGTGGAAATATGTCAGAATTTCCCCGTCGGCAAACGGCAATTTGCAGACTCTCGGAATGGATACGAACGGGCGCATTCAGTATCTCTATAACCCGAAGTTTAGAGAAAAGCAGGAAAAAAAGAAATTTCAGAAAATCGAAAAGTTCGGCGAATATCTGCCGAAACTCAGAAAAATCACCAATGAACACCTCAATCTCGAAGGCTTTCCGCGCGAAAAGGTTTTAGCCGCGATGATGCGGCTAATCAATTCGCTTTATATTCGCGTTGGCACGGAGGACAGTGTTAAGCGTTACAAAACTTACGGCATTACGACCTTGCAAAACCGGCATTTGGAAGTGAAACGCGGCGGGAAACTGGTTTTTAACTTCGTCGGCAAACATCACATCGCGCACCGAAAGATTTTGGTTGATAAGGAATTGGCGACGCTGATGAGGGATTTGAAAGCAATCGGCGGGGCGCGAAAATTGTTTAATTATTTAGACGATGCGGGCAAGCCGCATCCGATTAAACCGGCGGACATCAACCAATATCTGAAAGAAATCACCGCGCCGAATTTTACGGCGAAGGATTTCCGAACGTGGGGCGGAACGCTCCTCACCGCGATAATTTTGGCAGAAATCGGCGCGGCGGACGGCGCGAACGCGATGAAAAAGAACATCGTCAAAGCGATCAAAAAAGTCGCCGAACATCTCGGCAATACGCCGACCGTCTGCCGCGCTTCATACGTTCATCCGACGGTTTTAAAATCTTACGAAGCGGGCATCACGCTCGCCGAATTTGAACGGAAGAAAAAGCGCGTCGTCAAATTCTCGCAAGCCGAATATGAAATGGAAGAGAAGGCTTTGATGAAACTTTTTGAGGCGGAGGGATAGGTTTCTGGTTTCTGGTTTTATGTTCAACATCCAGAAACCAGAAACCAGAAACTAAAAACCAATCATTTCACTACGCCGCGTTTTGACGTTTCGATGAACTCGACGAGTAAATCAACTTCGGCGCAGTCTCTGATTTCTTCCTTAATTTTTTCGACGGCTTGCGAAGTGTTCAGTTTCGCGGATAACAGCAGATGAAAAGCGCGGTGCAGTTTTTCGATTGATTCTTTGGCATATCCGCGCCGCTTCATTCCGACGCGGTTTAAGCCGTAGCATTTGGCGTGATTGCCTTGAATCGTAGCGAACGGCAGCGCGTCTTTAACGACGACCGAATAGCCGCCGACAAAGGCTTCCAAACCGACACGGCAGAATTGATGAACGCCCGAATACGCGCCGATATTGGCGCGGTCGGCGATTTCGACGTGACCGGCTAAAGTAGCGGCGTTCGCCATTATGACTTCATTGCCGATGATGCAATCGTGCGCGACGTGCGCCTGCGCCATCAGCAAATTATCGTCGCCGATTTTGGTTAAGCCGCCGCCGCCCTGCGTTCCGCGATGAACGGTAACGAATTCTCTGATGTGATTGCGCTTGCCGATTTCAGTGCGCGTCGGTTCGCCGCCGTATTTCAAATCCTGCGGCGCGAGTCCGATAGAGACAAACGGAAAAATTCGCGTTTCATCGCCGATTGAAGTCGTGCCGTCAACGACGACGTGCGATTCGAGATGAACGCGGTCGCCTAAAGTTACCTGGTCGCCGATGACTGAAAACGCGCCGATATGACAATCCGCGCCGATTACCGCCGCCGGACTGACAATCGCCGATTCGTGAATAAAAGATGACATAAAGGACAATTAAATATTTTCGGGTTTCTCGGCTTGAATCGAATTTGAACTGTCGTCAGCGGGAGGATCAACGATATTTTTCGGTCTTCTTAGAATCAGCCAGATAAAGATAATCGCTATCGGCAAAGACAAAAACAATCCTAACAGCGCACCGCCGATTACTGAACCGAGAAATCCGAAAACCGCATAGCTTCGTTCCTTTTTGAGAAATCCCAAAATCAGCGGAATCGAACCCAGAATGATACCTAAGGCGATGTTGAAAAGCGTAATGTAAACAGCCGCTTCCGTCGTCGTCATTTTTATCTGATCCATAATTATTTCGCTTCTCCTTTTTCGCGGTCGCCCAAGATACACATAATTTCGGCTTCGGCGGTGATTTGTCCGTCAACTCTGGCGATGCCCTGCATTTTTTGGACTTTGCTGCCGATTCGGAGGGCGATGACTTCCAAGAAGAGCGTGTCGCCGGGAACGACCGGGCGGCGGAAGCGGGCTTTGTCAATGCCACTGAAAAAAGGAATTTTGTCGGCGCGGTTTTCAAATTCGCGCAGGGCGAGAATTGCGCCGACCTGCGCTAAGGCTTCGATTTGCAAAACTCCCGGCATCACGGGCGCGCCGGGAAAATGTCCCTGAAAAAAATGTTCGTTGACAGTTACTTGTTTGATACCGACGATGCGCGTGCGCGGTTCGAGTTCGACGATTTTATCAACCAGCAAAAACGGGTAGCGATGCGGCAGGATTTCCTGAATGGCGCGGGAGTCTAAAATGCTCATAATTCGGCGGTTAAAAGTTAAACTTTATCGGCTATTTATTTGAAACATAATAGCTTAATTTGAGCGCGGAAAAAAGTTTGCATCTCGATAAACACTAAAAGTCAGAAGTCGGCGAACAGTTCGCCGACTTCTGACTTTTAAGTATAGATTAAAGCTGCCTGATTTATTTAACCGCCGTGGTTGCGGGGCGCGTGTTGTAGAAAGAGATAAATTCTTTCGTTACGTCGGCTTTGGTTTCGTCGTAAGCCAGAATCAAATTAGCCTGTTCCAATTTCGACGCATCGAGAATCAAAGCGTAGCCTTTTTGCTTGGCAAAATCCTGCATCGCTTTGCCGATGTCCTGCAAAATCGGACCCATTATTTGCGGTTGGCGGCGTTCAAAGCGGGCTTTGGCATCTTCCTGTTTACGTTTGATGGCAAGCTCCATATTTTGATATTCGTCAACTTTGGCTTGGGCGGCTTTCTGGTCGAACGGAACCGTTCCGCCCGCCGAAGCTGCCGCTGTTTTCTGCAATGCTTCGAGTTCTTTACCGAGAGCCTGATATTTCGTCGCCATCGTTTTGATCTCGGTTTCGGTCGGCTCGAATTCTTTTTCAAGCGTGTTCATCGCGGTAACGTATTTGACGATGCCGTCTTTGCTGTCAAAAACCGACGTATTGATGACGACAATTTTATAATTGGTCTGAGCGGCGGGTGCCTGTGCGAAACCCGAAACCGCGAAGATTGCCGCAAAGACAAAAACAGCGGCGATTGAACGAAATGTTTTCATTGTTTTGTAATACTCCTTAAACTTGTAAAAAAGGCGTGTCGCTTTTTTCTGATTGTGCCTTTTTAGAATCTTAAACTTTAGAAATTGTTGCTTGTGTTTTCCGAGAAATGTTGAAAAAAAGCAATAGTAATTTAATTAAACGCCAACTGTCAATTCGTCATTCAAGGATGAAGGCGGAAGGATGAGGGATGAATATGGATTGGTTTAGTTCATCCCTCATCCTTCCGCCTTCATCCTTTTAGAAGGTTCTGCCGACCGTAAAGCGGAAACCGTTGCGCTTGCCGCGCAGGAAAATAGTCGGTGCTTCTTCGGTAACGCCGAATTTTCCATTCGGATTGAAGTAGTAAATCAGACGAAACGGCACGTTGACGACCGGAACCTGAACGCGCAGTTCCATTCCGACGCTGGCACGGTAATCGCCGAATTTATTAAAAGCCGCTTCATCAACCAATAACTGCGAATTAGTCTGCGCCTCGCCTCGAATATAAAGCGGCTGAAGCAGTTCCAAGCTGGAATTATTGACATTGATAAGCTGCTGTAATTCGGCTCTGGTAACAACGTGGTCGGTCAGAAACAACAGACTGGTAACGTTATAACCATTTGCTAATGACGGAAGCTGAGGGTTTTTATTTAGCACCAATTGGGTCAATTGACCCGCGCCGATGAAGGTGTCGTCGCCCAGAAAATTACTGTTGATGTTCTGCGTTCCTGTTTTGCGGAGATTGAAAACTGTTCCGATGTCGGCAAACGCGGCTAGGGAAACCGGACCGAAAATGGGAATGCGATATTCAAAATTGCCGAGCAGCTGCGTGTCGCCGCCGATAAATTGGTAATTTGCTGAAATCTGTCCCGGATTCGTGCCGCCTACGCCGGTAAAAGTTCCTGCTTGAATAAGGTCGTTTGCGTCCAAAGTGTTGAGCAACGGCGAGACTATCGGCGTACCGCTGACATTCGTCGCCACGCTGACGTTGCGGCTCGTTACATAACCGTTATAAGGCGCAATCGGTCCGATAGAACGCGCCTCGTAACCGCGAATGTCGTATTCGCTGCCGAGAAAATATCTTTCGTAAAGCGGAACGCCGCCGACGAATGCCAGCGAGTTGGCGTTGCGGACTTTACTCGTAGTTCCGAAACTTCCGACCGTGCCGGCTTGAATGCGGAAACCGAAGACTTCCGCGTTCTGTGAACGTCTGCGTCTGACCGGAATAAACTGCGTATAGCTGACGGTCGGCTGGTAAGTGCGGACATCGCCGCCCAGACCGGCTAAACCGATGGAAGCGGAAATTGATCTGCCGCGCAGAGTGTCAATGCCGTTCGCCGACGGCTGACGCGAATCATAAACAAAAGTCGGCGTGATGCGGCTGGTGATAATGTTCGGCTGCGCGAAAACCACCGGAACCGATGTCGCCGAATTGCCCGCGCTGTTCACTTCCGGGTCGGTAATGGTCGTTGCCGATAATTGATATGTGATACCGATGCGCGACAGTCTGGAAAACGCCCGCTTCGGCAGAAATTCCGAAAGCGGCGCGGTCGCAAAAACCGATGCGCCGTAAGTACTCTGCGTGAACAGGTTCGAGTCGTCGGTCAAAAGACTGCCGTTCTGCGTTAAAGCATCGCTGATCAAATCCTGATTCTGCGAAAGAAATGTTCCTTCGCCGAAGAACTTGTAACGACTGGCGAACAAGGAGAAGCCGACGGAAATCGGGCGGTCGCGGAAATACGGATTCTGGTAGGAAAATTGGAAACTCTGCTGGCGGTTTCCCAAACCGAACTGAAACGATAAAACTTCGCCGCGTCCGAGCAGATTGTTGGTCGAATATTCGAGTCCGAAAAACGAACCGCCGATGCCGGAAACGCCGCCGTTGAATGAAATCTGCTGTCTGCCTTTTTCCTTGACGCTGATAATTAAATCAACGTCGCCCTGTTCTTCGTTCGTGCGGATTTCGGCATCCTTATCTTTGTCGAGCGGGTCGAAATAGCCGGTTTGATTCAGGCGCAGAATTGAAACTTCAAGCGACTGCTGGTTGTAAATATCGCCTTCGTTGATGAGAAATTCGCGGCGCAAAACTTTGTCGCGGGTGAATGTATTGCCCGCAAATTCCAAGCGGCGCAGGCGGAATTGCTTGCCTTCGTCAATCGTGATTTTGATGTCCACGATGCCTTCCGCCGGATTCGCCGGATTTTCTTTGAATTCCGGGTCGAACTCGGCGTTGTACAGCACGAATCCTTGCGAGCCGTAGACCTTTTTCAAATCTTCGTACACGCCTTCCTGCAAGCGTTTGCCGTTAGCGATTTCGCCTTTCTGCAAGCCGATGTAGCCCAAAATCTGCGGTTCGGAAAAAATCGAATTGCCTTCGACCTTTAGTTCGCCGACGCGAAAAATTTTGCCTTCCGTTACAGGAATAATGATTTTTAAGGTGTCGTCTTTCGAAGAAACGAGCGGCAGCGGCAGACTTCCCAAAATCGGAATGCCGGTTCTTCTGAAACCCAAACCGACCACTTGCGGCTCGCCGATTCTGGCTTGGAAATATCCTTTCGAGAACATATACTGCCGCACGTTTTTCTGTAAATCGTATTGCAGTTTCCGCAAATCGAGAATATCCGAACCCTTAAAGCGCGTAATCAAGCCGGTTTCTTTGACCAAAAGAAGCTGACCGCGCAGTTCACCGTCCGAAAATTTCTCGTTGCCTTCAAATTCGATGTCCACGATGCGCGACCGATTGCCCTGATCAACGACGAAGGTGATCGCGGTCGAAGTCGCCGAAACTTCTTCTTCTTTAACTTCGATGGTCGCGTTCGGGAAACCTTTTGAGGCGAGCTGTTCGCGGATGATGCGAATCGCGTTGCGCGCTTTGACCGGATCATAAACCGCTTCTTTAGAGATACCGACGCGCTGTTCGCGGAAGGCTTTGAGAACTTCCGATTCGGGAACGGCTTTCAAACCTTCAAACTGAAGATCACGAATGATCGGCAGTTCGGCGACTTCAAAAATCACGTTCACGCCGCCGCGCACGCCTTCTTCGGTTAAAACGCGGGTTTTGATTTTATCGAAAAAGTTTAAAGATAAAAGTTCCTTTAAATCGCGTTCGAGCTGTGCCTGATTATAGACATCGCCCGGACGGGTTTTGATGTAGTAAAGCAAATCTTCATCGCGCAGACGGCGATTGCCCTGAATGTCCACCGATTCGATAAGCTGTTGTTGTTTTGTAACCGTTTCAGTCGTCGGATTATTTTTCGCTTTTTCATCGGCGGCTAACGAGGGAGAAATCGAAAGTATAAAAACCAATGTAAAAAGCCCAAACAAGCGAAGAATGTCCATAAAACCGTATCCTTATAATTGCCGGAAAGCGCGGCTCGTGCCGTCGGCTTCCAAAATAAAAAATCTCAAAATATGTAAATTAAAAAAGGTCTCTGCGTTGGGTTGATACGCGAACTTTGATTCGCCTCTCAAAGTCTGGGTTGCTTAGGGGACGCGCCGACTTGCCAACAAACTTCCGAATTATACAGATAAAAAAGGAAAAAGGAAAAAGAACGGAATTGAAAGGCAAAACGTGAAAAGGCAAAAGCCGTGAGTTTAATACACGACTTTTGCTTCTTTAATGAGTTCTCACTTTGAACGATTCGGCTTATTTTCGGCAGTTTCAAGTTTCAGCCGTGCGTTTTGAGTCCCGCCTTTAGGCAACATCGCCTGGTTAATAATCTATCGCCGACTAAAGGCGGGACTCAAGACGTGCGCTACGGTTTCAATTCAACAAACTTCGATTCTTCGAGCGTTTTGCCCGCCGCATCAACCGCGACGAATTGCCATTTCAGAGACTTTGCTGATAACAGTTCACGCACGAAAGACGGCAGTTGATATTGCTGAACCGGCGGCAAAACAATCGCCGCGAAAACTTTGCGGTCGCCTTCATCGCGGATTTCGAGCCGGTAAAGTTTCGCGCTTTCGACCGCTTTCCAGCGCAGTATTACCGGCGGCTGCAAATCTGTTAATTCGCCTGTTAAATTGGTTTTCGTAATTTGCTGAATATCCGTATTGCTCGAATTGCCGATGTAATAACGCAGCGTCGGCATCGGGAAACCGGCGACCGCGCCGGTCGAAATCGTTTCCGCGCCGGTGTCGGCATCAGAATTTGGCGCGTCCGACGCTTCGACTCGAAACAACAGCAGATACATTCCTTCCACGGTTTTATCAATCCGCCAATTTTCCGGTCCGGGCAAGACGTATTTTCCACCCGGCGGCAGATTAACGCTGAACCGATTGAGCAAAGTATAGCGTCGCTGCGTTCCGCGTTCTTCGACTGGCAGCGCAACTTCGCTCAATAAATCGCGGCGTTCAGGCAAATCTTCGCCGGGTTTGACGAGTTCCCAGCGACCTTTTAATCTGCCTGTTCCCGTGTATCGTATTTCCGCCGTAACCTTCGGCAGTTTGTCTTCTCGTTTAATAAACGGCACGACTTTTTCGCCGTCCTGCCAATTCAATTTAACGCCCGTCAATGAAAACGGAACGCCCGCGCCGTTGCCGCTCAAGCGAATCGTTACGGGTATGAATTGGTCAGGATTGCCGTTCGTCGAAACGAAATGTTTGACGTAGAAAAATCTCGAATCCGCACCTTTTACTGCGTCGGTATAAGCGCGTCGGGCGACCGTCGGCGTGATGGACATAATATCGGTATAGCGCGAACCGTTCAGACTCGATTGATTATAACGCGCCGGCAGAACACCGAAAATTGTATTTGCATCACATTTGAAACCAATGTCCGGCGCGGCAGGAGCGATTTCGCCGCACCACATCGCTTCGGCGGGACGCAAATCCACGACATTATTAAAAGTTAAATATGCACTCGTCGCGCCCTGCGAATAAGCCGTGATATTGTCGGGCGACACGGACACCTGCGCGAAAGCCGCGATTGAAAAAGTTAAAGATAAAACTAAAATTAGAAAGATTGTTTTCATTGTAATCACCCAAAGTTTTATAAATTGCCACTAGCTTCAGCTAGTAGCTAAATGGCGAAGGACAAACGGCTTTAGCCGAACTTTTGCTTTAAATATTTCTTTATCGCTTCAGCGCAAATTGGGCTAAAGCCGGAAGGAATATACATTTTTGGGAATTTGGCTAAAGCCTTCTTCCAGTCATTTCGCTTACCGTTGGCTGAAGCCAACGGCAATTTATAAAATCCGCTTTAGAAAAAATTAAACGTCATTCCCGCCGTCAAAATCTTCGTCCGCGTCAGGTCGTTAAAATCGTTGGTAAAATCGCGTCGGCGCACGAAAGCGTCGGCGAATCGGACGAAACTCTGCATTCCGAACTTCTTGAAACGACTTTTTTCGCGGCTGAAATTGTAAGCGAACTGCCCGCTGTAATTGACGTTTCGATTACGGCTCGTCCGCGCCAGATCGCCTGCCAAAGCGTGTGAGATTTCGCCCGTCAAAGTCGCGCCTTTGAACATTTGCCAGTTCGCGCCGGCGTTGAGGCTTTTTGTTTGATTAAACGTTTCCAACCCGAAATTTCGCTGGCTGTCGAAGGTAAATCCGCCGTTGAAAGACAGTTTCTGCAAAGGATTCACGCCGACTGAAATGCCGTGAACCCAGCCGAGTTGGTCGTCTTTTTCATTGTCTATTTGCCGGTTGTCGGCGAACGAACGATTGTAGGTGTATTCGACGTTGAATTTTTTGAACTGCCACGCCGAGCTAAAAGTTTGGTTGATGTTGACGAGTTCGGGAATCGTCGCCGAATCAATTTCAAAACCGCCATTGACGGGAATGCCCGCGCCGAAATTTTTCGTGCGGTCGAAACTATAACCGATACGCGGCAGAAAAGGCGACGGATTTTCCGCTTTGCCGACAAATGCTGTGAGCGGAAACGCGACGGAAAAACGATTTGCCCGCGTCAGCAGTTTCAGAATCGAAGGCACGTTTCGCAAATTATCGTTTGAGCGCAGATGTCCGGCTTGAAAAGTAACTTCGCCGATTGAACCGTCCAGAGCGTATTCGTTCGAGAATTTATCCGCCGAAGCCGACGCGCCCAAACTGCGGTAAAGCGGTTCGACGAATTCGTATCGAAAGCCAAAACTCAAATTCAGATTTTTCGTTTTCGTCAGTTTTATATCTTTCAAAAACTGATAACTTGCGTCCGCGTAATGCGCCGAACGCATCACGGCGGGCAGCGGAACGGCGTTGCCGTCAGGGTCGAGCGTTGCATCCTGCGGGTTGAAAAAACGACTCAGCGCGTAACCGAATTCGAGTTTAAAGCGTTCCGTTTTATCGCTCGTCAGAAACCGCAGACCGAAACCGCGACTGCGTTCGGCATCAACCACGCGCCCTTCCGAAACGCCGTTCAACGCTTGCAGATAACCGTTAAAACCCGTAATTTCAAGCCGCATCGCACCTTGCCGTTTCGGGAAAAATTCGATTCCGAGCGTCGCGCCCTGCATCTGATGGCGAACCTTCGACACGCCGAAAAAATTGCCGAAACCGAGAACGCTCGTACCGTTCAAAATTCCGCCCGTGATGTCAAAGCGTTTGTTAATCGGGATATTGACCGACAAACCGCGACTCGAAAAACTGCTGACCAAATGACGATTGCCGCCGAAAGAAGTATGTCCGAGCGAAAATTTTGCTTTGCCGATTTCAAAATTCATCAGATAACTCGCCAAATCAACGTCCGGTGCTTTTTCGCCCAACGCGCCGAACTGCAATGTTTTTTGTTTGAAACTCGAACCGGCAAAATCGAAATTCGATTCGCTGCTGAAAATGCCGACCTTGCCTTCGGTTTTAATCGAGCCGGTGAAATCGAAATCGTTAAAGACGGCGCGTTTTTCGGGACGATTCTCGATTGGAAAATTTGATTGAAACGGCTGTGCCGCCATCGCAATCGTGAATGTCGGCAAGAAATTGAAAAATCTTTTCTTTTCGGTTTCGACCGGCGTTTCGGTATTGGTTTTCGCCTCTTCAGATTGCTCCGGCGGTTTGATTGATTCTTCGGTTTGTGATGCTTTCGGCGTTTCCGGGTTTGGCGGCTTCAATCCACCTGCTACCGCAGATGGTTCTGACTTGGTTGCTTCCGGCTTTTGACTCTCGACTCCCGACTCTCGACTCTCGACTCTTAAAGGCAGTTTTGAAACCTCGCGCCAATTTCCATTTTGTTCAATCAAATAAACGGTCAAAGTCGAATTTCCGATTGGCAAAGGCAAAAGTTTCGCGTTGTAATCGAAATGATTTTCGGTTTGCGTGAAAAGTCCGCTGACATCAATTTGCTCAATCGTTACGGCGATTTTTTCACTTGCCCGCAAAGCGCGATTCAAATTAATGGCGATTGCCGCGTCGGGCGAAACCGCTTTGTCAGTTTGAAAATCAGCCGTCGCTTTGAGCGTTTCTTTAGTCGTTTCCTGCGCGAACGAAATCGTTTGCCGGTTGAAAAATACTGCCGTCGAAATCAAGGCTAAAATATAAATTTTGTGTAATCTTCGAGCTTTTTTCATAGCTTCACCTCAAAAAACTCATTTCGAGACGGTCAATTTATATTCAAACTTTTTGACCACGCTGTCGGCATCAATGCGGACTTGGACGAGATGACCTTTGACACCGCTGACGGTTTTGGTGATCTCCTGTCCTTCGTTGTCGTCGCCTTTGGCAAATTCGACCTGCGCGAGTTTGACCGTGTTGCCCTTCTCGTCAACTTTGCAAATGATAATGTCCGCCTGCGCTTTGCCTTCGATTTTTTTGACTTTGATGGTGATACTGTCTTTATCAACCGGCGCGGCAGAGATGAAAACGCGGCTGAAAGTTGAAACGACCGTGCCGGTTTGCGGCTTGTTCCATTCGATTCTTCTGGGTCCGATTGTCCAGCGTCCGTTGTCGGCGTTTTCGTTAAAAAACTTGACCATATCTTCGGCGGCTTCGGCGTATTTATCGGCTTTGCGGATACATTCGAGTGTCAGAGCCATCGCAATTCCGCCCGTGCCGACGTTCACGCCGACGATGCAGCCGGTCGCAATCGCCACTTCGCCCCATTTTTTATAGACATCGCCGAAAACCTGCGCTCCCGAACGGCATTTGTCCTGCGGAAAAGCCGTCGTCGCCAACATAAAGATTAAAAAAGCGGCGGTTGTAAATTTGGTTTTCATCATTTTTCTCCTTTCAATTTTTCAGTTTTTGCAAATCAATTTGCGCGAGCGTTCTGAGTTCAAACTTCAGTTTGTCCTTCCGCCAGCGAAGCGCGGCGGAAACACGCTCAAGCGTGAACTCAGAACTTTTATCAAACCTGAAAATTCAATTTTCAGACTATTTAGCCGAAAGCGTATATTTGAATTTTTTGAGCGCGCCGCCGAAACTGGCGACATCAATGCGGACGATTTTTCCCTGAATGCCCGTAATTGTCGCCTTGCCGTCGCCCGTGTCGTTGTCTTCGGCAAAATTGATCGTGCCGACGCGCTTGACCGCGCCGCTTTCGTCAACCGTGCAGACTTTAACGAGTGCGCCGTTGCCGCCGTCGAGTTTGCTCAACGTAATGGTTAAAGAATCTTTGTCAACCGGCGCGACCGTCTGAAAAGCGCGGTTCGCTCCGGCGATTAAATTGCCGCTCTGCGTTTCGCCGACTAATAAAATGCGGTCTCCGGGACCGAAGCGATTGTCTTTGCCGAGTGCCTTCATCGTCGGCAGAATTTTGTTATAAGTGTTGGAAACAAAACACGCTTTCTTTTGGTCTGTTCCGTCGGCGAGTTGTTTTTTGCAAATTTCGTCAAACGCCTCGAAAGCCTTTTTGATACCCGGCAGATTGTCCGATTCACACTCGGCGCACGAAGCCGATTGATCCATTGACGGAATAAATCCGAATCCTAAAGCGATGGCTAAAGCCGTGGCGAAAATTGATGTCATTAATGTTTTTTTCATTTTTTTATCCTCTATTTTTAATTGATTTATTTTTGGTTTTTGGAAAAAACGGCGGAAACCCTGGCGTTTAATCGTTTGATAAACGCCGCCGGTTTGCCGCCGAAAGTGGTAACGCTCGGAATCTCGATTCGTGCCGAAAGCGCGTTTCGTTCGATTTTGCGCTTTTCGACAATCGTCGTTCCGTCGGCGTAAGTCGCGGAGAGAGTTAAATTAAACGAAGCGATATTTTCCGCATCGAGCGAACCGATGCGCCATCGAACTTCAATCACCGATTTCAATTCGTCGCGGTCGGACAATCCTAAATCCTTAACTTCCGTAAATTCCAACGGCACGTCGAAATTCGTATTGGCAGCCGTCAAATTTTGGTTTATGGTTAAAAACAATCCGAATAAGCTCAGGAATATGTAAATTTTTCGCATCGTGTTTTTCCTCTCCTTTTTTTCGCCGAACCGTTTGCCGGCGATAGATCCGTTATCGAACACGATGAGTTTCGCCCGATTTGAAATCGAGCGGCGTGTGATTTTATGAATTCCGAAAATGCCACGCTGGAATTTTCGGAAACGATTGATAATTTTTGGAAGGTTGGAGAATTAAGTGGATTAAAGAAAGAGATAATTCGGAATAAGTAAAAAGTGATATGTGAAAGGTGATATTTAAAATCTTGATAAGACATCTCACTTACGACTTATCACTTTTCACTTATTCCGAAATTAAAAACAGCAAATCTCCGCCGTTATAAAATTCGAGACAATCATTTGAGTGAATGATGTCGTTTGGAATCTGGAATTATGCAGAAAGGAAATCACATTGACGAATGGCTCGACCGGGCGTTTCGGCTGGCGTATTTCCTGCACGGAGACCGCACGACGGCGAAACAAATTGCGGCGAGCGCGATGAACAAACTCGAAACCGCTTCCAACGCGCAATTCAAACGGCTTTATTACACGCCGACCGGACGCAGCGAGAATGCGAAAGCGACGCGCAGCCGCGTTTCGTTAAATGATTTACAACTTTTACAGCGTCTGGTCTTCATCGAATCGGAGAAATTCGAGCGTGAGATCGAGCAGCGTGAAACAGTTTGTGAATCGAGTCTTTTAAAGTTTTTCGTCAAACATCTCGTGCGTATTTCGCTGAAACGCAATTCGTTCTACGTCGCGCTCGGTGTTTCGCGCATTCTGCATAATTACGGCACGGCGGACGCGATGGAAATTTATAACGTCGTCGTCCAAAACCCGGACAGAGTTCACGACGACTATTATTACCGTTCGCGCAAAGGCGTTTTGATGAAGGAATTAAAGACGCGCTTCGGCGAAATGCTCGAAACGGTCAAAGGAAATCGCGGTGAAGAACGATTTGACAGCCAAACGGAAACAAAAAATCTGCCCGAAATCGCCCGTGAATGTCTCGGTTTTTTCACGCCTTGGAACAGCCTCTGCAATATTCCCGACAAATTTAACCCGTTCGACGACGTGATAAAACCGTTTCATTTCGACAAAGACGACCCGGACGCGGAACACCGCATCGAGGTCAACCGCATTCACGCGGCACTGCATCCGCATTGTTTCGCAAGACTTACAG
>CAXTKJ010000002.1:0-73567 GCA_964244835.1 uncultured Pyrinomonadaceae bacterium
CGGCGACATCGGTTTTGCCGTCGCCGTCGTAATCGGCGGGAACTAATTTATCGCCGGATTGCCCGAACGCCAAGCCGGAAAATCCCGCCTGACTCTGCTGGACATACCACGCGCCATTACTCGGACGAAACACCGATAAATCCGCTTTTCCATCCGCGTCGAAATCGAATCCGGCGCGTTTGGTAGTTAATGCCGTCAGCGCGGCGGCGACGTTGATGCGCGGTGTGGTGATATTGTTGCGCGTGTCTCTGATGGACATTCCGCTCGAAGAAAGCGCGTTGAGAACCTGCGTTACCGTCGCATTCGGAACACGCTGTTTCAAAACCGCCCACGCTCCGGCGACGTGCGGAGCCGCCATCGAAGTTCCCGAATAATTTTGATAAGTCGTCGTCGAACCGCCCGTTACGGCGACCGACGAACTGATCCATTGACCCGGCGCGAGCAGATTAAGAAACGGTGCGCTGTTTGAAAAACTCGAAACCACGTCGAGCGTCGCGCCGGAACTGCCGTCGCCGGTCGAACCGACGCTGACGGCGGTCGAGATGCAAGCCGGTGAACCCATCGCGTTCGTGTAGCCGTTGTTACCTGACGAAATGACGGTGGCGACGTTGACGGCGCGTAAATTATCAATAGCGGCTTTGCGGGCGGCTTCCGCCGAATCGCAGTTAGCAGTGTAATTGCCGCCGCCTAAACTCATATTCGCCGCCGCGATATTTAAAGAACTGCTCAATGCCAAAACCCGCTCCAAACCCCTGATCTGGTCGGAAACGTAGGCAAGTACGCACGGCGAATTTCCTACACCGCAACTCGTTTCACTGTCGAACCGCGAAAAGACTTCGACGGCGATGATATTGGCATCTTTTGCCACGCCGCTAAAGCTCGAACCTCTACCGGCGGTAATTCCGGCGACGTGCGTTCCGTGAGCGCAGCCGTTGACCACCGGATCGCAGTTAATCGCCGAATCGGTCGCAATCGAAGATGCCGCGCCGCCCGGACATAAACTCATCGCGGTTGAAGAAGTCGTCGAATAACACGCCTCGGCGACAACTTTCCCGGTCAGAAATGAATGGCTTTTCATTACGCCTGAATCAAGCACGGCGACTGCCCAACCCGCGCCCGAAAATCCGCTCGCCCACGCCGTCGGCGCGCTGACGACGACCGTGCTTTGCGCTAAAGTCGGGGCTTCGGCGACATCTTCCTCGATGCTCGAAACGCGCCCGTCCGCCTGCATCGCTTCGAGCGTCGCGGCATCAGCTTCAAAAGCGAGAAACGGGATAAACTCGAATTGCTTCAAACTCGTATTGCGCGAAGCCGGAAACTGATTCAGAAAATCTTCCTGCAAATCTTTGATGGCGGCTTTACGCGCTTCGAGTTCGCCCTTCGGCAAACCGGCAATCGCCCGGAAATTTTCCTGCAAGCCGACGATCACCCGCGCCGAACCCTTCGCCCGCGCCGTTCCGATCACTTTCTCGAAAACTTCGCGCTTCTGGCGGGCGGACGGCGATTCTTCGGCAGTCGCCTGAGCTTTGGAAGGAGTCAATATAAAATACCCGGACGCGGCACAAACCAGCGCGGCGATAAAAATCATCGTAAATTTTTTCATAATGTTCTGTGTTTTCAAGCTCATTCGACACTCTGCAAAGGGACAAATGCCGGGAACGACGCTGAATAGTTTTAGTGTGAATCGAGAGTAGAAAATCAAAATGTTAAATCTTCTCCCGGTCTTACTTTGCGTCTTTGCCTCTTTGCGGGAAATCGCTTTTGTTTTCCCGCAAAGGCGCAAAGGCGCAAAGTAAAAGAGTTAAGCAAATACAAGTTTTCTACTCTTGATTCGCATTTTTAATGTTAAATCGGAAAACCCTGCGTTTAATTTTCAGTTATCTAAAACAGGCTTGCTGTAATACTCGAATAGTAGATGACGAAAATTCTATCCAATCTGCCTGCATTCGGCAAGATAAAACCGCGTTAAACCCTACAAATTCCGGTGAATTATTTCAGTCTGCCCGACAAAGCATTCTCCGTCGCCGACTCTCAATAACCGTTCATTTGCCTGATAAAGCACAAAAAGCGTAAAAAACACCCGGTCAAAGCTAAACATCGCCGATTGCAAACCGTCGTTGCCGACCGTTCGTTTGTCGGCTACAATACCTGCGGAATTTAAGCGCGAGGAGAAAATATCATAATGACTTTGGACGACATCAAAAACGATTACATCGGCGTTTGGGCGGGCGAAAATCTACTGCGGTTGAGCTGGCAAACCCCTTCGGAATTCAAATCAACCGGCGAACTGACGGCGGCGACGGCGGTCAGGGAAAAGTTTCTGAACATAACTTATCAATGGAGCCACGAAGACACGCCGCACGAAGGTTTGCTGCTCATCGGCTTCGACGCGGAAAACCAAACCGCCAACGCCGCGTGGGTTGATTCGTGGCATCAATCCGCGAAACCGCTGTTGCTGACGGGAACCGTCGGCGATGACAAATCAATAGATTTACGCGGCGAATACGAAGTCCCGAATCACCCGAATTGGGGCTGGCGCATCCGACTTGCGCCCGCCGAAGATGATTTGACGATGACGATGCACAACATCACGCCCGAAGGCGAAGAGGATTTAGCCGTCCAAGCCGATTATAAAAGAGTGATGCAGTAAAATTTATTAAAAACAAGGAGAATCAATGGAACCAATACTAACAACAGAAGCAATCAGCGGATTTTTATCGCAGATTTTTATGGAAGGCAGTAAGACTTTGGCAGTTGAAACGGTCAAACTCGCTTTGGAAAAAAGAAACGACATCAAAGATAAAATTGTGGAACTTCTTAAACCCGAATTTATTTCGCTCAATCTGAACGAAGCGCAAACATCTGAAACGGTCAAAGGCTTGCTCGAAGCTAAACCTGACATTGCTGAAACGATTCAAAAGAAAATTGAAGCGAACCCTGATTTACTCAATGAACTCCTAGAAGTTATCAAACAGCAGGCAGGAAACAATTCTACACAAATCATAATTAACGCCAAGAACATTGCAGCAGCGGGAAATGTGACAATTCAAAATCAGACTAATAACTTCTCATAAATAGTTATGAACATTGACGGGAAAAATATCGGCGCGGCAGGTAATGTCAATATTGGAACGCAGAATAATTACTTTGGTAATAGCCCTCAGCCTTTACCAAATTCAATTCCATCGTCTCAAAATTTCGTCGGGCGCGAAAATTATCTCGTCGAATTGCGCGAATCTTACCAAGAGGGGAAACGCTGTTTTGTTTTGCACGGTACGGGCGGAGTCGGTAAATCAGCTTTGGCTTTGCGGTTTGCGGAAGAAATCGCGGGCGAATATGCGGCGAAAGTTTTTGTCGAGATGAACGGGATGAGCGACCATCCGCTTTCGGTACAAGACGCGATGTTTGCGGTTGTCAGGCAGTTTGAACGCGAAATTCCGACTGATATTTCTCCGGTACGGCTAAGGGAGTTATTCAATCAATTTGTGCAGAATCAGCAGACGCTAATTGTTTTGGATAATGTGAAGAATGTGCAATCGGTCGAGGCTTTGAAACAAGCGAGAGCGTGTTTTATTACGACCTCGCGCGAAGCCTTTACATTGACGGGTGGAAAAAGTCAGAAAATTTCCCAAATGTCGCCGGATGATGCACGGAAATTACTTTTTGAGATTGTTGATGAGAAGCGTTTTGATGGACGCGCTGACGAACTGGCTAACTTGGCAGGTTATCTGCCAATGGCTATAAAACCTTTGGCATCAATCTTGGCGGAAAATGAATTACAAACGGCAGCAAATTTAATAGACAAATATCAGGATAAAAAAGCCCTTTTAGAAGAGCGCGTTCCTGATTACAACGATTTAACTATTGAAGCCTCTTTTGAATTAAGTTATGAAGCACTGCCGTCCGATGAATTAAGAGATCGTTGGCGGCGATTGTCGGTCTTTCCGAATGATTTTGACGAAGCGGCGATAACCGCTATTTTAGAAATTTCTCCGGTTGAAGCGGAAAAAACGCAGACGCAACTACGACGTTTTAGTTTACTTGAGGTTAATAGAAAAACAAGACGTTTTAATCTGCACGACCTCATTCGCGTCTTTAGCGACACCAAACTTTCCGATGACGAACGCTTTCAAGTCCAATTTCTCCACGCTCAACATTATGTTTCAGTTCTTGTCTCCGCCCAGAATAAGCAAACGGATAAAGAGGAAAATTATTACCTTAACGCATTGAAGATAATTGACACCGAATGGACTAACATATTGGCGGGACAAAAATGGACGGCGACCTACATTGAAAAACAGGAAATAATTGCCAAACTTTGTGCAGATTACTGTGATTACGCACGGACTTTCACAACTTTGCGTCTTAGTCCTCGTGAGAGTATTCGTTGGTTAGAAGCAGGACTATCAGGAGCTAAAAAGCTAAACAACCGAGAGCGTGAAGGCAACAATTTAGGTAATTTGGGATCAGCTTACCTTAATTTAGGTGATCGCCGTAAAGCTGTTGAATTTCACGAACAATCTTTAACTATAGCTCGTGAAATTGGCAAGAATTCAATGATAGCTAGTTGTTTAGGTAATTTAGGTATTGTTTATACACATCTTTTGAACGAGCCGCAGAAAGCGATTGATTGTTATGAGGCATCGTTACCAATTTTCCAGACCATTGGAAACCGACAAGCCGAAAGCAACTGTCTGTGTAATTTGGGAAACGCCTATACCAAATTAAACAATTACCGAAAGGCGATTGAATACTATAAACAGTATTCAATCATCTCACACCAGATCGGTGATAAAAAAGGCGAAGGAAATAGTTTAAATAATTTAGGAAACGCTTATGCTAAATTAGGCGAACCTCATAAATCAATTAAGTATTACGAGCGGTCTTTAGTTATCAAACGTGAGCTTAATGACCGTTTGGGACAAGGAAATAGTTTAGCCAGTTTAGGAAATACTTACGATTATTTAGGTGAAAGGAAAAAGGCTTGTAGTTTGTGGAAAGAGGCATTGATTATTTTTGAATCAATCGAATCGTCAAACGCCAATATTGTGCGTAAAATGCTTGAAAATTATTGTTAAGATTAGTTCGTTGCCAGCAATTCTCAGTAAAAAGTTGATAGAGATGTCCTGCTGATGTGTAATTTTCATCTGCGGATGGGTTGAGATGAGTTGTAGGATTGTCGAGATGTTTTGTCGCCCGGTCGAAATGGTTTGTTGATGGGTAAATGTTATCTGTCGGCAGGTTGAAACGGTTTGTCGGTTGGGTAAAATCATTTGTCGGCGGCGTGAAATCGTTTGTCGGTCGGGTGAGATGGCTTGTCGGTCGGTTAAAATCGTTTGTCGGTCAGTTGAAATGATTTGTGCATCGGTTGAAAGCGTTTGTCGCCGGGTTAATTGTCTGTGAACGTCGGCTATGCGGAATAATAGTTGCTTATCCAAAATCATCTGTTTGATTTTAGAACAAATCCAAAATAACAAGGGTAGAGATTATGGAAGACAAAAGACAGGAATCAATCGAAAAGTTGAAAAGTTTATTGGAAGGCATTGACTTTTGTATGCTGACGACGATGGACGGCGGGCATTTGCGGAGTCGTCCGATGTCCACGCAGGAAATGGACGAAAACGGTGAGTTGTGGTTTTTTACCAGCGACAAAACGCATAAAGTAGATGAAATCGAGAAGGACGACCGCGTGAATGCGGCTTATTCCAAGCCGAACGATAACGTCTATGTGTCGGTTTCGGGACGCGGCGCAATCGTCAAAGACCGCGAGAAAATCGAAGAGCTTTGGAATCCAATCTTGAAGGCGTGGTTCCCGGACGGTTTGGACGACCCGCATCTGACGCTTTTGAAGGTTTCGGTCGAAGAAGCAGAGTATTGGGATTCGCCGAATTCGACGCTCGTGCAGATCGCTGGTTTCGTTAAGGCTCTCGTTACCGGACAGCAGGCGAAGGGCGGTGAGAACGAGAAGATTAATTTGTAATTTCCAGTTTGTTTGAACTGAAATTAAAAATCCCGTCGAGACTGCATTGCGAAATGCGATGTTTCGGCGGGATTTTTTGTTTTTAATGTTTTAGACGAAAACGGTTACGGAATAGACGCAATAGTTTCTTTTTTAGTTTGCGACAAACGAAATCCAGTGAAAATCGCTGTTTCAAAAGCGGCACGAGTGTTGCTATTTACCGAATCAGTATCAGCTTAAAGCCATAGTATTTTAGGGAGATTCAGATGAGATTTAAGAAACTAAAGCAAACGACGGTGATTTTAGGAATCGGTGTGATGACGTTTCTGGGCGCGACCGACGTATCGGCACAGCGCAGAGACCGCCGACAACAACAACAGGAAGATAAAAGTCAGGTCGAGCAAAATCAACAGCCGCGTCCCGAACGTCAACGCCCGGACGACCAGCGTATTCGACCGGAGAGACAGGAAAATCAACGGCAGCAGGAACGCTGGCAGCAACAGCAGAAATCCGAGCAGGAGCGGCAGGAACAACAGCGTCAACAGCAAGAACAGCGCAGACGGCAGGACGAACAAAATCAGCAGCAACAGCAAAATCAGCAGCGAGTTCAACGCGAGCGCAGCGACCGCCAGCGTCAGGACAATTCACGATATGAAAATCGTGAGCGCAATCAAAATCAGGAACGCATCCAGAATCAGCAGCGAGTTCAGGATCAAGAGCGTGTGAGAAATCAACAGCGCATTGAAGATCAGGAACGAGTTGAAAAGGAACGACGCAACCGTAATAATCAGCAGCAACAACAGCAAACGTGGTCGAACGACCGTCGTCAGAATCAGCAAAATACTGACCGTCAGCCGAACGACCGTCGCGGACGATACGATCAAAGAAACGACTCACAAACGCGGCGGCAGAATTATAACCGTCAGCAGCAGCAGGATTTGCAAAAGCAGAGATACGGATATTACGAACAGCAGCGACGGCAGTATCAGCAGATCGAACAGCAGCGTCGGAGAATTTTGCAACAGCAGAGACGTAATTCGCAGCTGCGTTATCAGCAGAGATATTTGAACCGTCTGCGTCAGGATCAGATACGATTACAGCAGGCGCGTTATTACGATAATCTGAGTTATAACTATCGTTATTCCCGCGATAATCGTTATTACGAAACCAGCAGTTACGGCGCGGATATGCTTAGACAGGCGGTTAATAACGGCTACGAAGAAGGCTTCCAAGCCGGACAAGCCGACCGCGAAGACCGTTGGAACGACGGCGATTATCAGGATTCTTACGGTTATCAGGACGGAACTTACGGCTACGACGGATATTACGTCGAACTGAGCGAGTATCAATATTATTTCCGGCAGGGTTTCGAGCGCGGTTACGAAGACGGCTACAACGACCGCGATGATTACGGAAATTATTCCAACGGCAGATACAGCATTTTGGGAGAAATTCTGAGCAGTATTCTGAACATCTCGCAATTCTGAAAATAAACTTTGGTTGAAAAACCGACGGCGGATAATGGATAATGAAGCGCAAGTTTCGTTATCCATTTTTTTACGAGATGTAGTCCTGAGTCCCGCCTTTAGGCGGCTTGTCCTGAACGTGAAGCCGCCTAAAGGCGGGACTCAGGACTTTATTCACGATTCACCAAATAAACTTTATGCGAAAAATTTTTCTTTTGGCGGCTTTGTTCGTTTGCGGCATTTCGGTTCACGCGCAGAATAAATACACGATTCAGCAGTATCTGAATATCAAATCAGCTTCGTCGCCGTCGTTTTCGGCGGACGGGAAGCGTTTGATTTATTTGACGAATGTTTCAGGGACATCGCAAGTTTGGGCGGTTGATTTGCCGAACGGCGTGCCGAAACAGTTGACGAAATATGACGACAATGTTTCGTTTGCAAAGTTTGCACCGAACGGTAATGAAGTCGTTTTCGGCAAAGCCGTCGGCGGCAATGAAAATACGCAGTTCTTTTCGATGAAGGCGGACGGCTCGAACGTGCGCGAACTGACGGCGAATCCGCAGGTTCGCTACAACTTCGGCGATTGGTCGGACGACGGCAAGCGGATCTATTATGCCTCGAACAAGCGCGACAAAACTTTTTTCGACATCTATGCGATGGACGTTTCCGATGGCAGGGAAGAATTAATTTATCAGCAAAACGGCAACAACGATTTTGCCGCCGCGTCGAAAAACGGCAGACAGATTATCATTTCCCGCGACGGTATCGAGAAAAGTCTGGACAACAATCTTTATCTGATTGACGCGGAGACGCGCAAAGAAACTCTGCTCACGCCGCACACCGACGCGAGCGAGTTCGGCGATGTCGAATTTATGCCCGACGGCGATTCGATTGTGCTGGCGACGAACAAAGACCGTGAATACTCATCTCTGGCGCAGATGGATAATCTGCGAAGCGACGGCGGCAAAAACGAAATCTTCATCGGTAGAGACGCGCCCGATTGGGATATTGAAGCAATCAAAGTTTCGCCCGCCGGAAACGCGCTCGCCTACACCGTCAACCGCGACGGCTTTTCCGAATTGAACCTGCGAAAAATCGAAGTGAACGGCAAGCCGCTTATTTCCAATTTCAATTTCAAACCCGAAATAATCAAACTGCCCGCGCAGGGCATTGTTGGCGGTCTGACATTTTCCGCTGACGGCAGCAAACTCGCGTTTTCATTCAGTTCGGCGAAATATAATTCGGACGTTTGGCTTTTCGATATGCCGTCGAAAAGTCTGACGCAAATCACGAAAAGCTCGCGTTCTGATATTCCGCAGGAATCTTTTGTCGAGCCGCAGTTGATTAAATTTAAGTCATTTGACGGACGCGAAGTTTCGGCTTGGTTTTATAAACCCATTGATGAACACGGGTTTATGATTATTGGCGCACCGTCGAAACAGATGCAAAAGCAGATTGATAAAATCACGAAAGTTCCCGTTATCGTCAGCGTTCACGGCGGACCCGAAGCACAGGAGCGTCCGGGATTTAATCCGCTTTACCAGTATTATCTGTCGCGCGGTTACGCCGTTCTCGCCACGAACGTACGCGGCTCGACCGGCTACGGCAAAACTTTCACGCACGCCGACGACGTGGAAAAACGCGAAGATTCGGTGAAGGATTTGGCTTATGCGGTCGAATGGCTGAAAACTTCCGGCGGCGCGGACGCGAAACGAATCGCGGTGACAGGCGGCAGTTACGGCGGTTATATGACGCTCGCCGCGATTACGCTTTATCCTGATTTATTTTCCGTCGCAGTTGATACGGTCGGGATTGTGAATTGGGAAACTTTCTTAAAAAACACGAGCGGTTATCGCCGCCGACAGCGCGAAGTCGAATACGGAATGCTCGACAAAGACCTCGAATTTTTAAGAAGGATTTCGCCGATTGCGAAGATAGATAAAATCAAAACACCGCTCTTCGTCATTCACGGCAAGAACGATCCGCGAGTGCCTTACACCGAAGCCGAACAAGTCGTCAAAGCCTTAAAAGATCGCGGCGCAGTCGTCGAATACAAACTCTACGACGACGAAGGACACGGCATCTCGAAGCTGAAAAATCGTTTGGATTTATATCCGCGTGTGGCAGATTTTCTGGATAAATATATGAAATAAGTGATTGGAGCGCAGGCAACCTGCCTGCATTGAGCATCGTTTTTTGATGCGAAAAGGCGTTTGCTGACGAATCACTTCGATTCCGGCAAACGCTTTTTTCGCGTTCTCGCGCTCAATGCAGGCAGGTTGCCTGCGCTCCAATCAAGTCATTTGATAAAGCTGTACATACTTCCTCGCGGCGTTTTCCCACGAATTATCAACCGTCATTCCGTTGCGCTGTAATTTGCGCCAAGCGTCCGCGTCGTAATATGTGAAAAGTGCTTCGTAGATTTTTTCGAGAAACGCATCGCGGCTGAAATCGTGAAATTTGAAACCGTTGCCCGTGCCGCTGACTTTATCGAAATTTTCCACCGTGTCGTCCAAACCGCCGACGGCGCGGACGATTGGAATCGTGCCGTAACGCAAGCTGTACATTTGATTGAGTCCGCACGGTTCAAAGCGCGACGGCATTAAAAACATATCCGCTCCGGCTTCGATTTGGTGCGCCAAACTTTCGTTATAACCTTTGTAAACGCCGACTTGCTGCGGCGCGTAATCGCGTAATCTTTGAAGAAAATCTTCGTAACTGCTATCGCCCGAACCGAGCGCGACGAAATATGCGCCGGTCGCCAAAATTTCGCCCGCCGTTTGCTGAATCAATTCAAAACCTTTCTGCGAAGTTAAGCGGGTAACGACGGCGAAAATCGGGCGGTCGAGATTGTGCGGCAGGAAAAACGTATCCAATAAAGCGCGTTTGCAGGCGCGTTTGCCTTCCAAATTATTAGCGTTAAAATGCGCGGGCAGTTCCGCGTCGGTTTCAGGATTCCAAACGTCGTAATCAACGCCGTTGACGATGCCGTGCAGACGGTCGCTCCTCTGCCGCAGCAGCCAATCGAGACCGTAACCGTTTTCCGTCTGCTGAATTTCGTAGCCGTAACGCTTTGAGACGGTCGAAAGCATATCCGAATCGGCGAGTCCGGCTTTCATCGCCGAAGCCGCGCCGTTGAACGAAAAAGAGTTCCGCGAAAAATCGTCGCCGAAGCCGAGCTTCCACAATTCTTCCATCCCGAACGCGCCTTGATAGGCGAGATTGTGAATCGAAAAAACCGTCCGCGTTGACCACCAGTACGAATCCCAGCGTCTTAACTTCGCAATCTCGACCGCCGCGAAACCGCAGTGCCAGTCGTTCAAATGCACGATGTCGGGCGCAGAACCGATGCGCTTCATCAGGACAATCGCGGCGTGATTGAAAAACGCGAAACGCTCGTAATCCTCCGTGTAGCCGTAAATCGAATCGCGGAAAAACATCTCCGGCGCGTGAATCAAAAAAGTCGGCGAGCCGTTCGCTTCGCTGTAATAGACCTGCGCTTTGTAATTCGTTCCGCGCCAGTCAATCCACAAATCGTCAATCGCCAGATGGTCAATCAGATTTTCTTTGGTTTGACGATAAAACGGCGTAATCAGGAAAGCGTCAACGCCGATGCTTCGCAAAGCCTTCGGCAACGCGCCCGCGACATCGCCCAAACCGCCGGTTTTTGAATAGGGAACTGCTTCCGCAGATAAAACGGCAACTCTCATAAAATTTAGTGGTCGGTAGTCAGTTGCTGAACTTAATAACCGATTTTTCTTATAAAAAAGTCTTGTTTAAAAAGACTGTATTTTGGAATGGTTGTCAATTCTTATGAAAGCAGAGACCTTTTAAGATTAATCTGAATGTTTTTAGGAAGAGAAAATAAACAATTCGGAATAAGTAAAAGTGATAGGTGAAAAGTGAAAATTATCACCTATCACTTATCACTTTTCACCTATTCCGAATTAAAAAGTTTGACTGCAAAAATTATTCATATCTCAAACATTCAATCGGGTCGAGACGCGCCGCTTTTCTGGCAGGCAGTACGCCGAAAACCAAACCGACACCGATTGAGACGATCAAGCCGGAGAGAACTGCCCAAAGCGGAATTGCAGCGGGCAGGCTCGGTACTAAAAGCATTATCAGCTGGCTGATGCCGACGGCGAGCGTTACGCCGAGAACGCCGCCGAAAAATGTCAGCGTCATCGCTTCGAGCAGGAATTGCAGAACGATTGCGCCGCGTGTCGCGCCGATGGCTTTGCGGATGCCGATTTCTTTGGTTCGTTCGGTAACGCTGACCAGCATAATATTCATTACGCCGATGCCGCCGACGAGCAATCCTAAGCTCGAAATGGCGATGGCAATCAAACCGATCATCGCCGTTATCGAATCGAACTGCTCGATAAAATTGTCGGCGGTTTTGATGTCGAAATTATTCGCTTCGCCGAATTTTACTTCGCGGCGTTGGCGCAAAATCGCTTCTGAATCGAGCAAAGCGTCCTGCACCCGATTGGTTTTGGCTTTGATGATTTGCAGCAAATAATTTCTCTGCGGCGCGACTTTTCGGGCAGTGCGGAACGGTAGAAAAATTTTGCGGTCTTCTTCATTTTCGCCGAAAAATCCTGATTTGCGTTTTTCCAGAACGCCGATGATTTCCCAAAGTTGCCCGTTCATTCGCACTTCCTTGCCGACGATGCCGCTCGTTTCGCCGGGAAAAAGTGCTTCCGCCGCGTCAACGCCGATGACTAAAACATAGCGTCTCTGCGCGTCGTCCGACTCGGTGATGAAACGACCTTCGCGCAGGGTTATATTCAGTATTTTGTCGTAGTTTGCGGAAACGCCGTCGGTCAAAGCCCAGCGATAATTCTTGCCGTTGTAAGTCATATTATCGTCGAAACCCTGACCGAAACTGCCGATGCTCGGCGCGACGAGAGCGATGTCTTCGATGGCGGAAGATTGCGCCAAAATCGCGTTTGCATCGTCAACCGTCAAAGGTTTCCGCGAACGCTCCGCACGGTCGCCGCCGTTGAAGCCGGTCGAAAGATGAAAAGCGTAGATATTACTCGTCCCGTATTCCTCAATCGTCTGCACGATTGACTGCCGCATTCCGGTCAGAATCGAAGCCACGACAATCGCCGTCATCACGCCGACCACGATGCCGAGAACCGTCAGAAACGAACGAAATTTATTGGCGCGAATACTGTCAAACGCCATTTTCAGGATTTCGTGCGGGATAAAATTCGGTAAACGCATATTTTTTGACTGGAGCGCAGGCGGCTCGCCTGCATCGAGCCGCGTCTTAGCGCGAGACACAGCGTTTGCCGCTCAAGACGTTTGCGGGTAAACGTCGCAACTTCGCTTCGCTCGTTGGCAGGCGAGCCGCCTGCGCTCCCAATAATCAACTATTCGTCAGCGCGACAATCGGATCGAGCCGCGCCGCTTTCCACGCCGGATAAAGTCCGGCGACGATGCCGATAATGCTCGATACGGCGACGGATAAAATGATATAGAACGGCGTGATTGACATCGTGATTTCCGCCAGCACGGTGATCAAAGTCGTAACGCCGGCTGCGAGCAGCAAGCCTAAAATCCCGCCCGCGATGCAAAGCAGAGCCGATTCGATCAAGAACTGCAAAAGTATCTGTTTTTTCGTCGCGCCGAGAGCCTTTCGCAAACCGACTTCAAAAGTTCGCTCGGTTACGGAGACGAGCATAATGTTCATCACGACGATGCCGCCGACAACCAATGTAATCATCGTAATCGGCAAAACGACTGCCGCGATGCTCGCCGTGAATTGGTCAATTTGCCCGCCGATTTCTTCGGTATTGACTAATCCGAAATTGTCTTCTTCGCTGCCGATTAACTGACGGCGATTTCGCATTACGGTTTTGGCTTCTTCGATGGCGACTTGAAATCTTTCCTTGTTCTCAGATTTGCCGTGAAGCTGGATGCCGTCGCTGCCGCGTCCGAAAAATTGCAGGTGCAAAGTTATCGGAATATAAATGTGGCGGTCTTGCGAATCGCCCAGAAACGAGCCGCGCTTTTCTTCCATTCCGACGATGGTCAGCGGCAGTCCGCGCACTTTTATCGTTTGTCCGATTGGGTCTTGGTCTGGGAAAAACTTGTCGCGCACGTCCGCGCCGATGACGCAGACTTTTGCCGAACGCGCGACTTCATCGTTGTTGATAAAACGACCGGGATTGATCGTTTTATCTTCGATTTGCTCCATATTCGCCGTTACGCCCATAATGCGCGTCGAGGGCATCTCGATTCCGTTTTGATTCAAATCCGCTCCCGCGCCTTTGCCCGCGCCGATCTCCGAACACGAAGCGCAGTTGGCTTTTAAATATTCATATTCTTCCCACGTCACGATTTTGTTGCGGCGGTTGGCGCGTTCAAAATCTTCGTCGCTGCGCCTGCCGGAAAAAGCCATCCGCGTAATCATAAAATGATTCGCGCCTAAAATTTTCGAGACTTTTTCCGTCACATACGAATTCAAACCGCTGATCGAAGCCCCGACGACGACGACCGACGACACGCCGATAATCACGCCGAGCAGCGTCAGAACGGCGCGAAGTTTATGTTCCAAAATTGATTGGAAAGCAATCCGAAAAGCGTCTGCGTAAAATGTATAAACCTGCCGCATAAAATTTCTATTGATTTTTGGAATTGCCGAAAATGGCGGTTGAATCGGTTACGCCGTTGTTTTGATAAATGTTCAAAGAAAGTTCTTTGATTTTTATTTTGGGTGATGTTTCAGAACAGACGAGAAACAACCGTTCGCAACTAAATTGAATGGCTTTCGTTGAATCCGCTCTGTAAAATGTGTATGATTTCCTGCCGCTAAATTATTTATTTAAAGCTAATTTTACGCCGGAAGCCGTCTGGTGAATTGATAGTAACTTTCGACTCTTTTTGTATTCGTTGTTAAAAGACCGGTCGAGAGAACACAAATATGAAACAAATAATTTTTTTAATTTTCTGTAGTTTGTTTTTTTCGGTTGAGATTACGGCTCAAAAAACTGAAACATTCGACATCATTTCATTTAAAACTCCGAAAGGCTGGCAGAAAGAAGCGAGCCAAAATGCGGTGCAGTTCGGCGTTGAAGACGGCGCGAGCGGCGGAACTTGCCTGATTACGATGTTTAAACCGCTGCCCGGAAACACTGATTCAAAGGTTAATTTTGAATCGGCGTGGGAAAGCATCGTTAAAGAAACGGTCAGCGTTTCCGGGAGTCCGCAGATGCAGCCTTCGATGAGCGAAAACGGCTGGACGGCGGAAAGCGGGCTTGCCCAATATGAAGCAGGCGGCAAAAAAGGCTTGGTTTTGCTCGTTACTTTAACGGGTCAGAGCAAAATGGTAAATATCCTTGTTTTAACCAATACCGATAAATTTCAGCAGGCGATTGGCGATTTTCTGGAATCGGTTGATTTGCCGAAAGTCGAAGCGGCAGTAGTTCAATCAAAGAATAAACCGGCGGAAATCGCACCACCAGCGCGAAAAAGCAGTTATCAATTTTCCACGTCAAATTTTGATGACGGCTGGACAAGCACCGAGCAGGAAGATTGGGTTTCGGTAACGAAAGGAAATACGAAAGTGCTGATTCATTACCCGAATCAGGCGGCTGACAAATACAATTCGGTGGTGCTGGACGGATTGAAAAACGCCTGGGATATTTTGGTCGCGCCGCGTTATAGTTCGGCTTCCAATATGCAGTTTCGACCGATCACCGGCTGGCAGTCAATCGAATACGCCGAAGCCGAGATGGTCGAAAAAGGAACTGGCAAGACGGTTTATGTGGTGTTATTCAAAATGGGTTATTCCAACGGCAGCGGGCGATATTTGGAATTTATCACGCCGAACAAAAGTGCGTTTGAAGATGAATTCGGCGCGTATAGCGGAAAGACTTACGGATGGGAAAAGATGGAAAAGATGGCGACTTACAATAAATTCGCCGTCGCGCCGTCTGATTTGAAAGGCAAATGGACGAATAAATTTTCGGGAATGACGCAATACGTCAACATCTATACGGGCGCGAGTGCCGGAGCCGACACGCACGCTTCGGCGGAAAACTTCGAGTTCGGCGCGGGAAATACTTACAAATGGGATATCGCCGTAGCGAGCGGAATGGTAGGCAATATCAAATTTCAAAGCATCAAAGCGAGCGGCAAGTTTTCCGTGCCGAATAATTGGCAGGTTACATTTTCAAGCATCGAAGGTAAGCCGAAAACTTATAACGCATCGTTTGCCGCAGTCAAAGGCGCGAGAATTTTGTGGCTCGACGACACGGCGTTCGGAAAGGTTGACTGATAACTTAGCAAAGAGTTCTGAGTCCCGTCTTTAGACGGCAACCGCTAGCGAAGCGCGGCGGAAAAGCCGCCTGAAGGCGGGACTCAGAACAAAATCAAAACGCCGTAAAATAGTATTCTACAAATCAAAATTTAGAGTGAAAATATGAAACTTTATAAAAATTCAGCGATATTGATATTCGCATCGGCAATGGTTTTTTTGAGCGGCGGCTATGCAAATGCTCAGGGAATGTATAACTCGAGTTCGGGCGGCTGGAATACGGGTTTCGGCACGGTTTACGGCTCGCACGGCTACGCGCTGGCGACGCAGGATATGTTTCGGGCGATGCAGAGAGCGACGAATCAGAATATGATCCGCGACATCACGAAATCGTCCCGCACCAAAAATACGAATTCAAAAACAGCCGCGCCTGCGCCAATCGCACCCAAAAATTACGGAGTTTTTCGCCCTGATGCAACGGTTGATACGGGCAAGGCATTGGCTGATAATATTGGTGAAACGCCGGAAGAAAAAGCATTTCTTAAAAAAATATTTACAGCCACTAAAACTTTCTACGAAAAGGAAGCCGCCGCTAAAGGCTGGAAAAATAATATCGCCGGCGGACTGACATTTTTCACGGCGACCGCGATGACGGTTTATCACGACGGCGACGAACCGAGTGCCGATGCCGCGAACAATTATTACAAAGCCGTCAGCGGCGCACTCGACGAAATGCCGGATATGGCGACCGCGACGAACAAAGAAAAACAAGCCTTTAACAACGTCCTGATCGGTTTCAGCGGAATTCTGCTCGCAAGCTATACGGAAGCCAAGCAAACCGATAACGCCGAAACGCTCGCCAGCAGCAAAAAACTCGCGGGAATGTTGATCGAAATGATTTTGAAAACTAATCCCGAAAATATCACGATTAAAGATAATCAGATCGTCGTGGAATTGTGATGGTTCAGGGAGATCAAATTAAAATGCAAAATCGGAAAAATCTTGTAATTGCAGTCCTGATATTTATTGCCGTATCTATATCGTGTAAGTCGTTTATACCGACGAAATCCGCCGATACAATCAAAGCTCCGGCGATTGATTTTACAACGTCGGGTAAAGGGCTGGACGTAAAGGTGCAACTTGATAAAAGCCAGACGGCAAGCGGGAAAATTTCGCCGACGGGCGGCAGTTTATCTTTGACGGCGGCGGACGGGAGCAAATTCACGCTCGAAGTTCCGGCAAATGCTCTCGGAAAGGAAGTTGAAGTAACGATGACCGCCGTGAAAAGTGTTGACGGTTCACCGCTCGATACGAACGCACCGACGGCAGTGCAGCTCGAACCTTCCGGTCTTTTTTTCAAGGAAATGGCGACGCTGACGATCATTCCGGCGAAGGAAATTCCGATCAAGGAGCAGATCATTTTCGGCTATGAAGGCAGCGGTCAGGATTATCATCTCGCCGTGATTGACAGCAAAAGCAAAGACATCAAGATCAAACTGATGCAGTTCAGCGGAGCCGGTGTCGCCAGCGGATCGGATGCGGCGTGGGCGGCGAATTTACAGGTTCAGGCAGACAACGCAAGCACACGGATCCAGCAAGAACTCGGCGAAGTTTTGCAGCCGGAGCGCATAAAAATTCTCCTCGGCGGAGACGATTCGGTAGATGCCGCCGAACTCGGCGAGAAAGTGAAATCGCTTTTGGAGCAATTTGAAGATCAGGTCGTTCTCAAAGAAATGGCGGCGGCGGAACTGGACTGTAAATATGCTCAAAAAGCTCTCGACGATCTGCTTTATTTGGGAAGACTGCGACAGCTTTTAGCTTTTCCGCTGCCATCCGGTTTTGCTGAAAAAGCTCTCCGGCTCGGTGAAATCGGTAACAGATGCAAAAAATCCTACCGCGTTAAAGGTTCGAGCGGCGGAGCCACTTTCAGCGGCGAGATTTGCCGTCTCGATAAACCGTTTGTCTTAAACGTCGTTTCAGTCACCGGCAACTTTCCGTTGAATTTTACACCGAACAGTGAAACCGGCGGCACCATGGAAGGAAAATTTTCCGCCTCTGGATGCACGCTGGCAGGCAACGGACCATATATGGTGACGCTCAACGAAGGTGGTTCGGGAACGATCCAATTTACATACAATTCCACCGCCACCTGTCCGGCGGGCAGCAAGACCACCAGCAGAACAGAGAAACTACCGCTTATTCCGGCTTCTGATGTCTCTTGTCCCTAGAAGTGGTTACAGAATAAATTGTATGGAATTGGCGCAATGTCGGAACCGGAAGCGTCAGGCTAATTTTCCGGCTTTGAATCGCGTTCACAACGGCTTCGCACTTCGATAACATCGAAGTCGTCCGGGCAAGACCGGAAATCTTCTTGCATTTTTGATTCGTCGCTGATTTTTATATAGTCAGCGATATTAAAATCGCAGCAGAACAATAATTATTCTTATGAAAAATAAAATACAGGTCTCTTTGCAGAAATTCCTTTTATTAATTTTTTTGTCTTGCATTGCTGCAACACAGTTAAGTTTTGCACAAGACTGTAAAACGCTGGCGGCAAACAAACCTTCCACTTTGGCTACGGTAAAGAATGAAGTTTCTGCCTCGATAGGCGAAATGAGTGCCTCGGAAATGGCTAAAAGGAGACCTTATCTTGCCAAAGCGGAAAAATGGGTAAAAAACATAGTTGCCAATTTTACCGGTGCCAAAATGGTTTATTTTGACAATTTTTATCCCGATTTTGTAGGTAATGGTGAAACCCATAAAATCCTCTACCAAGCAACCGGTATAAAGAGTTTCTATAGTTCCAAAATGCAGTTCTTTGCTTACTACTGTTATGACAACAGAAATACCATATTTACAGAGGACGAGAGCGGTTCAAATGTTCAGGTGGTTTTTAATAATGTTTTCACTTTCGGATTTACCGATAGTGAAGGTGTCTATACCATTAATG
Source organism: uncultured Pyrinomonadaceae bacterium (assembly GCA_964244835.1). GTDB lineage: Bacteria > Acidobacteriota > Blastocatellia > Pyrinomonadales > Pyrinomonadaceae. The sequence continues at coordinate 18,648 of CAXTKJ010000002.1, forward strand.
CAAAGCCTGCATTCAAAGTCATACAAAAAAAACGCAGTGAAGGCAGGATAGATTTTTATGAGTCGAGAACAAAGGACAATGCGACCGCTAAAATGTTTACGTCAAACGATTTTATCATTTTGCGTAACAGTGATAAGCCGGTTTTTATACCTGTTACACGCAAAGAATACTTGCAGCAGATGCTGAAGGACGTTGATATTTCAGGAACAAACGATTCAAAATTTTTAAACGAAGCATATGAATCAAATAAAAAGTTATTTGAAACGGAAATGAAGGTTTATAAAGAGATGGATAAAAGTTACACGCCTGAAAAAGAAGCTAAACGAAGAAAATGGTTTGAAGAAGACCAGGAAAAACTTAAAAAAACGATTAGTAAAGCCAGCCCTGATGCCGCCGCCGCTAAAGAAGTTATTTTACAATATCTACAAAAACCAGCCGAATGGCTTAATCGGACTGTGAGCGATTTTTATTCCGGCTCTTATTCTAAGAATGGTGTTTCAAATTACTTGGAAAACCTTGACAAAATATCAGTCAATGGAGTTGGAGAAGTAGAAGAATATACGCTTACCGAACTGGCAACTATTAATCCGGCTTACTTTAATAAAACACTCGGCAGCGAAGTGCCGCAGGTAATAATGGTGCAATTACGAAATGGCAATTATGCTCATATGCAAAAAGTTGCCGCCCTCGTAAAAACAGCCGGTGCGCTGGCTCCTTTAGAAGCCATATTAAATCCAAATAAATCGGCATAAACAATAGGCAACTCTCTCGACAACCGTTACGCTTCGTCAGAGATTTTTGCGCGGTTCACCGGAATCACGCGCTGCCGTTTTTGCAGTCAATAAACACCGGAAATCGTTCGGAAATCATTGCAGCAACACGAATGATCGCGCAAAGAATTTCGATTTCCGGCGGGTTTATCCGTGTTATTTCACCGTTCGTTTTTTTCTTTTCCGGTGAGCCTCGTGTTATACTCTGGCATTGTTTTATCCAACTTAAACTTCCGATAGGAGAAAGATTTTGAGCGTTTTAGTCAACAAAAACACGCGCCTGATTGTGCAGGGCATCACGGGCAAAGAGGGAACTTTTCACACCAAACAGATGGTCGAATACGGCACGAACATCGTCGGCGGCGTAACGCCCGCGAAAGGCGGCTCGACGCACGAGAACATTCCCGTTTTCAACACGGTCGCCGATGCGGTCAGTGAAACCGGCGCGAACGCTTCGGTTATTTACGTTCCGCCCGCATTTGCGGCGGACGCGATTATGGAAGCCGCGAGCGCGGGAATTCCGCTGGTCGTCTGCATTACCGAAGGCATTCCCGTCGCCGATATGGTCGCCGTCAGAGAATTTCTGCGCGATAAAAATACGCGCTTAATCGGTCCGAACTGTCCGGGGATTATCACGCCCGACGAATGTAAAATCGGAATTATGCCCGGACATATTCACAAAAAAGGCATCATCGGAATCGTTTCCAGAAGCGGAACATTAACTTACGAAGCCGTCGGACAAACCAGAGATTTAGGACAATCAACCGCCATCGGCATCGGCGGCGATCCGATTATCGGCACGACGCACACCGACGCTTTGAAATTATTCGCCGAAGACGACGAAACCGAAGGCATCATTTTAATCGGCGAAATCGGCGGAACTGCCGAAGAAGACGCGGGACAATGGGCGTTTGAAAGCGGCTTGTCGAAACGTAAACCAATAGTCGCCTTCATCGCCGGACAAACCGCGCCGCCGGGTCGCCGAATGGGACACGCAGGCGCGATTATTTCCGGCGGCAAAGGCACGGCTGACGAAAAAATGAAAGCTCTCGAAGCGGCGGGAATTACCGTCGTCAAATCGCCCGCCGACATCGGCTCGACGATGAGAGAAGTATTAGGAAAATAAAGTTCAGAGTTACGGCTTCAGCCGTGAAGCCGTTGAAATCTCACGGCTGAAGCCGTAACTCTGAACTTTATTCGGAAAATCGGGTTATAACCAAATGCAAAGATATTTGAAAATTTATTTATTTTTAATACTTCTTTTGGGTTTTTCGTTTGATATAAATGCTCAAACGGGAAACTCGAAAGTTCAGCAGCTTCTCGAAAACGCCTACGCGAAAGGCGAATTTTCGGGCGTTATTTTGGCGATGCAGGGCGACAAGATTTTATTTAAAGGTGCGGCTGGGGAAGCGAACCGGCAATGGAAAATTCAGAACGCCGTTGCGACGAAATTTCGTATCTGTTCGGTAACGAAACAATTCACGGCGATGCTCGTGATGCAGCTTGTGGAAGCCGGAAAAATAAATCTCGATGCGACCATCGCCGATTATCTGCCGGACTTTCGCAAAGATACGGCGGGCAAAATTAAAATCCGCGATTTGCTTTTAAGCGCGTCGGGACTGCCGGTTTTTCCCGACGAATTCTACGTCAGCGAAGATGCGAAAACGGCGGACGCGAATTTTGCTGTAACGAAATATCTGCAAGGCGATTTACTGTTTGAATCGGGCGAAAAGTTTAATTACAACAACGGTGATTTTATAATTTTGGGCGCGATTATCGAACGAGTTTCCGGCAAATCTTACGAGCAGAACTTGCGCGAAAAAATTCTTCAGCCGCTCGGAATGAAAAACAGCGGGCTTTTGAAAAACGAGACAGTCGTCGAAAATTTAGCGAGCGGATATTCGTTCAAAGACGGCGCGTTTCAGAATGAAAGTTTCGTCCAAATCCAAAATTTCGGCGCGGCGGGCGCGATGTATTCGACCGCCGAAGATTTGCTTTTGTGGGACAGAGCATTGATGTCGAATAAACTTTTGTCGAAAAAATACACTGATGAAATGTTCACGCCGTCGGCTAAACTCGGCTTCGTCGCTCTCGGCAGTTGGAGTTATCAATTAACGCTCGGCAGCGTGAAGAAAACAATCGTCGAACGACAGGGTTACATCAACGGTTTCTGCGCTCTGAATTTAATCGTTCCCGAAGACAAACTCGCCGTGATTTTTCTGAGCAATACCGAAACGCAGACGCTTTTTCAAACTTACGCGAGTCGCGGTTTATCGTTTGAAGTGCTGAAATCTCTAACCGATAAATGAAATTTTCTCGTTCGTTCAAAGTTTCCGCTGCCGAAATTGACGCGCAAAATCACGTCAACAACGTCGCATATGTCAAATGGATTCAGGATGTCGCCGTCGCGCATTGGTTTTCGGTAACGGACGAAGCGATGCGCGAAAAATACACCTGGATCGTTACGCGCCACGAAATTGATTACAAAAAACAGGCGTTTGAAAACGAAGAAATAACCGCGACGACTTGGGTCGGCGAACCGACGCGCATTTCTTGGGAAAGATTCACGGAAATAAAACGCGGCGCGGATTTATTGGTCAAAGCGAAAAGCATTTGGTGTTTGATTGACGCGAAAACCTTTCGCCCGACGCGGCTCAAGGCGGAAATTAAGGAATTGTTTCAATAAAAATGGGCAGAATTATCACGACTTTAAGAATTTTGAACACTAACGACAAAGCGAAAAACATTCGCTGCGATGCTTTGGTTGACACTGGCGCGTCGCACGTCGTCTTGCCGAAAGCGTGGAAAGAGCAGCTTGGAGATTTAGAGTTTTTGGAAGAAGTCGAATTTGAAGCGGCGAATCAAACGAGAGGCAAAGGAGAAATTTACGGTCCGGTGAAAATTTTAATCGCTAATTTTCGCCCGATTTTCGACGAGGTTTTGTTTATTGATATGGAAAAGAATTCGGACGGCGAATACGAGCCGCTGATCGGTTATATCGCTTTGGAAAAAATTCCCGTGGCGGTTGATATGCTCGGACATCGGCTGGTTAAAGTTCGTGCGCTGGATTTGAAATAGCTGCGGCTTCAAAGCAAAATTAAAAATTATTTATAAGTGGAAATTATGAACTCGAAAATTTCAGTAAATCCAAATATTCATTTCGGCAAGCCCTGCGTTGCCGGAACACGAATTACCGTGCAGAATGTTTTGGAGCTAATCAATGAAAATTTATCTTTTGAAGATATAAAACGCGATTATTATCCTGATTTGGAAGTTGAAGATATTACCGCTTGCTTGGATGAATAATGGTTTCAATGAGGTAAATATGAAATGTTTTCAGATTTTAGTTTTGATTTTTGGACTGTCTATTTTTGCAAGTGGTCAAAAGACAATCTTGAGCGGAAATATAAAGGATAAATCGGGCGCAGTTATACCGAATGCTAAAATTGAAGCTAAAAATCTCCAAGGTAAAGTTTTTACAACCCGCACGAACGATGACGGACATTATCAATTAGAATTGATCGAAGGTGAATATACTGTTGAAATAACAACGCCGTTCGATAAATTTTCAGTATCAAATTATTGGATAAATTACAGAATGCAGTTTGATGTCGCGCTACAATGTAAAGATTGTGAATTGATTGACAAAGATATGTTGAAAGCAGAACCGACACAAATAATTGCACCAAGTAAAACAAAAGTTTTAGATCAAATTTTACAGAGACCTTTGGAAAAATTACCGAGGAAAGAAAATAAATATAAAAGGAAAAACAAAAATAAATAAGTAATGAGCAATTTAACATTTGGAATTATCAAGCCCGACGCGGTGGCGAAAGGGCATTCGGGAAAAATTATTGACCGGATTTTGGAAAATGGTTTCACGATTCGCGGGATGAAGTTGATTCATCAGTCGAAAAAGATCGCCGAAGGTTTTTATGCGGTTCACGCGGCGCGTCCTTTTTATGGCGAGTTGACGGAATTTATGTCGAGCGGTCCGTGTGTCGTGCTGGCTTTGGAAAAAGATGATGCCGTCAAAGCGTGGCGCGATTTGATGGGCGCGACGAATCCGTCGGAAGCGGCAGAAGGAACTTTGCGAAAAGATTTTGCCGGTTCAATCGGCGAAAACGCGGTTCACGGTTCGGATTCGGACGAGAACGCGGCGATTGAAATCAGTTATTTCTTTAGCAAACTTGAATTAGTTTAACAGTCAAGGTATAAAACAATTTAGGAAATAAAGGAAGTCGTGAAAGTCTCGAAAATTTTAACTTCCGGGGCTTTCACGACTTCCTAAAATTTTTCGGATTTCAAAAGGTTTCCCAAACAATCTAAAGGACGGAAAAACAATGAAACAATGCCCGGTTTGCAGTAAGGAATTTCCCGATTCGATGCGGTTTTGCCAGACCGACGGAACGCTTCTGGTTGAAAAAGTGGATGACGCGCCGGTTGATCCGTACAAAACGGTCGTCGGCAATCAGGAAGATATTGCTTCGGCAATGCCGCCGCTCGACCCGTTTAAAACGATGGTGGCAGCTCCGCCGCCGAAAGTTGTTGATGAGGACATTTTGGGGCTTTCCGAAGACCAGGATTTCTTAAAAACGATGGTCGTTTCGCAGGACGAATTGAAGGCGGAATCAGCGTCGGACAAACAGGAAGAAGCCGCGCCTTTGGATTTGCCGCCGCCGGTTTACGCGCCGTCTGCGCCGTTGATCCAGCCCAAACCGAAAGCGTCGGGCGATGCGCCGTCTGCGCCGAAACCGGACAGTCCGTTTGCCCCGCCGCCGAAATTTGATGATTTATCCGCGTCGAAAAAGGAAGAAGACGATTCTTCCAGCGCGGCAACGGCGATTATTGATAAAGTTGACGTACCGCCGGTTCCGCCGTCGCCGTTCGAGTCGAAGCCGTTTGAAAATGATTTTTCGGGTAAATCGCCGTACGGCAATCAGGACAATAAACCGATTCCGTCGCCATTCGATTTATCAATGCCGCCGGGTTATCTGCCGCCGTCAATGAATCCGTTCGGCGATCAGAAACCTTCTTCGCCGCCGCCGGTTCAGGATTTTACCGAACCGAATCAGCCGTCCTCGTCGCCGTTCGACACGCCGACACCTTTCGGCAACGCCGATCCTTTTAATCAAAATCAGCCGATTCAGCAAGCCGAATGGACACCGCCGCCCGCGCCGGACACGAATTGGCAAAATCAGGAGATGAGCGCGAACGCGCCGCCTGCGCCACCGTCTGCCGGTCAGAGTTTGAATCAGACTCTGCCGATTGTTTCTTTGGTTTTGGGAATACTTTCGATTTGCTGCTACGTCGCTCCCATCACGGGCATTGCGGCTTTGATTACCGGCTTTCTCGGTATGAAAAACGCTAACAGTAATCCGGCGCAGTACGGCGGAAAAACGCTGGCGATTGTCGGAATGGTTCTCGGCGGATTGTTCTTGTTAGTCGGCGTAGTTTATTACATTTTCTGGCTGGTCATCGGGTTTGCCAGTTTAGCTGTAAATTAAAGTTAAGCTAAAAACAATAAACCCGCCTCGATTTTGATGAGGCGGGTTTTTTACTGTTATAATTTAGCAAGCCAGTTTATTCGAGAGGAAAAGAATGTCATTAATCAGCGATGTCTTAAAATCAACCAAAGCCGTGCTTTCGGGAATGAAAGCGACGCTTTCGCAAATGCCGAAACAGAGTTGGACGGTACAGTACCCGGATGTGCCGATTACGTTGCAGCCGCGTTATCGCGGGCAGCATCTTTTGCACGTTGACGAAAACGGCAAGGAAAAATGCGTGGCGTGTTATCTGTGCGCGGCGGCTTGCCCGTCCGACTGCATATACATCGAAGCGCAGGACGATCCGCGCCCGTATGAAGAGCGCGTCGGGCGCGACGAACGGTACGCGAAGGTTTATAACATTGACTACGGACGCTGCATTTTCTGCGGCTTCTGCGTCGAAGCGTGTCCGAAAGACGCGATTACGCACGGTTATAATTTTGAAATTTCCGTCTATAACCGCACCGATTTATTAAAGACGAAAGACGATTTATTGATTACCAAACAAAAGCAGTCGAAGAATTATCGTGTCGCGCTGTCGAGCGAAGATGTGGATTCGGAATACAAGGAAGTCTAAGGAACAAGGCAAAAAGAAAAAGACAAAGGGCAAAAGTTTGGAATCAAATTCCAAACTTTTGCCCTTTGTCTTTTTCTTTTTGCCTTAAATTTACGCCTGCATAAAACCAAGATTGGTGTTTGCCAAAAAATTATTGTAATTCGGGAAAACCGTGGACATTTTATCTTCCGGCAATCCGTACCAACGCGCCAGCGTCGCGGCATACTGCTCGACCGAAGTCGTCGGAATCCAGCGACCGCGTGCGCCCGTTCCGCTGTCGGCATCGTCCGGTCCATTCATTACCAGAGTCGGATACGGTGTGCCGTTAGCGGCGTTGACTCCGTAGAAATTGCCGCCGTTGACTGCGCCGCCGACGACGAACAGATGGTTCGCCCAGGCGTGGTCACTGCCCGCGCTCGAACCCGTTCCCGCCGGACCGAATGTGCGCGAAAAATCGGTCATCGAAAAGAGCGTAACTTTGTCCGAAACGCCCTGCGTAACCATCTCGTTATAAAAAGCGCGAACCGCCTGACTGAATTGCAGATGCAAATTTCCCTGTCCGGCAATCTGTCCGGTGTGCGTGTCGAAGCCGCCGATTTGAACGTAGAAAATCTGGCGATTGACCGTCAAATCGGTGCGCTTCTTAATCAGCCGCGCCACCTGTTTCAGCTGGCTGCCGAAATTCGTGTTCGGGAAAAGTTCGGTAACTTCCTGCGATACCTGCAAAGCCTGATTTGCCTGAATCGCCTGATCGGTAATATGGCTCGCCGCCGCGATATAATCGGCGGTCAAGTTCTGCGTCCGCAGTTGATTGAAAGCCGTCAGACGCGCCTGTGAAGCCGCCGTCGCGTTAAATCCCTGCGGATTGAGAACATTTGCCAGCGAAGTGCCGGCGTTGGCGATGGCGAGCGGCAAAGTCGTTTGTCCGGCGGTAAATAACTGCGCTCCGTTGATCGAAGTAATCATCGGAATCAAACCGCTCGGATTGTCCGGCGTGGTTCGCAAATCGGAGATTCTGCCGCCCCAGCCCGTAAAAGTCTGAACGTCGGCGCGTCCGCCCTGATACTGCGAAACCTGATCGGAATGCGAAAAAAGCTGGAACGGTTTTCTGATCGTTCCGTTCTGATACTGCGTTCTGGTCATCGGGGCGATCAGCGTTCCGACGTTAGTCGTCATTGCCATTTTGCCCTGCGCCCAAAGTTCGTGAATGCCGTTGTTGACAATCGTTGTGCCGTTCTGCGTCATCGCGCCGAAATTAGGATTCAAGCCGTAACTCAGCCCGCCGATGCGCGGAACGCTGATCGGCAAAAGCTGTGCCTGCGGAATCGCCAGCGTCGCCGCACTGCGGGCATTAGCGTATGCCTGATAATTACTGATCGTCGCGTCGCTGTGGTTCGGGATAACGGTGTTGTTGCCGTCATTGCCGCCCGACATAAACACGCAGACCAGAGCGCGGTAATCGCTCGGCACGTCAGGCGAATTGTCCGCCTCCTGAGCCAAAACGGTCATCATTCCGAAATGCTCCATCTGCGTCGCCAACGCCGCCATTCCCAAAGCACATCCTGATTTTTTGATAAATTCTCGTCGGTCTTGTTTCATATTTTTTACCTCTGTAATTACCTCTGTACCTGGAATTGCGATGATGTCGCTACTAAATAAATCGCAGCGCGGGCGCGTCCCAACGGGTCGGTGGCGGCAATCGCGTTGACCGCCGTCACAATCGTCGAACGGTTCTGCGCCGTCATCGTGCCGTGCATCATTCTCGTATTAAGCTCGTCGAGCAGACGATTGCTCGTCGTGTCCGCCGCCGCTAACGCCTGCATCTCCGTCAGATTTATCGAAGTACCGTTCGGCACGACCGGCGCACTAATGTTGATGCGTCCATAAACCATCGTGTTGACAAAGTTGGCGCGGGCGATTGCCGTGCCGGTCGTCAAAATGGCAAACTCCGGTCCATTCAAGCCAGTGCCGGGAACGATATAATCGGGCGAATAAAAATTAAACACCGTCGGCGAATAAAAGATATTCTGCGCCATATTGCTGGTTTGCGGCGCGACATAACCGTCGCTCTGCGTCGTGCCGTCAGCCGACTGAACTTTGAATTGTCTCAGTAGGTTAGTCGTTAACTGAAGCGGTTCGCGCAGCTTTCCGTAACCGGCGGCAGTTTTCGTATTGCCGCGAGCTTCGGGGTCGAGCAGAATTGCCTTAACTACTTCTTTCAACTGCGTCGGACTCGTGCGGTTGGCATCGAATACTGCTGAAATGCGTCCCACATAAGCCGGTGTCGGATCGCTCGTTACCAGATGCTGAATCAGGAAACGCGAAACGAACGGCGCGACGTTCGGATGATTATAGATATTATCCAAAGCCTGATTGAGTTCGACACTGCCGTTCAGATTGGCGGCGATGGTTTTGTTGACCGGATTCGTATAATCGAGCAGCGTTTTCGCCTCGACGTTGTGATTCGTCTGGTTCAATTCCATCGGGTCAATAAAATCGAGCGTTCCGACGACAAAATTCGGACAAGTTGCTGATGACGGACATAAACGCCAGCCGGTAAAAACTTTCGTGAAATTGTTGACCGTCGCTTGGTCGTAAGTCGGAATCGGATTGTTATTTGCGTCGAGCTTTAAAGTTCCGTTCGCATTCAACTGGAACAAACCGATTGAAAACAACTGCAAAATCTCGCGGGCGTAGTTTTCGTTCGCATTGGTTTTCGTGCTGCGAACCATATCCAGATAATCGCCCATCGCCGGATTCAGAGTCATTTCCTGCATCAAGGTTCGATAATTACCGAACGCATTTCTGCCGAGTATTTTGTAATACTCCGTCATATGCCGCGACTGCTGAATGTCAACGCCAGACGTTACCCACATTTGGCTTAATGCCCACGCGACGCGATGTTTCAACTGCGCGTCGCCGTAAAATGCTTCCTTGAAGAACCAATTCTGCACCGGATACATTGAGTAACGATTGCGATTGCAAAGCGGTTCAATATCAGGAACAGTTTCGTTTCCGTCGCAATCCGGCTGTACCGTAGGCGGCATTAGAGGAAAGTCAGGGTAGGCAAAGGTCGGATAAGTCTCTTCAAATTGTTCCGCCAGCCAGGTTCGCAACCCGATGCGGCGGATGCGCTCGTCTAACGCCGTTGTCGGTCCGAAAGTCGCCTGTTCCAAAAATCTGATGCGGTCGCCCGAATATTTGTAACCGATGTAATCGGGCGCGTCCACCGTTTCGCCCTTGCCGGTTTTGATCGTCGTTTGTCCGGCGGTCGGCATCGGCGAGGTTTTCATTCCTTCCGCGTCGCGCAGCGAGCCGCCCGTCGTGCCTAAACCGAGTCGCAGTTTGTTGCTTTCCAATCCGCGCCACGCCACGCTGACCAGCACGTCGCCGTTCGCCTGCGGCTGATCGAAAAATCCGAGTTCGTCGCGCAGTTCGACCGTCATCGCGTAAACTCCGGCGCGGTCTCTGACCGGCTGCAAATCAAGCACTGGGAAACGATAATGTCTGCCGTTCGCGTCTTCGACATTCAGGCGAAAAGCGGTCGCGTCTTCGCCGTCCATCAAAGCGATGTTCGTAACATACAGCACCGCCCGCTCGTACAATGGAAACGCCGGAGACTTGATCTTGACGGTCGTGCGTCCGGCGACGACTGATTTACCGGGTGAAACCGCCAAAGCCCGCAAAGAACCGTCTTCGCTGATTAAAACCGGAGTCGGCGAATCGGGGTTCGGGTCGCTAATCTGCCCGAAACCGATAATTGCCGACAGAACAATCAAAACACCTGCATAGAAAATCTGATGCCGTAGGTGCGACTTTTTGTTCATCATAAGCCTTCCCTCCTAAAACTTCCTTTTTTGAAATATTGCCTAAATGTTTAATTAACCTTTAACGACAGGTAGGATAATAGCCGTTAATCACTGTTATACAAATCAATTTAGAGCATCCGGCGAAAAAATACAAGCGATTTTTTACACGGCTCGTATTATAATTTCCGTAACAGAATAATTTCTTTGTATCAACTTCAGATTATCGGCAAACGGCGAAAAAAGTTTCTTCAATCGTTCGTTAGACGAAGGCGACCGCCGGTTAGCCGAAATATTTAAAAGTAAAATTTATGCCGAACAATTTTTACATCGAAACTCCGAACAATTTCAGTTTTGAAGCGACGCTTTTCAGTCACGGCTGGAGTCAGCTTTTACCGTTTGAGGTGAACCGGAAAGATTTGAGTTTGAGTTACATTTTCGACGTTTCAGGAAAACCCATCGCCGCGCAAATCAGCGAAGCGGACGGCAATCTGAAAATCGAAATCGCGGGCGGAAAATTAAATCAACCGGCAAAGGATAAAATCTTGCGCGACGTGCGGCACATTTTGCGGCTTGACGAAGATTTGCAAAATTTTTATAAAGCGACCAAAGCGGAAAAGCGTCTGGCTTGGATTCAGAAATCAAAAGCGGGCAGACTGCTTCGTTCGCCGACCGTTTGGGAAGATTTGGTCAAAACAATCTGCACGACGAATTGTTCGTGGGCTTTAACGAAAAATATGACGGCGAATCTGGTGAACAAATTGAGCGCGGTAAATGCCAACGGCAAACGCGCCTTTCCGACAGCGGAACAAATGGCAGCGGTTTCGGAAGAATTTTACAAAACCGAAATCCGCGCCGGTTATCGTTCCGCTTATTTCGCCGAACTCGCGGAAAAGACGACGAGCGGAAAAATCAATCCCGAAACCTGGCTGAATCCTGATCTGCCGACCAGGGAACTCAAAAAAGAAATGAAGCAAATCAGAGGTGTGGGCAATTACGCGGCGGAAAATCTCCTAAAACTCGTCGGTCGTTACGACGGTCTCGCGCTCGATTCGTGGCTGCGGGCAAAGTTCTACGAAAAACATAACGGTGGCGCGATTTGCGCTGACAAGGAAATCGAAAATTTCTACCAACCGTTCGGCGATTGGTGCGGGTTGACTATCTGGTGCGATTTGTCAGAAAAATAGATTGGTTCAAGAATTCAAATTCAAATCTGAATTTGAATTCTGCAAACGTGGCAAATTTGCGGCTTCCGACAAAATCGCCACGAACCTAATAAATCAAAATTATCGAATATAATCGTTGAATTAGCCGTATTTATTGACGTTAAAAATTCTCAGTAGATTGGCACGGTGCTTGCCAAATAGAAAAACGTGAACGAACGGAAGATTGAAAAAGAAGAAGGGAAGTTGGAGAAAGAAAATCTTCCGCTCGTTCAACCAATAAATTTCGAGAAAGAATATAGGAGTCAATAAAAATATGAAAAGCAAATTAGGAATTTTAAGCGCGTTAATTTTAAGTTTGGCAATTGCGGGTTCGGCATTCGCTTCGACCGGCACGACGACCGCCAAGAAAACCGCTCCGGCAGCTAAAACCGCCGCGAGCAAAACGGCAAAAACCGCCAAGCCGAAAAAACATCGCAAAGCGAAAAAGACGGCTAAAAAGGCGAAAACTATGAAGACCGCGCCGGCTCCGCAAAAGTAAATAAAAAAGGACGAAAATCAGGAACGTAAAACTTCAAAGGAGATGAGTGAGAGTGGATTCTCTTCTCGTAAAAGAAACGGGCGTAACTTTTAGGGCAGAAGTTACGCCCGTTTCTTGATTAAAGCGATGAAAACCAGAGCGGAAGAACTCGACCGGATTTTTTTATGGCTGTTGCTGACGGGCGGTTTAGTCTCGCTTTTGGTCTATGGTTTAGCCTCGTTCGTCGCCCAGCCTTCGGCGGAAACGATTACGACTCACGCCCCTGCGCTCGACTCGAACAGTTCGCCGAAAAATGATGTTCAGGAAATAAAATTTCACGCGCACAAATCAAAATAATAATTTCAATCCAACTCGATTTTAAATCTTTCCGCCATTCGATACAGCGTCCGGCGGTCAACGCCGAGAATTTCCGCCGCCTTTGTCCGGTTGTGATCGGCTTTTTCCAGAACGTGCAGTAAATATCGCTTTTCGAGTTCGTCGAGGCTCGGCAGATCGGCGTAGAGTTCCGACAGATGAAAGCGCGTCGCGGCGTGTTTGAATTCGTCGGAAAGCAGTTTGACCGGCAAATCTTCGGTCAAAATTTCATTGCCGCGAGCGCGTAACGCGGCGTATTCGACCGCCGCTTCGAGTTCGCGGACGTTGCCTTTCCATTCATAAACCTGCAAAGTTTTCAGCGCGTCGGCGGAAAATCGAAGATTTTCATTGCCGACGTTTTTTCCGGCTTTCGACAGAAATTTTTCGACCAGAATCGAAACGTCGGTTGCCCGTTCGCGCAGCGGCGGAACGCTCAAGGTAACGACGCTCAGACGATAAAATAAATCTTCGCGGAAATTTCCCGCTTTTACTTCGGCTTCGAGATTACGATTGGTCGCGGCGATAATTCGCGCGTCAACCTGCCGATTCTGCGTCGAACCGACGCGGCGGATTTCGCCTTCCTGCAAAGCGCGAAGCAATTTGACCTGCATCGCCAGACTCGTCTCGCCAATTTCGTCCAAAAATAAAGTTCCATTATCGGCTTCTTCCCAAAGCCCGCGCCGGTCGGCGTTCGCGCCGGTGAAAGAGCCTTTGGAATGCCCGAAAAGTTCGGCTTCAAGCAAACTTTCGGTCAACGCGCCGCAGTTGACGGCGACGAAATTTTTATCTTTTCTGGGAGAATTCTGATGCACGGCGCGGGCGACCAATTCCTTGCCCGTTCCCGATTCGCCTAAAATCAAAACCGTCGAACGGGTCGGCGCGACGCGGGCGATTTCCTTGTAAAGCTCAATCATTTTCGGCGAACTGCCGACCATCGCGCCGGACGTGAAACTTTTCGCCTGAGCCGTTTCCTGCGCCGCGTTTTGTTCGAGCGCACGTTTCGCCGTCGCAATGATTTCGTCAACTTTGAACGGTTTCGAGATAAAATCCCACGCGCCTTCCCGCGACGCTTCAACCGCCGATTCGAGCGAGCCGAAACCCGTGACGAGAATGACCGGCGATTTTTCGCGCAGCCGTTTCAGCAAATCCACGCCCGACAAATTCGATTCGAGATTAATGTCGCTGATGACCAGATCAAAATTTATTTGGTTTGATAAAATCAGAGCCTTTTCGGGTGTATTCGCCGTCTCCACCTGCCAATCGCCGATTGACAAAATTTCCTTCAAAAGTTCACACGAACCGGCATCGTCATCAACTACGAGAATTTTTTTCATAACCGAATCAATAAGAAATTATCACAAATCATTGAGCAAATTTTACATTCTGCATTTTTCATTTTTCATTTTACCCGGATAAATTTTTATCGAATAAAATTTAGAATGCAGAATGCAGAATGTAAAATTTACGTCCCAACTGTTGATTCTACATTGATTCCGAAACCGTCGCCTTGCGTTCGAGTTTATTCCAGCCGACGAACACGCCGCGCACGGCGGTCAGGAGCGATTTGACCATCACCGAATACATCACCTGCCGGTAGCCGAAACGCTGAAACGGCAGCAGGAACAGCAATCGCCAATTTTCCCCACGCTCGAACATAAAACCGATTGATGCTGCCAGCACGTCAACGACTAAGAAAAATAAATAAAACAGCACGACCGCCGAAACGTCGGTGGCGATGTATTCTTTCGGATGCTCGATTTTTTGCAGCGCGAAATGAATCAGCGTCCAGATGAACATCAAATCCATCACCGGCGAAATGATGGGAAAGAGAATTTGAAAAATCCAGACGTTCGGCATTGCGATAAAGCCGAGCGAGCCGAAACGCGGGTTGAAAAGTGCGCCGCGATGCTTCCACATACACTGCAAAGTTCCGAACGACCAGCGAAAACGCTGTTTTGACAAGCCGCGAAAAGTGTCGGGTGCTTCCGTCCACGCGACGGCGCGTTCGGCGAATTCGATGCGATAACCGATTTTTCTGATTCGCAGGGTTAAATCCTGATCTTCGGCGAGCGTGTTCGATTCAAAGCCGCCGACCTTTTCCAACGCTTCGCGCCGCCACGCGCCGACCGCGCCGGGAACGACCGTGATGCAGTTTAAGGACGCAAAAGCACGACGGTCGAGATTTTGCGAAGTGATGTATTCGAGTGCCTGCCAGCGCGTAATCATATTCAGGCGATTGCCGACCTTGGCATTGCCCGCGACCGCGCCGACATTTTTATCGGTAA
Source organism: uncultured Pyrinomonadaceae bacterium (assembly GCA_964244835.1). Taxonomy (GTDB): domain Bacteria; phylum Acidobacteriota; class Blastocatellia; order Pyrinomonadales; family Pyrinomonadaceae. Next base: position 33,669 of record CAXTKJ010000002.1, read on the forward strand.
ATTTACTCGCCAGTTCGCTGATGGTGTTTGAAGCAAAAATCGTGTCGGCATCAAGCCCGATAATCACGTTGCCTTGGCAATGCGTCAGACCGAAATTCAGCGCGAATGCCTTGCCGGAATTGGGCAAGGTGAACAATCGAACGCGGCTTTCGGCGGCGAAATTTTCGCTGACGACGCGGCTCGTGTCGTCGCTCGAACCGTCGTCCACGACGATAATTTCGTAGTTCGGATAATCGGACGCGAGCAAACTGCGGACGGTTTTGGCGATGACTTTTTCTTCATTGAACGCCGGAACGATAATCGAGACGAACGGCTGCAAATTCCGGTCGGCGACAACATACGTTTTTCTTCGCCATTTACTTCGCAAAGCCAGCAAACTAATCATCAAAACTCTGCCCGCGCCCAGAATAATGCCAAGGAGAAACAGCCATTTCATCGTTTTATCGAACAGCCAAAACGCCGAAAACGCGACGTTATCGGCTTGCGTAATCGCCTGTTCGCTCTGCGCGACGAGCGGCATCGTCTGATTTTGCGACAAACCGGCTAATTCGGAAACGGTGACGAAACGATAACCTTTGGCACGCAGACGATTGATGATTTGCGGCAGGGCTTCGAGCGTCTGCGAGCGGTCGCCGCCGCCGTCGTGCAGCAGAACGATTTGCCCGCGTTCGTCGGAATCGGTGCTTTGATTGGTTACGCCGGCAATCGTGCGCTCGATGATTTCATCGGTTCCCGGTTTCGCCCAATCGTCCGGGTCAACGTGCAGACCGACGGCGATGTAGCTGAGATTTTTCGCGGTTACAATCGGGTCAACTTCGTCGGCGGTCGTCGGTTCGGCATCGCCGAAATACGGGGCGCGAAACAGCGTCGTGCCGTGTCCCGTTACCGACTGAATCAGCCGCTGCGTCGCGTTTAATTCGACTTCCGTTACTCTGGTCGGAATCTCGCCGAGATTCGGATGTGTGAACGAATGATTACCGATGTCGTTTCCTTCGTCCACAATGCGTTTCAAAAGTGCCGGGTTTTCCTGCCCATTTTCGCCGACGACAAAAAACGTCGCGGGCGCGTTTTCCTGTTTCAGCACGTCGAGAATTTGCGGTGTCCATTCCGCGTCCGGTCCGTCGTCGAACGTCAGCGCGACCAAACCCGGATGATCGCCGACGCGCTGAATAACGTAGCTTGAAGGCGTTGCCGTATAAGTTTCGGTTTTGATTTTTCCGTTGTCGTCGAAATTAAAAACGCGGCTGCCGTCGTGCGGTTTGCTCGTGACCTGCAAAATCTCGCCCGTGCCTTCAAAATCAATATCGTAACCGTAACGCAGCAGCTTCAAATTTTCCGTCTGCGGATTATAGGTATTCGTGCCGAAAACATTCCACAGCGAAGGGTCTTCCGAACCCATTCGCCAGAGCGCAATGCCGAACGGCTGATATTTTTCCGTCGCTTTGATTTGATTGAAAGCCGTTACCGCGTCGAGAAACCAGATCGTGTGATGCGAGCCGTCGTCTTCGTCGTAACTGAAATATGGATTTTTCGCCGCCGCGTCGAATTTGATCGTCGCTTCCGAATCTCGCGCCGCTAAAACCGCTTCCTGAAACGAAATTTCTTTCGCTTCCTTTTCCTTGTTTGACCAATCGTAACCGTAATTACCGATACAGACGATGGTTTTTTGCGGGTCGAGTTCGTTCATTCGTTTCGCCAGAGTTTTTTCAAACCAATCCTGCGAAGCAATCGCGCCCGGAGTTCCGTCCGACCAGTGTTCGTCGTAAGCCATCAGCATCAGATAATCCGACATTTCCGCGTAAGCCTTGTAATTCCATTCGGGATTGTCGAACGGCACGGCTTGCGCGACGAGCCAGCCGCGCTTTTGAAAGGCGGCGTGAAGTTCCTGCATAAACTGGTAAAGATTGTCCTGCGATTTTTTCGGAACTTCTTCGAGGTCAATCGTTACGCCGGAAAAACCGTTGTCTGCGACGGTTTTCGAGAGAGCGTCAATCAACCGCTGCCGCGTCTGCGGCGTGGCGACGGCGCGAGCCAGAATGTCGGAATTCCAAACTTCGTCCTTGTAATTCTGCACGAGCGGCAGCACCGGCATCTGCGGTTTCTGCTGTTTGATCAAATCAATCGCCTTCGGATCGAAATCGCGCACGAGCGGATCGTCGCCGTCCTGCAATCGAATCCATTCGGGCGCGAGCCAGTCGAGTTTATCAATGTTGCGTTTGAGCGAAGCGTAACTCGTGTCGTCCCAATTAACGTAAAAACCGACGGTCGTCGGACGTGGTTTCGCATTCGCGGCATTGACTATGACATTTGCGGCGGGCAGCGTTTCAACCATCGCCGCCGGATTCACGTCGTTGGAATTATTATTCTGCACGACGACCGCCTTCGAGCCGATTGATAAAAACGGCAGCGACGGCGTTTCGATCAGGCTGAATAAAAAGGAAGTCAGCAGAATTCCCGTCAATATGATAAAAGCGATTAAAAAAAGGCGAATTCGTTTCCAGCGAGTGCCGTGCGATTGATAGAAAACCTGGACTTGTTGATCGGGCATTTGTTTCGGTCTCTCGTAATTTATTTCGTCAAAACCGCTGACGAGCCGATGTTTAAAGCAACCGATATACCAGACGAAAAACGGAAATTTGTGAGTATTTCGCGCATATCTTGCCTGCGGCGAGTGTGGCGTTTTGGCATTTGCCTTCAATAACGCCACTTATTTTTAGGAGAAGGTTTGGGAATTCAAAAATGAAAATAATTTTGCATTCTGCATTCTAAATTTTTCATTTTATTTCAAAAAATCACGTTCGTTTTAACGAATGTAAATGTAAAATGCAGAATTTAGAATGTAAAATTGCTCGTTTCGACGGTTGCGAACGACGTTTCCAAACACGCTCTAATGAATCAGCGAATGGCGCGGTCGAAAATCAGTTTAATTTTCGTTCCTTCTTGCGGCGCGCTTTCGACTTCGACGGCGGCGTTGTGGTTTTGCATAATTTGCTTGACGACGACCAAGCCCAAACCCGTGCCGCGACCGCGTTCTTTGGTTGTGAAGAGTGGCTGGAAGATTTGTGCGGCGACTTCCTTCGTCATTCCGACACCGTTGTCGGCGAATTCGACAACGACTTTTTTATCATCGGAAAAAGTCGAAACTGATAATCGTCCGCTGTCCGGCATCGCGTCGAGCGCATTTTTGATGAGATTGAAAAATACCTGTTGCAAGCGTCCCGCGTCGCCAGAAATTTCCGGCAGATTCGCTGCCAAATCAGTTTTTAATTCCACGCCCGATTCCTGCAAAGTCGGCTCAACGGCATCGAAAATCTTTCCTAAAACTTCATTCAAATCAAGCGGCGACAATTCCGTCGCGTCGAATCTGGTGCGGTCGAGCATTTCGCGGACTATTGTTTCGATGCGTTCGATTTGCGCGGTGATGGTTTGCAGACGCTTCGCTTCTTTAGAATTTGCGGGCAGACTCGACTGCAAAAGCTGGGCGTGTCCGCTGATTAAATTCAAAGGCGTGCCGACTTCGTGCGCGAACTGCGCGGCGGTTTGAATCGTCGCGGCGAGCCGTTCCATTTCGCTCATTTTGCGCGTCGTGCGGAAAAGTTCGAGATTGGCGATTTCGAGCTGTTCGTTTTTATGCTGTAATTCGGCGGTCGCTTCCGATACTTTATCGTGCAGAATTTCGTTCTGCTTTTCGCGCTCGCCCGTCATTTCGCGGATTTGCCCGATCATCTCGTTGAAATTGTTGGAAAGCGTGCCGAATTCGTCAATCTTTTCTTTTCCGGCGATTTCGACCGACAAATCGCCGGCTTTGGCTCGATCCATTGCCGATAAAAGTTTGTCGAGCGGGCGATAAACCAGACTCTGAAATAAAAGATAAAAAGCCGCCGTCATCAGCAAAACGGTGGCGAGCGCGATCCAGGACAAATTTAAAAGATAACCGAGCGCGATGCTCGAAAGCGTGTCGAGCTTTTCGACGACTTCGACCGCGCCGGTGATTTTTTTGTTAATGATGACGGGCGCGAAAACGCGAAACGACGGTTCGTTTTCGGCGGTTTCCGAATGATTGATAATTTGCGAGTCAGAACCCATTCGTAAAGCCTTTTGCGTCTCGAACGGAATCGCTTCGGTCGGCAAACTGTCTTCGGAAGCGGTTTGTTCGACGAAATTCGCGCCGTCAAACTGCCACACGCGCACCGTAACGAGATTCGGGCGCGAACCGCTCACGAGATTGGTCAACTGCTGAACATCGTCTTCGTCAATCTGCCCCGGAAACAGCGAAAGATGTTCGGCGAGATTTTCCGCCTGCAACTGCGCGAGTTGTTTCTGCTCGTTGCGAAATTGATTCGCCACCCGCGCACTAATCAAAAGCAGCGCAACCGTCAAAGCGATAAGCGCGACCGCCGAAGCTAGCAGAGCGGTTTTCAGATGAAGTTTGAACGGTTTCATAAAGAAATCTCAACGCAAATGCCAAGCCCAAATACACCAATATAATACTATCTAAAAAAGCGCGATGTCAGAACCGTCGGCGGTAGCCGATGGTTTATTTTATTGAAGTTAGCGATTTATCGCAGGTATTAATCTTAACAACGATCAACCATCGGCTACCGCCGACGGTTCTGACAAATCTCTGAAATTTATTCGACTTTTTGAAAATCCGTCGCGTCATAAAAATAACGCGATTGAAAAATGCGCGTAAATTTTCAAGGGGTTTAGCGGCTCTCCTCGGCACTGCGCTAAACGAAAACTAAAAATCAGGAGAGTTAAATATGAAAGCAAATTTATTAAAATTATTCACGGGATTGGCGGCATTATTGATTGTTTTGGGATTGGCTGACGCGGCTTCGGCACAGCGTCGCGGCAGAGAATATACGAAAGGACAAGTTGATCGTTTGATCAAAAACGTCGAAACGCGCGTTGACCGCTTCGTTTCGCAGTTTGACGATTCGCTTGACAACAGTCGTTTGAACGGATCACAGCGCGAAGATAATTTGAATGACCGCGCCAAGGATTTGGAAAACGCGACCGACGAATTGCGGCGCGATTTCGACCGCAATGACCGCTGGATCGAAAATCGTGATGAAGTTCAGCGATGTTTGAACGTCGCGGCTGACATCAACGTCGTCGTGCAGCGTCGGCGTTTGGGCAAAGGAACGGAAAATAATTGGTCGAACGTCCGCCGCGAATTGAACGCGCTGGCGCAGGCTTACAATTTACCGGGAATCGGTTCGGGCGCATATCGCTAAACTTTTTTCGGAAAACTTACGTTAAATAAAAGAAGCAGGTTGATACTAAACAATCTGCTTCTTTCGCTTTAGTTAATGATTGCTCGCGGTTTGTAGTAAAATAGCGGAAAGATTACGCCGGAAGTTTTAAACAAAATGGTCGAAGCAGGAACAATTTTACAAAACCGATACCGCGTCGAAAAACAGATCGGGCAGGGCGGAATGGGCAACGTCTATGTCGCCACCGACGAGCGCTTTAAAAGCACGGTCGCCATCAAGGAAACGATTTTTGAAGACGCGAATCTCCGCAAAGCCTTCGAGCGCGAAGCCAGACTTTTGAATAGTTTGAAACACTCGGCACTGCCGCGCGTCAGCGATCATTTCGGCGAAAACAACGGTCAATTTCTCGTGATGGAATTTATCGCGGGCGACGATTTAGCGGCGATGATGGAGAAAAACGGAGAGGCTTTTCCGCTCGAAACGGTTTTGAATTGGGCAAATCAGCTTTGTAACGCGCTCGAATATCTGCACGCGCAGGACATTATTCACCGCGACATCAAGCCGCAGAATTTGAAATTAACGCCGAAAAGCGAAATCGTTCTGCTCGATTTCGGTTTGGCGAAGGGAAATGCGACTGACGCGGCAAATCAGACCGCCGCAAAAAGCATCTTTGGATTTTCGCGCAATTACGCTTCGCTGGAACAAATTCAAGGCGCGGGAACCGAGCCGCGCAGCGACTTATATTCGCTTGCCGCGACGATTTATCATTTGCTGACCGGAATTCCGCCCGCCGATGCGCTGACGCGGGCGATGAATGTTTTGAATAAACAATCCGATCCGCTGATTCCGGCAAATTTGGTGAATCGAAAAATTCCTGTTGAAGTTGCGGAAATTCTGCAAAAAACGATGGCGTTAAATGCCGACGAGCGACCCGTATCAGCGGCGGAAATGCGCCGTTTGCTCGACGAAAGCGATAAAACTGTTGATTTATCAGCGGTGAATTCAATCAGCGATAATCTTTTGACGGCTGAATTTTTGACACAGGACACGAAAATCATCGGCGCGAAAACCAATCTGAGCGCGAATTCCGAAATCAAAACGAAGATTACGGCGAACGATTCAGCGGCACGGGAAACGTATCGAACGGCGATTGCCGAAGATGATCCCGAATCGGCGACGACCGTTTTGCGCCCGCTCGCCGCGTCGAACCGAAAACGCTCGAAAGCGGTCGGCGCGACGCTCGGCATTATTTTTTTCGGAGTTTTGTTCGCCGCCGGATTTCTGCTTAATTCCAATCAGTCTTCGTCGGACAATGATGCGAACGAGCCAAACAGGGAAAAAACCAACAATTTTGTCGCTGACGCGCCTGCCAATTCCGCGATCACTAATGTTGATGTGCCAGCCGCCGACCCTCAGACGGCGGAAAAGGAAGCGAGTGAAAAACTTGTAACCGCCGCGCCGGTTCAGCCGGTTGAAACGATTAAGAACGACGCGAAAGAGCCGAAAAAACAAACGCCGAACGCCAAGCCGAATAAACAAAACGGGGATTCGGAAAACATCACCATCAACGACGAAAAAGTTGAAGTGGGCGATATGATAATTGACGAAAACGGCATCAGAGACAAGAAAACCGGCAAACTTATACTTTCCGATTCGACGGAAAAAAACGAATCCGTCTCGCCTGAACAACTCCGACGCTTACAAAAACTCGGCGAAAGAATGGAAAACAGAAAAAAGCGAATCGTCATCGTCAAACCGCCAACGCTGCCGCCCGCGCCGACACCGGAGCGGTGAAAGGATGAAGGCTGAGGGATGAAGGATGAAAAGAGGCGTGAGTTAATTCTTTAACCGCGCCTCTGAATTTTTTCGAGCATTAATTTTTCGTGTCCCTAAGATTTTTTCATCCTTTATCCTTCATCCCTCCGCCTTTCATTGCGTTGCCCTTTGCGCTGATATTCTTTAACATTAAATTATGGACGAAATTGAAGATTTCACAGAAAAGTTGGGTGAAGCCGAGTTCGGCGACCCGCAAAGCAATATTCCGCCCGAATTGCCGGTTCTGCCGCTGCGCGACATCGTGATTTACCCGTTTATGATCGTGCCGCTGTTTGTTTCACGCGACCGTTCTATTAAAGCGATTGATGAAGCGTTGAGCGGCAATCGAATGATTCTGCTCGTTTCGCAAAAGGATTTGGATAAGGAAGAACCGACGCAGGAAGATCTATATCGGGTCGGCACGGTTGCCGTCATTATGCGAATGCTGAAACTGCCGGACGGCAGAATTCGCATTTTAATTCAGGGACTGAGCCGCGCCCGCGTCGAATCAGTAACGACCGGCGGCGAATATGTCAAAGCCGATTTAGTTCCGATTCCCGAACCGCTTGCGCCGAATACTTCGCTGGAAGTCGAAGCCCTGATCCGCAACGTCCGCGCTTCGATGGAACGCGCCGGAAATCTCGGAAAAAACATCTCGCCGGAAGTTCTGGCAATTATCGCCAATCTCGACGATGCCGGCAGATTAGCCGATTTGTCCGCCTCGAATCTCGAACTAAAAGTCGAAGACGCGCAGAGCGTTCTGGATATTTTCGACCCGATCCTGCGCCTGCGCCGAGTTAACGATTTATTGAGCAAAGAGATTGACGTGCTGACCGTGCAGCAGGAAATCAACACGCAGGCGCGCGCCGACATTGACCGTTCACAGCGTGAATACTTTTTGCGCCAGCAATTAAAAGCGATTCAGTCGGAACTCGGCGAAGGCAACGAGCTTTTTGAAGAACTTGAACAATACCGCGATAAAATCTTAAAAGCGAAGATGCCGCCGCACGCCGAAGAAGAATCATTACGGCAGTTAAAGAAGTTAGAGCGAATGCACCCCGACACGGCGGAAACGGCGACTTTGCGGAATTGGCTCGACATTATGACCGATTTGCCGTGGTCGAAATCTTCCAAAGATAATTTGAATCTGAAAAAAGCGGAAAAGATTTTGGATGAAGACCATTATGGCTTGGAAAGAGTCAAGGAAAGAATTATCGAGGCGTTGGCGGTTCGCAAATTGATGGAAAAACCGAAAGGCGCGATTCTTTGTTTGGTCGGTCCTCCGGGCGTTGGGAAAACTTCGCTCGGACGCTCGATTGCGCGGGCTTTAAACCGCAAGTTCGTTCGCCTTTCTCTCGGCGGTTTGCACGATGAAGCCGAAATTAGAGGACATCGGCGCACTTACGTTGGCGCGATGCCAGGAAGAATCATTCAGGCGATTCAGCAGGCGGAAACGACCAATCCGCTGATTATGCTCGATGAAATTGATAAAGTCGGCGCGGATTTTCGCGGCGATCCGTCGTCGGCACTGCTCGAGGTTCTCGACCCGGAACAAAATTCGTCGTTCCGCGACAATTATCTGAACCTCACATTTGATCTGTCGAACGTGATGTTTATGACGACGGCGAATGTTTTGGATACGATTCAGCCTGCTTTGCGCGACCGTATGGAAATCATTTCGCTTTCCGGTTACACGGAAGAAGAAAAACTGGAAATCGCTAAACGTCATCTCGTTCCGAAGCAGATTGAGGAAAACGGACTTAATAAAAACGATATAAAATTCGACCGCAAATCACTGCAAAAAATCATCGGCGAATATACGCAGGAAGCCGGACTTCGCCAGCTCGAAAGGGAAATCGGCAAAATCTGCCGCAAAGTCGCCCGCAAAAAAGCCGAACTCGAAGCGGAATTTGTGGAAGTCAAAGTCATTCCGCAAACGGTCAAGGATTATCTACGCGCTCCGAAGATTTTTCCCGAAACCGCGCTCAAAAAAGACGAAATCGGCACGGTTACGGGCTTGGCTTGGACGGCGGTCGGCGGCGATATTTTATTTATCGAAGCCCTGAAAACCAAAGGCAAAGGCAAATTGCAGTTGACCGGGCAGCTCGGCGAAGTGATGCAGGAATCGGCGCAGGCGGCATTTTCCTACGCTAAAGCGAGAGCCGTCGAACTCGGCATCGAAGAGGATGCTTTTGAAAAATATGACATTCACATTCACCTTCCCGAAGGCGCGATTCCGAAAGACGGACCTTCCGCCGGAATCGGTTTGGCAACGGCGATTGTATCGGTTCTATCGCAGCGGGCGGTCAAAAAAGACGTGGCAATGACCGGCGAAATCACTTTGAGGGGCAACGTCCTACCCATCGGCGGAGTCAAAGAAAAACTGCTGGCGGCGCGGCGGGCGCATATTAAAACGGTGATTTTGCCCGCACCGAACGAAAGAGATTTGGAAGATTTACCGCAGGAAGTTCGGGATGATTTGACATTTATATTTGTAGAAAACGCCCGCGAAGTTTTCCGCGAGGCTTTACAGGAGAAAAAGCCGGTCGAAAAAGCGAAGGCGCGAACCGCGAAATAAAGCCGTAAATTTTGCCGTCAACATCAAACTGTGTTATTTTATATGGGTTTTCCGTATCGGAAGATTTATCAAAGGGACAATTTAAGAAACTTTTGCTGATGCTCGGCGTTAGAAATTTTAATATTTTATTTATTACTTAGGTCGTTTTAGCGATTCGCCCTAACCCTGAAATTTACTAAGGAGTATAGACGAACTTGATGAAAACACACTTTTATAAGGTTTTCAGTTTAACCGCATTTTTATTTTTATTATCGAATTCACTCGTTTTCGGGCAGGTTACTAATTCTGTTTCAGACGGACGCACCGACGCAAAAACGCCGGAAGCCGTCGAAGCCGAAAAAAAAGTAGCAGATTTAACTTTCAAATCGGGCGTTTCCTTTAAACAAGGTCTGCTCAATATGCAGGACAATCGCCGCCCGCAAGCCGGTGAAGATTTTAACAAAGCCGTCGAAATCTTCCTGATGTCGGGCGTGAACGTCAGCCGCAATCCGAAACTGCAAAATTGTTACAATCAACTAATCGAAACTGTTTATCGTCTGGAATTTCCGTCGAACGCGCAACCGCCGCAGATTCGCGCATTGTCGGCGACTTGCGGTTGGAGTTGGAACGAAAACGATTACAAAACGGCGGACGCGGTGGCGAAATTAGTTTTAACCGCGCCGACTGAAACGACTCCGGGAAATAATTTAATTACTTCGACTTCGACCGTCGCGGCAAACACGCCGACGCAGGGATTTAACGAACAGAAGTTTGAAGTTTCGCCGCTCGACGAATTAGCCAAACTCGAATTAACGCCGGAAGAACAGCAGATCACGAACAATCCGGTTGCCGAACAGCAGTATCAATATATTCAATACGCCGTCTCGAATAAATCGCTCGGATTCAGCTTTCAGGTTCATCCGATGATTCAGCAGTTCGTCAATTACTATCAGGGACGCGGTAAATCAACGATGGAAACCGGGCTTTACCGGTCGGGAATGTTTATGCGAATGGCGCGTCGCGTGTTTCGTGAAAACGGTGTTCCCGAAAATGTCGCGTGGCTCGGACAAGTCGAGAGCGCGTGGAAACCGCAGGCAATGTCTTGGGCTTCAGCTTCGGGATTGTGGCAGTTTATTCCGGGAACCGGCGCGCGTTTCGGACTTCGCAAAACCGCGCACGTTGACGAGCGCAACAGTTTTGAAGGTGCAACCAAAGCGTCAGCGCAGTATCTGAAATTCTTGGCGAACCGTTACGGCGGTAACTGGGAACTGGCGATGGCGGCTTACAATTCCGGCGAGGGAAATGTTGACCGCGCCATTCGCCGCGCCGGTGTCGCTAATTTCTGGGTCGCTTACCCGTATCTGCCGAAGGAAACCAGAAATTATGTCCCGAATATTCTGGCGACGATTTTAATTGCTAATAACCCTAATCAATACGGCTTCGGTCACGTTCGACCTGCGCCGCAGTTGATGTATGATCAAATCCGCGTTCCGGCTTCGACGAGTTTGAGTATTCTGGCGCAGGCTTCGGACACGACGGTTGAGTATTTGAGATATTTGAACCCGGAACTTCGCACGACTATGTCGCCGCCTGAACCGTATATCGTTCGTGTACCGCCCGGAAAAGCGAACGAAGTTGTCGCGGTTTTCAAAAAATATCCAAAAGCGAATTTGAATACGGCGAGTATTACAAAAACGGCGGCGGGCGAAAGCTGGCAAAATCTTGCCAACCGCACCGGCGTTTCGGTTGAGGAATTACAAGCCGCCAACGCTGGCAAAGCAACACCGACCGGGAAAATAGTCGTGCCGCAGAAAACCAAAGTGCAAACTCCCGATTACACTCGTCCGACTTCGATGGTTACGCCCGTGAATACCTCCGGCGTAAGGGTCGTAAAAGCCAAAGCCGGCGACACTTTGACCAAACTTGCCGCCCGCGAAGGCGTTTCGCCGGTCGAACTCGCCAAATACAACGGCTTGCTTCCGACTTCGATTTTATCTGTCGGACGCGAAATCAAAATTCCTTCGAGATAATTTGAGGACGAGAAAAATAAAAAGGCGCGTGATAAAAATCACGCGCCTTTTTTGTCAGAACCGCCTGCGTAAGCGGACGGGTGAATGTTATTAACGAGAACTAGAAATCCAAAAAAATAAACCGCCCGCTCACGCAGACGGTTCTGACTATTTCTTCGTCAATTCAACGCCCGTAGCGACAAAGGAAACCTCAGTAACCGTGCCGTCAGCGTTGATTTTATCGAATTTCGCGCCGTCTTCGTTCATCAGATGGTCAACTTCGGCTTTGCTTAAGGTTTTGACCGACATCACGCCTTCTACTTTCGCATTTAATCCAGCCGCGTCGAGCGGGACGAAAAAGGCGTGATCCTTCATTTTAATACGAACGGCTGATGCGTCCATTTTCGGCGCAAGTTCCATCCAGCAGCCTTCCATTTTGCACGAACGCTTAATCACGCCTTCAACCAGAATCGGTTTGTCAGCATATTTTGACGGGTCTTTCATCGCTTTTTCGAGCGAAACTTTTTTCGCCGAACCGATTGCCGCGCCGCGCCTTATTTTCCCGTCCGCGTCGAATTTCGCCATTTTGTCGCCGTCTGTCGGCTTCGTTTCCGACTTCATTTCCGTCTGCATTTTGGAATCTTCAGACTTTACCGTGTCCTGAGCGAAACCTGCGCTCGTTGAAGCGATTCCTAAAATCATTAAACCTAAAAATTTTTTCATAAAAGTATCTCCAATTTGTATTTTGAATTTCAGATAGTATAACAAATGCGAACAAAAAAGTTTCAAATTCACCAGCCCGTTACTAAAAGGTTTCGCGCCGACTTCAGACTGATTTTTTGATATTTGCTGTAAGCCGCCGCCGCGCGGTTACGGATTTGTTCGTCGGTTTCGCCAGTCGCCCAGCCTTCGAGCGCGTCGTGCAGAATGTAGGCTTCGGGAGCCATCAGGTTCGATGTCCAGAGCAGCGGCGCGGCACTCGTTTTTTTCAAAGGCGTGGAAAAATAGTTGCGGCTGGCGCAGGCTAAAATTATCGCCTCGCGTTTGTCATCGTCTTTTTTCACCGGCTGTTTTTCCAAATCGAAATCCATCAATCCGTTATGTCCGACAAAGGCGATGAGATTCGCGCTTCCTAAAATTTGCAGCGTCGTATTTTGAAAATCGAGTTTTAGATTCTCCAATTTTTCGCCGGACGCGGCGGCAAAGAAATCGTTGATCGTTTCCTTCATACGGCTGCCGCGATAAGCGTCGGCGACGAGAAAGATGTTTTTCGTTTTATGTTTGAAAACGATTCTCTGCAAGACGTTTTCCTTCGGATTTTCGATTTCGGAAATCTTCGTCCAATTCGGACTTTTCGTAAAAAAAGTCTTCACGCCGAAAGCCGCGCCCCAATAGAGATTTTTCTGCGGGTCTTCGCCGTTGCCCAGAAAAGCCGGAACCGGAACGATACCTTGATTTTCGTTGTCGCAAAGCGCGACCAGAACGTGAATGACTTTAGCCTGATTTTGAATTTTGGCGACGGTCGGCGATGTTGCCGGTGTCGGCGTTGGCGCGGCTGGCTGAACGGTTTGAGCTTGTGTGCAACCGCTCAGACATAAAACGGAAACTAAAAGAAGCGCGAAAATTATTTTGTTTGACATCAGAAAAACCATCTTACAAACTATGGCAGGCGAATTATAACAATGAACGAAAAGCACATTCAAATTTCCGGCATCGTTCTCGCGGCTTTTTACGCGGTTTTCATCGCGTGGCTATACGTCGCTGAACCGAAATCGCTCGACGAATTACCTTCAAAAGCGCAGGCGACGATTGAGAACGTAACGACGAAAACGCAGGTTGCCGTCGGAACTTATGAAATTGACCGCGCGAGATTTGATGAAGGCTTGAAGGCTTTTCGCGCCGATAATTATATCGTCGCCCGCGATAATTTTGCCCGCGCCGACGCGGAAAAGCGCGATGCGAAAACGCAGTTTTATATCGCATACAGTTTTTACCGGCAAGGTTTCGGCAGAGTTTCCAACGACGACACACTTTTCAAACAAGGTTTGGAACAGACGAATCGCGTGATCGCTTTAGACCCGAATTTCAAATCCGACGACGCGAATCTGCAAATTAAAACGCCCGTCGAACTGAAAAATGAATTTGAAGAAGGATTGAAAGTAACGGCGGGCGATTTCAACCCTTTCAAAGTTTTCCGCGAGAGAAAATAGGTTTATGTCGAGAGTCCAGAGTCGAGAGTCGAGAGTCGAAGAAACAGGCGATGAGAATTTCTCAATCGTTGACGGCGAACTTTTGGAAGTTTCAGAAACAAGCAGCGATTTAAGGGAAACCAGAAACCAAAAACCAAAAACTAAAGACCAGAAACCAGAAACCAGAAACCAAATCCGATACATCTTTCTGCCTTTGCTTTTTTTAACCGTTGCGCTGCTCGGCGGTTTGCGATTAAACGCCGCCGATGATGCTTTCGTCTTTTTGAGACCGGCGTTGATTTGTCTGGTTTTTGCGAGCGTTTTGCTGGTTCTGTTTTTTCGCGCCCGACTTATTCAATTCGACGGTTGGTTTTCGGAAGAGTTTTCAACGCTCGAAAATTCCGCCAACGCGATTGTTTTGCTGACCCTGTTTGCGGCTTCGACGCAGATTTTCAATTCGCTTTTGCCCGAACGCGGTTTGCCGTTTTGGATAATTTCGTTCTGTTTTTTCTGGACGCTTTGGAATAATTTGTTCGCCGAGTTCGATGTCAAAAGGCTTCTGCAAAGTCTCGGCGGGTTGTTCGGTTTGGCATTCGTCGTGAAGTATTTAGTGCTGGCGAATCTCGCCGCGCCCGCGAATTCGAGTTGGTGGCAGAGAATCGTTGAAAATCCGGCGCAGGAAACTTTTACCTGGTTATTGGATTTGCCAAGATTTGCCGCCGGAACGGGTTATATTCAATTTTTCGCTGTCGTTTTTTATTTGCTCGGATTATTTTTGCTGCCGCCGAACGCCGGAAAAATCAAGGAATGATTTATCGTTCATTCAAACCAATCGCTGCGGTAAGCCAGCCACCAGCAAAGGAAAATGAGCGGAATCGTCGCCGCGACTGCCCACACAAACGGGAGAATAAGATCGGACATTAAACCGAGCAACAGAAACGACATCCAGAAAACTTTCCTCTGCATAAAATTACTGCCTTTTGTAAATCAATTCGTCATTGGCGACCCAAACGCCATTCGTTGATTATAACGGCAAATGTGAAAATTCAAACAAAAATAAAAAGGCAAGCCGAACGGTTTGCCTTTTTGCAGAATTCTTCAAATCAATCTAACCGAAAATATCTTCGCCTGACGATTCTTCCAACAAAACTTCATACAAATTCGCCGCTTCGTGTTTGGCGACTTGTTTTTTGTCAGGAACTTGCAGAACCTTGACTCGCGTCCTGCGGTTGCCCTTTTTAATTTCGATTTCATCGCCGACTTTGATTTCACGCGATGATTTCGCTTTCAGATTATTGACCGAAACTTTATTGGCATCGCAGAATTGCTGTGCCAGACTGCGGCGCAGAATCAAACGGCTGACTTTGAGGTATAAATCGAGGCGCATATTGTTTTAATGGTGAATGACAAATGGTGAATGTTTGTTTTCAAACATTCACCATTTGTCATTCACCATTATTCAATTATTTTTCGTTCTTTTTGCCGTCTTTTTTATTTTCCTTTTTATCTTTATCCTCTGACTTTTTCGCTTCGGCTTTGTTAGTGTTGCGGTCTTCGGCGAAGAGCAGCGGCGAAACAACGGGGCGATACGACTCGCTGATTTTGATGTAAGCATCCTGCCGCAGATTCGTCATAAACTTCTTGCGTTCTTCGGGCAGTTTTTCGTAGGTCATCGCTTTTCGCACTTCGGTTTCGTCGTAGAACGATTCCGCGCTGGCTTTTTGGCGTTCGTCAATGCGGAAGATTTCCATTCCTTCAGCCGTTTCGACCGGCTCGGTGATGCCGCCGATTTTTACGTCTTTGATCGCGTCGGCAAAGACTTTATCCAAATCCTTGATGCTCAAAGGTCCGGCTTTGCCTTTATTCGTCTGCACATCGGGACGGTCGGAGTTGTCTGCAACCAGTTTGGCGAAATCCGCGCCGCCGCGAGCCTGCTGAACGAGCTGTTTGGCTTTTTCTTTGGTCGCTTCCATATCGCGTCCGGCGAAGTTCAGGAAAATTTCGGTAACGGTAACGGTTTCGGGTTTGGTAAATTTTGCTTTGTTGGCTTCGTAATAGGCTTTGATTTCCCGCGCCGTCCAGCCGAGATAAACTTTTGAATCAACTTCGCGGTTCAGAACCATATCTCTGGTGATCTGCTTGCGCCACAGAGCGCGGATTGATTCCTGATTAACGCCGCTGGCTTCCATCGCTTTATAAAGCGCGTCGAGCGTTTTCACGTTCTGCTGTTTCATAATCTCGACGAACCGCTGGTTGATTTGGGCATCAACGTCAGAATCGAAACCGTCGTCTTTGCCTTTCTGCATCAGCAGTTCTTCGTTGATAATTCCGGCGATCAATTCGCCCTGTTTGGCTTCGATTTCGGTGCGCGCCTGTTCGGGCGTTTTGCCTTCTTTGACTAAAGAATCAACCGCCTCATCGGTTTCGCGTTTGACCTGCGACAGCGTAATTACGCTGTCATTGACCTGCGCGACGACTTCATCAACGACCCTGGTTGCGCTTTCCTGCGCGAAAACCGGCAAACTCGAAACGGCTAAAATTGCAATCGTAAAAATTGCGGAGTTGATATATTTCATTTGGTACTCCTTTGGAATGATAAAACCTAACTGAAAATCTTAAACTTTAATGAATGTTTTGTGCAACTTGGGAATTTGATGCCGGAAATATAATTCGCGTTTGTTCGGTTTTAAATTATAGAATAAATCTTAAGGTTTCCCCGCAAACCGCTTCCACAAGCCGAATGAAAAAACTTTGTCCGAACTGCCAACTGGTAAATTTTCCAAACACGGAAGAATGTGTCCGCTGTCGTCAGCCGCTGACCGCCGCTTTGATTTCAGAGCCAGCCGCGAAGAAGAAAGCGTCAAAAATGACCATCCTGAAAAGGGCGGTCGTCTGCGTCGTCGTTTGTGTGTTAGCTGTTTTGGGATTTTATCTTTCGATGGTTTTCACTTCCGCTTCGTTAAAAAGCGGTGAAAAAAAGCAGATTCAAACTGCCGTCGGCGTTTTGCAGGAAAAAGGTTTCGACCGCGAAGTTTTTCTGCTGAGATACCTGACCAATTACCGCGCCAATGATAATTGGCTGAACGCTTCGACCAAATTTGAGAACGCTTACGCCGCGACTAATTTTCCGTTCGAGATAATGACGATTTACCCGGATTTCTTCACTTTTACGGTTGACGACACCGAACGCGCGGCGATTCTGCTGCACGAAGCCCAGCATTTAAAAGGCGCGGACGAAAAGGAAGCCTACGAATTCGTCTGGCGCAGCCGCAAGATTCTCGGCTGGACAAAAGATAAATACGCGAATTCGGTTATCTGGCGCAACGTCAGAAAACAAACGCAGGAATATGCGCCGAATCTTTTCGTCTGCGAGTGGAACGACGCGAAAGACTGTACCGAATAATTCCAGATTCCAGATTTCAGATTTGAAATTTTTCACCGAAAGTCATTTCAACTTCCACGACAAAGCACGGCATCGAAAAATTAAAATCCTGCAATTTAACGGCATCTTTGGCAGTCGTCAGCAAAATTTCCGCGCCGGATTTTGCGGCTTTTTCCGTTAATTCGGCAATGTCTCGCGCCGTGTAGAAATGATGGTCGGAAAAAGTTTGCGTCGAAACCAAATCGAAATTTTCGCGGCGCAGTTGTTCGTAGAAATTATTCGGATTGCCGAGGGCGCAGAAGGCGAGTGAGCGGTTTCCGGTTTCTGGTTTCTGGTTTCCGGTTTCTGGTTGTGCGGTTAGAAATTCCCGCAGATCAATTAAGTTTGAAATTCGGTTTTCTGAAACGTAAATCGAACAATGAGAAGTATATTTTCTAATTTGAGATTTCAAATCTTCGATATTTTCTGCCAGATTAGCACGGGTGATGATGATCGAATCAGCGCGTTTTAGATTTTCCAGCGGTTCGCGCAAAATTCCGAACGGCAGCGTTTTTCGGTTGCCGAACGGATTCGTCGCATCAATCAAAACGATGTCCGTGTCGCGTTTGACGCGGCGGTGCTGAAACGCATCGTCCAGAATGAAAGTCGTGATGCCGAATTTCTCACGCGCCCAAATGCCCGCCGAAACGCGGTCGGCATCGGCGACGATAACGGCTTTTCCTGCGAGTTTTCGCGCCAGCTCAAGCGGTTCGTCGCCTGATTGTTTCGCCTCGCATAAAATACGTTCGCCGTCGGAAACTAAAACCTTCTGTTTAGAATTTTCGCGCCCGTAGCCGCGTGTCAGAATGCCAACGCGCTCGCCTTTTTCAAGCAGCATTTCGGCGATCAATGCGACCATCGGCGTTTTTCCAGTGCCGCCGACCGTGATATTTCCGACGCTGATCACGGGAACGCCGAGCGCGGTGGATTTGAAAACCCCGCGCTCGTAAAGCGTGTTGCGGAAATTCGTGATTGCGCCGTAAAGCCGGGAGAACATAAAGTTAGTGGTGAGTGGTGAGTGGTGAGTGATGAGTGAAAAACTCTCTTCAACTCACCACTCACCACTCACCACTCACCACTAACTTACCTTTTATTCGTGGTTTGAATCAATCGTTCCAGTTTTACCTGTGCCGAGTGGCTATCAATGCTTTGTTCGGCGAGACGGGCGGCGTGTAATGGATTATCGGCGAGTCCGCCGACTAACAAAGCGGCGGCGGCGTTTAAAACAACGAGCGAACGCGCTTCGTCGCGGCGGCGGCTGTCGAGAACTTCGCTGATCATTTTCGCGCTTTCTTCGGGCGTTTCGACTTTCAGGTGGTTGGTTTCGCCGCGCTGCAAGCCGAAATCTTCTGGCGTAACGACGAACTTTCTGACTTTGTTGCCGTAAATCTCCGCGACCAGAGTTTCGCTGGTCAAAGTAATTTCGTCTAAACCGTCCTTACCATAGACGACCCAGGCGTTCTGCGTTCCCAAAAGCATCAGAGCCTGTGCCATCGTTTCGACGAGCGATTGATGCCACACGCCGACGATTTGTTTCGGCGGTTTGGCGGGATTCGACAGTACGCCGAGCAGATTAAAACAACTGCGAATGCCGAGATTGCTGCGAATCGTGCCGACGCGCTTTAGTTTCGGATGAAATTTCGGCGCGGACATAAACGCGATTCCCGCACCGTCGAGACAAGTGTGTGCGCTGCCCGGATCGCCGGAAACTTTCACGCCGAGTTTGGCTAAAACATCCGCGCTGCCCGTTTCGCTCATCACGGCGCGGTTGACCTGTTTGGCGACGGGTAAACCCGCGCCCGCGACGACGAACGCGGCGGCGGTCGAGACGTTGAAGGTTTTCGCATGGCTCGAACCCGTTCCCGAATTATCAATGAAATTCGTGTAGCGTGTATTGATTTTGACGGCTTGTTCGCGCAAAACGCTCGCCATTCCCGCGAGTTCGGCGGCGGTTTCGCCCTTTGCCGTCAGCGCGGCTAACGCGCCCGCAATCTGCTGCGGATAAGTCGCCGCATCAAGCATAATGCGGAAAAAATCAGCGGCTTCGTCCATCGTCAAGTCTTCGCCGCGCACGAGACGGACGAGATATTTATAAATCGGCGTTTCCGATTTCGGATTGGTCGCGGAAGTCGGCGCATCGAGCAGCCATTTCGTTTTCGGTTTCAGCATAATTGGTTGTCGGTCTGCGATTGAGCGGAGGGAGACAAATAGCAGAAGTTATTTTGGATTCTAAATTTAGAATCCTATATCTACTATCTCAAATTTCAAGAAAGTTTTGCAAGAGTTTTTTGCCCGCGCCGGTCAAAATAGATTCGGGATGAAACTGTACGCCTTCGATTTTGTGAGTTTTATGCCGCATTGCCATAATCAATCCATCGGGCGAAACAGCTGAAACTTCCAGACAATCGGGCAGCGATTCGCGCTCGACGATCAGTGAATGATAGCGTCCGGCTTGAAAGTTATCGTCCAAATCTTTGAAAATCGTTTTGCCGTCGTGTTCGATTGCGACCGGCTTGCCGTGAACCGGAAACGATGCGCGAATGACTTTGCCGCCGAACACCTGTCCGATTGCCTGGTGTCCCAGACACACGCCGAGTATCGGAACACGACCGGCGAATCTTTCCAAAACTTCTAATGAAATTCCCGCGTCGTCCGGCGTTCCCGGACCCGGTGAGATCAAAATGCGCGTTGGTTTCAAGTCGTTTTCGATTTCGTTCAAAGTAACTTCATCGTTGCGCCGCACTTCCATCGCCGCGCCGAGTTCGCCCAAATACTGCACGAGGTTGTAAGTGAATGAGTCGTAATTGTCTATGACCAGGAGCATATTTCAAATTCCAGATTTCAGATTCCAAATTCAACGCTTAATGTTATAATCTAATTTGTCCAAGTCTGAAGTGAACTTGGACTTTCAAATTTTAAACTAGCAGATTTTCAGACGAACGGGTAAAGTTTATCAACGAAAATCTGGAATCTGAAATTTGGAATCTGGAATTTGAATTTATGAGCAAACGCGATTACTACGAAATTTTAAGTGTTACCAAAACGGCGAGCGACACGGAGATCAAAGCCGCTTACCGCAAGCTGGCGATTCAGCATCACCCGGACAAAAACCCGGACGACCACACGGCGGAAGAAAAGTTTAAGGAAGCGGCGGAAGCTTATTCAATCCTGTCCGACCCGCAGAAACGCGCGGCTTACGACCGTTTCGGGCATCAGGGAGTCGGCGCGGGCGCGGGCGGCGCGGGCTTTAATCCGGGCTACTCGAACATCGAAGACATCTTCGATTTATTCAATTTCGGCGATATGTTTGGCGGCGGACAGCGCGGCGGGCAAACTCGTTCGACCGGACAGCGCGGCGCGGATTTGCGCTACGATTTGGAAATCACGCTCGAAGAAGCCGCACTCGGCAAAGACGA
Source organism: uncultured Pyrinomonadaceae bacterium (assembly GCA_964244835.1). GTDB lineage: Bacteria > Acidobacteriota > Blastocatellia > Pyrinomonadales > Pyrinomonadaceae. The sequence continues at coordinate 54,295 of CAXTKJ010000002.1, forward strand.
GAAATTAAAAATCCCGCGTCTCGAAAAGTGCGACGAATGCGAAGGCACGGGCGCGGAGAAAGGAACTAAACCGGAAACCTGCATCACCTGTCAGGGCAGCGGTCAGACGCGCTATCAGCAGGGTTTTTTCTCGGTGATGCGAACCTGTCCGAACTGCGGCGGGCGCGGTCAGATCATCAAAAATCCGTGTAAACAATGTCGCGGCGCGGGACGAGTCGAAAAGGAAAAGACGCTCGAATTAAAAATTCCCGCCGGAGTCGAAACCGGCTCAAGGCTCAGAGTAACGGGCGAAGGCGAAGGCGGCACGAACGGCGGCGGACACGGCGATTTATACGTCGTCATCCACGTCGCCGAACACGACACCTTTGAACGGCAGGGCGCGAACCTTTATTCCGCCGTCCCGATCACCTTCGCGCAAGCCGCGCTCGGCACGGAAATCAAAATCAAAACGCTCGACGGCGAAGAGGAATTAAAAGTTCCCGCCGGAACGCAGACCGGCTCGGTTTTCCGCGTCAAAGCCAAAGGAATGCCCGCACTCGGCGGCAAAGGTCGCGGCGATTTATTCGTCGCCGTTACTCTAATCACGCCGAAAACCTTGACCAAAGAACAGCGCAAACTGCTCGAACAACTCGCCGAAATCGAAGACGTTGATTTTCAGGACGAATCTTTTATGGATAAGGTGAGAAACATTTTCGGATAGATTCCGCCCCAAAACAAAGAAAAAGCCGCCGTCGAATTATTTCAACGGCGGCTTTTTCTGATTCTTATAAATTACGGATTCGGCACAACCGGCGTTCGCTTCGCCGAGCGTTCGATGTGCGAAGCGATTTTCCACGCGGCGAGTTTGGCGGGCTGGTCGCGGTAAAAGTTGCGGATGAAATCGTTCAGCACGTCCACGTCGTCCAAGCCTTTTTCGTAAGCGGTGTTTTTTTCGCTGACCGCCGCGCCGCGTGAACCGTCGGCGGCGTTGGTCGTGTCCTGCGAAGCGTCGAAATCGGCGATAAAATCGTCAATGGATTCGAGAAACGCGAGCGTCAGACCGCGCCCTTCAAAAACCGACTGGTCGGCAATCGCGCGCGGCGCGACGGCGCGGGCTTCGTTCAGCAATTCCGTGTCGTCCAAGTCCGCCGCCGGCGGATAATTTTTATCGAATCCGGGCATCGTCCGCGCCAGACTCCGCGCCGTCCGCGCCAGCGTTGACAGATAATCTTCGATATTGCGCCGCGCCACCGCCCGCACCGCCGTCCCGGATTCGCTCTCCCCTTGAAAACCGCTCTTCGCCGCGCTTTCATTGATGGCGACGTTATACTGCGTCTGCAAATCCGCCGCTGCCGCCGAAGCCGCCGAATTCTTCGGCAAATCGGCAAACTCGATTGGCAAAACATCCAGCACCCGATTAAACATATCTCTGATAGAACCTTGTTTGTATCCAAGCATAATAATTCTCCTTAATTTTTTATCGGAAGTGTAATTTCCCGACCGGACAGCCGCGAAATTTTTATCAATATAACAAAAATTTTATGAATATAACGAGATTTTTACGAATATAACGAAAAATTTACGAATATAACAAAAAGTTTATGAATATAACGAAAAGTTTACGGATATAACAGCAAGTTCACGGATATAACAGAATGTTTACGAGTCTCACAAGATTTTTACGAATCTGCCGTTTGAGATGACGTGAGGCGAAACGACCAAAAGAACAAAATAAAACTTCGCAAAGTCGAGAACGAACAAATCTATTTTCACCCGGACGTAAGCGACTTTGGCTGGCTGACAGAAAAGTTAACGGTAGAAAAACAAATTAGGAACAAGAGCGAACAGCGGCGCACCTTCGAGGGCGAAAAAACAAAGCCGCCGCCTCTGGCGGTGGTACTTTTACTTGTTCGGCGTGTCTTGTCAAACGATGCTCTTTTCCAGCATCGAAATTATGGCTCGGATTATTTCCTCTAGCTTTTCAGATTTCAATTCTCCGATTTGTTTCGTCATTATTCCGGCATTTGCTGTGAAAAGTTTTCCCGAACGCGCATAGCTGGTTTTTCTCAGTAAGCCGTTTGCTAAGTCGCCGATTGTGATTTCTACAGCTTTTGGGTCGGCGTAAGATTGACTCGTAATTTGACACAAAACCCAATCATTCCGTCCAGTGTCTGCTAACACAATTGCCGGACGCAATTTCGATCCTGACAAATCGGAAAACGGGAAGCGCACTAAAACTACTGTTCCGATTGAAGGTATGACCACGCTTCGTCCTCCTCCGGTCTATTCCAATCTTCGGCTAAAGCGGCTTCGCTCAAAAGCGCGGTTTCGGAAACGGCAACAGTCGGTTTTTCTTCAAGAATCGTCACTAACGCACGGCGGACTTGTGGAAGGCGCACGTTTTGTAAAAGCTGAACTTTTCCTTGCTCGTCAATAACGGCTTCGATAGTTTGAATCATAAGTCTAAATTCTCCCATCTAAATTTTGCTTGTGTTTGAAGAAAAGCGCAAGCCTTAGATTTGATGCTGTCAAAGAACAAATCTCGAAGTAACCACGAAACGCCGAACGACGGCGTTGACGTGGGACGAAACCGAATTCACGCAACTCCGAGTTAAAAAGACCTGTTCGATAAGAAAGTCGCTGTTTCGCCCTCACGTCCAATAACTTGTTCGGCTTTCCGTTGTAAGAAAGTGGTTTTGTTCATCTATTTCGGATTTCCTTTCCTATCAAATAAATAAGTCTCTTCCATCGTAAATGTATTTGGGATAGGGTCATTAAATCCTTTAGCGAAAGCCACTTTTAAACCCTCACCAGACAACTCGTATATTCCTCGAAAATCTTTGCCGTCTTCAAATTCTTTAACAATAAATTGTCTGGGATTTTTACTGGAATCTAAAGTGAACTTATACTTTCTATCGTTATTATTAGGGGTATTTAAGAAAACAAAAGTATCATCTTCAATCATTATCAGAACACTTTTATTATCGGAAAGTTTTGTTTCCCACACGCCGCGCATTTTTTGATAGTCATCATTTGCACAACCAGAAAGGATTATAGCAATAACACCGACAAAAAATAATGATGATATATCCTTAAAAAATGTAAAGACATTACGATTTATCTTAAATTTCATTTTCATTTCAATCTCCACGCAATTTCGTTAAGCAAAAGAAGAAGCCGAACTTTGTATTGAGCCGAATTAAATTCGTGTTATACCGAATTATTTATACGCTGAATAAGCGGCACGAGTCAATAAATATCGGCATCTGATTGGGTATTTCGGGCAAATGCGTAATTCGGCATAATAAATTATGCCGAATTATGTTTCTCAAACATTTTGCAGCTTCGCCTTAACGGTTTCGCTGACGAGTTTGCCGTCAACGGATTTGCCGGCGAGTTTGGCTTGGGTCGCTTTCATTACCGCGCCCATTTCTTTGATCGAAGACGCGCCGGTTTCGGTGATCGCGTCGCTGACGGCGGCTTCGATTTCTTCTTTGGTGGCGGATTGCGGCAGGTATTCTTCGAGGACGATGATTTCGGCGCGTTCTTTTGCCGCCATTTCTTCGCGTCCGCCTTTCTCGAACTGTTCGGCGGAATCCTTGCGCTGTTTGACGAGCGTATTCAAGACTTTCAAACTTTCGTCGTCGGTCAGAACGTAATCCGCGCTTTGCTTATTGGCTTCGTTCATCAAAGCCGCCTTTGCCATTCGCAGAACCGAAAGCCGGTCTGCGTCCTTTGCCTTCATCGCGGCGGTTATGTCGCCGGTGATTTTATCTTTCAAACTCATAGTCATTTAACATTTAACATTTATCACTTATCATTGAAATCTGATTTTGATAAATTTTCGATTCCTAAACTTTCAACATTTATCGTCAACCAAAATGATAAATGATAAACGATAAATGACAAATGTTCAGTGGCGTTTTGGCTTGCTCGCGGCGTTCGTCGTCGCTCTGTTCGCGTTGTTTCCGCAAATCGCCGTCTGGAACGAGCGCGGCGGCGAATTTAACGGCGTGTTCGCGTCGAACGATTTGGACGAACCGGCTTATGCGGCTTATTTGCAGGCGTTGATTGACGGCAGACCCAGAAAGAACGATCCGTATTCGGGACGCGACGAGAGCGCGGAAAGTCCGCAGTATGAATCAATCTTTTCGACGCAGTTCGCCGCGCCTTATCTGGTAGCGATTCCGGCGCGTGTTTTAGGATTAAACGCTTCGCAGGTATTCGTCGCGCTGTTGTGGCTGGCGAGCTTTACGACGGCGTTGGCGTTGTTCTGGCTGCTGGCAAACATCACGGAAGACAGTCGTCTGGCGGCAATCGGAACGCTCATCGTGATGTTCGGCGGCGCGCTGGTCGCGGGCAACGGTTACATCAAAGAACTGCTCGGCGGCGCGGCGTATCCGTTTCTGCCGTTTTTGCGAAGATATATTCCGGCGGTCGCTTTCCCGTTTTTCTTTGCGATGTTCGGTTTCGTTTGGGTCGCTTTGAAAAGCGAGGTTACGCGCAGGAAATATCTATCGTCAATCGCCGCCGCGTTGTGTTTCGGGTTTCTCGTTTTCTCGTATTTCTATTTATGGACGACCGCCGCCGCGTTTCTATTCGCGCTGACTTTGATCTGGCTGATTGTCCGACCGGAAAACTGGAAAGGGAACTTACGGTTCTTAATTTTGATTGACGCGATTTCGTTTTTGTTTCTGCTGCCTTACGGATATTTACTACTGAATCGCTCGCCGTCGGCTGATGCCGTTCAGCTTTTAGTTTTGACGCACGCGCCGGATTTGTTTCGCGTGTCGGCGATTGTCTGCTACGTCGCGCTTTTAATAGTCGCGCTCGCCATCGCTTTGAAATTCGCTCGAATCAAAGAACAATCAACCGTTTTCCTGATTGCGTTTGCGGTCGTGCCGTTCATCGTTTTCAATCATCAAATCGTTACGGGACGCTCGCTTCAGCCGTTTCATTACGAGTATTACGTCTGCAATTACCTCGTCGCGCTGACCGTTTTGCTGACTTTGACGATTTTCTTCAAACGTCTGAAAAATCAAAAACTTTACAGCGCGATTTTGCTGATTGTCGGATTAACGGCGGTCGTTTGGGGTTATCTGGAAGTCAGGCAGACGACGAAATTGCTCGTTTATTGGAACGTCGAACGCGACGAGGCGATGCCAATTTCCAAACGGCTCGTCGAACTCGCCAAAGAAAATGAATCGGTTTATGGCAAAAACGCCGTAACGCTGAACTTCGATTACGTTCAAGCTGACAATCAGCCCGTCGTCGCGCCGCAAGCCGTTTTGTGGGCGCGGCATCAGCACGTTTTTGCCGGTGTCGGTTGGGAAGAAAACAAAACGCGCTATTATCAACTGCTTTATTACAGCAGCCGCGATGCCGATTGGCTGCGGCAGGATTTTAGAAACGGCGACATCGAAGCGTATATGGCTCTGTTCGGCTGGGATCGGTTTAACGCGACGCTTTCGGTCAACGCGAGACCTTTGACCGTCGGCGAAGTTGAAGAAGAAGTGCGCCGTTACGACGCTTTTTATAAAAATTACAGCATCGCGCAGGCTTCCGCGCCGACGCTTTCGTTCGTCGTCGTGCCGAAAGCAGGCGATTGGAGTTTAACAAATCTACAGCGTTGGTATGACATCGAAGCGGGTGAAGATTTCGGGAAATACACGCTTCACAAAGTAAAACTAAAAACCGGCAATCAGTAAAAAAAATAGACCGCCAAACTTCGGCGGTCATTTTAGTATTGCTTGATAAATATAAAAATAAAACTAGGCAGCGAGAAGGTCGTTCGACGTTTCCGCAAAAACTCTTCTGCCGTTTAACGCATCGTCAATGATTTCACGAACGGCGGAAGCGTCAGGATTAACATCCATTTTGGCGCAGGCGCGAAGGTGTCTGATGATTCCTTCGGCGGCGATTTCCATCGGCGCACCGCTCAGTTTAGCGAAGCGACGTGCCTGAATATGGTCAATTTGTAAAATTCTGTCCTGTAATGTAATTTGTTTAGCTGCTGGTGCCACTTTTTAATCTCCTTGTATTAAATTAACCCCTTGTTCTGTTTGAAATTTCGAATCTTTATTAAGAAAAAAGATTTCTCAAAATCAGAAAACACGGGCTTTTTCCAAATAATTTAGTTGAATTCAGCAAACCAAAAGTTGCTAAAAACATCAACACCGAAAAGTTTTCTGACCCAATGAAAATAAATGGTAACAAAGAATTTACCTTTTGTCATCACTTTTTTTCACCAAATTGCAACTTTTTTCTCAAACTAACCGCTAAACACGAAAAAACCGGCAAATCCGAAAATCTGCCGGTTCGTAGAATAATAAATAACTTCAAAGACTATTTGCCGCCGATAGCGTCTTTCATAGCTTTGCCCAGACGGAACTTGACGGTGGTTTTCGCCGGAATTTTGATGGTTTCGCCGGTTGCCGGATTGCGACCTTCACGCGCTTTGCGAGTGGCTTTAACCAATTTTCCGAAACCCGGAAGCGTAAATTCACCGTTCTTTTTGACTTCGCTGGTGGCGAGGGCGGCTAAAGCGGTAAAAAATTCTTTTGCGTCCGCTTTTTTAACTCCCGATTTTTCAGCCAAGTGGTTGATGATGTCCGTTTGCGTCATACGTTTTGGTGCTGCTGCTGCTGCCATAATATAAAGTATCCTCCGAAATAATTTTGATGTTGTAAAATACTACCTAAATTGAACATATTTACTTGCAAAATTGCAAACGCCGAAAAGGTAAAACTAATACCCGAACAAAAAAGTAAATGGTCGGGGCGAGATGATTCGAACATCCGACCTCTCGGTCCCAAACCGAGCGCACTACCAGGCTGTGCTACGCCCCGAACTGCTTTCGGCGTTTCATACAAGAAACATTATCAAATGCCGAATTCTACAAGCCAAAAAGACGTTGGTCAAGTCAGATTAGCGTAAAAACGCCGTATTTGTTGAATTATTTTGTCAATCGCCCGTTTTCGATGGCTTATTTGCTGTTTTACCTCGTTTGACAGTTCGCCGAAGGTCTCGGAAAAGCCGTCGGGAACGAAAATCGGGTCGTAGCCGAACCCGCCGTTTCCGCTTGCTGTAAAGGCGATTCGACCTTCACAAATTCCTTCAGCCGTAAATTCTATGTCGCCTTTTTCATCGGCAACCGCCATCGCGCAGACGAAGCGGGCGCGGCGATTTTCATTGTCGCCGAGTTCTGCGAGGAGTTTTTCGATGCGGTCTTGATCGCTCGCGGCAATTCCGGCGTAGCGGGCGGAAAAAATCCCGGGCGCACCGTTCAATGCTTCGACTTCCAAACCCGAATCGTCGGCTAATGCCCGAACGCCGGTTTGCAAAGCGTAAGACCGCGCCTTTAACGCCGCGTTTTCCGCGAATGTTGCGCCCGTTTCTTCCGGTTCGAAATTATTCGTGAAGTTATTTAAATTATGCAGTCGAATCGGCAAATCTGCGAGCAATTCGGCGAGTTCCTTTACCTTGCCCACGTTGCGCGTGGCGATAACGAGTTCCGTCATAAGCTGTTAAAATTCTATATTCTCTGCGAAAATTATGGCAAATTTTTTCGTTATTAAAAAGCAATTCTGCATTCGTTTTGCCTTCTGAAAAAGAGAGCGGGAATTTGATTTCAATTCACACTCAATCAAACAGAAATATATTCACAGACTTTTTTGTTGCCAAAACAATGCTTAACAGGTTATAAATTATATAGCGGACAAAATTTCCGCGCTCGCCAAAATTAACTGACGTAAGTTTCTGTGAGGAAATCCTGCCTTGAATGTTGCCATAACCACAACCGTAAGTTCTAACTTGATGAATCTGTCTGTCAGCGATGCCGTTCTTGACGAAACCGCGTCGGGACTGTCCGTGCCGGATGCCGACGAAACCGCTTTTGAACTCGGTTTGTGGCTGTCGGGTCTGGAAAGTTTTCTGAACGTCCACAATTATTTATTCGCCGAAGATCACCGCGCCAAAGCCGCCGCGCGGGATTGGACTAAGGAATTTCGGCTGACTCATTCGACGCTGCTGCTGGCTTCGAGATTATCATTTCAACTCGGCAGGACGCTCAAGGAAGACGATTTGACGGACGATGATTTCGACTTCGATTTCGAGCCGGACACCAACGCGCAATCAATCGAATTCACGGCTGATGAAATTTTTCAATTTTCGCAGATCGTTCAGGATTCGGTGCAGTTGAATGAAGCTCTCTTACGCGCCGCACCGCTTAAATTCGGTGAGTGGACGGCGTGGTGCAACTTGCTTGCCGGTAAACTCAAATCGGCGGAAATTTTTGAAAAAATTATCGGGTTTGCCGAAAAAAGAGGCGAAGATTTTTTGCCGGAAGTCCTGCGAAATCTGCTGGAAAGCAAACCGCTTTCGCTGGCGACGCAGACGGATTTGAATTTGGTGCTGCCGCATTTCGGCAAAATTCTGCAATGGCTGAACGAGATCAGCAAAATGCTCAAGAACGACGAACCGCTCAAACCGGCGTTGCTGCTTTTCGCCAGAATTTACGAGCAGATTCAGGAATTGATGGGCTTCGTCAACAATCGTCTTTTGCGGTTTTCCAACGAAGAAGAAGAATTATTCGGCTTGCTCGACGGCGCGGCTTATACGGCTTCCATCGAGCTTCGTAAAGTCTATCAGCACGAACTCGCCGGACTCGTCGAAATCCGGCAAACGCCTTTGATTTTCGCCAAAATCGAAACGGCTTATTCCCTGCTCAACGACAGTTTCCAGCAGACTTTAGTAACCTTCGCGCAGTTGATTGAGCCGACCATTGAGCCGACGAAACTGTTTCCGAATTTTCAAAGCAAACTTCAGCAGTCGCAGATTTTGCGCCGGAATTTATGGAAGGCTTTCCAAGCCGTTCAGGATGTCGAAAAGAATCCCGAAAAAGCTAAACTCGACGCTCTGCATAAACATCTGACCGAGTTCAGTCAGACGACGCTGCATTTTCTGTTTTACAAAGATATGGAAACGGTCGAACGGTTTATCGAAGAAGTTCTGGTAACGCGCGACAACAAAGACCTCGTGCCGATTCTGCACCGCTTCGGCGCGTATCTCGAAACGCTTTTCGGACAGGTCAATATGCGTACGGTTTTAGCGAACGACCCGTTCGATTACAATTCAAAATAACTGAAAACTGTTTTACAAACGGCGGCAATCGTTCTGAGTCCCGCCTTTAGGCGGCTTGACCTTTAGGAAAAGCCGCCTAAAGGCGGGACTCAGAACATTAGCTCTGATTTTTGAAGTAGTCTTCAGGCGGTGATGATAACTGCTTTTGTTCCTGTCAGTTCGGAAAAATCCTTAGAATAAATCGTATCAACACGGCGCACGCGACCGATGGTTTCGACCAAATCCTGCGTGTTGATAAATCCGTCTTCGACGTGCGCGATTGCCCAGATTGGGACGTTGGCAGCCGAATGCAGAACGTCTTCGAGAAGCTGTAAATACTGCGATTTAGTGGCGACCGCCGCGCCGAATTTGCCGGACGCTCCCAAATCATTCCAAAAATCATCAGTCCCGCGAATCCATTCTTCGCTCCGGGCGTTCGGAAGGTTACGGCTCGAATCGTTTCTCCGGGAAAGCGACGGCAAGCGCAGAAACATCAAATCGGTAAAGTTTTCGGCGATGAATTCCGTCGCCGGTTTGTTGTGGCAGATGTTTCTTTGGTTGTTGTTGAAGGGTTTGGGCAGAACGCTCCACAATCGTTGATAAACTTTTGTAAAAGGCTGGCGCAGTTCCAGAGTCTCTTCGGTGAATGAAGCCGCGTAATCGCCGACGCTGATGCCCAGCGACAGCGCGACGGCACGGACGACGGGCGACGAAAGCCGCTCGATATTCTGCCGTACATTATCGAACCACCACGCATCGGTTTCATTGAACCATTGCCGAAGCGCAGCGTTTTGCAGGCGATAACGCGGAACGTAAGCATCTTCCAAAATCAAATCCACATCAGCCGCCGATAAAACTTCGCCGTTATTTTGAATTGCGGCGACGGCTTGCGTCCACGCCGACTGCATCGCGTCGTTCGCCAGAACGCGCACGTTACGCCGTTTCAGATACGCGCCGAGCGTCGGCTGATTAGTGAACGGCATCATCACCGAATCGAATTTCAAACGCCGCAGCACATTTAATTCAAAAGCCAGCCAGCCGTTCGACGCACCGTGTAATTGATTGAACATAAAAATCAGGAAACGCTGAAAATAGAAGAACTGTAAGACGATTCGACGTAAGCCTCGCGCACGGCGCGTGTTCCGGCGTATGATTTTAATTCCGCCAGATTTTCCAGCGACAAAAACGCTTTTACGACTTTCGGATCGAACTCGATGCCTGCCCACTCGGTTAAACGCCGCTTCGCCTCAGCTTCGGAAACGGCGGCGCGAAAAGGACGCTCGTCGGTCATCGCCGCGTAAGTGTCGGCGACGCGCAAAATGCGGGCGGCGAGCGGAATCTGTTCGCCCGCCAAAGCGTCAGGATAGCCCGCGCCGTTCCACCATTCGTGGTGCCAGCGGATCAGCAGTTGGACGGCGCGATTAAAACCGCGTTTCGCCGCTTCCTGTTCGCCGATGACCGTGTGCCGCTGCATATCGAAAAGTTCTTCTTCGCGCAGACTGCGTTTCGCGCCGATATATTCGCGGTTCATCAAAACTTCGCCGATGTCGTGCAGAAGCGCGGCTTGCCGCAGCGAAAAACAGTCGTGCGAAGCGAGATTAAATTTTCTCGCCAGTGCATCGGCAATCGCGGCGACGCGCACGGCGTGCGGATTTTGATAGCTCTCGAATTCGTCATCGGCGGCGGCGATTTTCAACAATCGTTCGTCAAATTCCGCGTCTTTGCCGTAAAGATTTTTCATACTGGAAATAGGTTTCTGGTTTCTGGTTTCTGGTTTCTGGTTGGAAACTTATGTTGCAGGCTTTAAAGTCCAAAAATTTCATATTGAACCACAGCAGTCAAAATACAGAAACCAGAAACTAGAAACCAGAAACCAGAAACCTAAATATACCTATTTTCGCTTCAACCTGTCGAGCAACATCCGCGCTTCATAGTTGCTCGGAGCCATCGCCAGGAGACGATTCAGTTCGCCCTCGGCGCGTTTCACCAATCCGATTTCGATGAAAAATTCCGCCAGCATAATGCGGTAATCGGCGTTTTTGCCGTCGAGTTTGACGGCGGTTTGCAGTTCGGCTTCGGCGCGGTGGCTCTGGCTTTCATCCGCCGACAACGCTTTGCCGTAATAGGCGTGATAACGGGCGTTTTCTTTAGCATAGAAAACGGCGCGCGCCAGATACGGCAGCGCGGCTTCGTAATCTTCGTCCATCAAATAATTGAAACCCTGATCGAAATTTTCGCCCGCTTCGTCAACCTGTTTCTGAACTGCTGTTTCCTCAACCGTTTCGCCCTTTTTCTGCCGTTCCATCATTTCCGCGATTTCCTTTCTCATTTTGAAATCATAAACTTCCCGCGAGCTTTCATCCTTCAGCGTGTCATACGCCTGCGCGAGTTTGGAAAAAGCGTTTTCGATGCGCTGGCGCAAATCGGCTTGCGCTTCTTTACGAAACAAATCCGGGTGAAATCTTTTGGCTAAACCGAAATAAGTTTTTTTGATTTCCGGCGCAGACACATCGGGCATCAGTCCGAAAAATTCATAATTGTTGGCGGCGTTCTCGACGCGGACGAGATAATCTTCAAGCGCAATCGGCTGTTCCGACGGTGTTGGATTTTCTTCCGGCGACGGCTCTGCTTTTTCGACCGGCACATTTTTTATAACCGGCGCGGCAGCTTTCGCAGCGGTCGGCGCGGCTTCCGGTTTGGCTTCTTCTTTTTTCACGGCGAGCTTTGCGGACACGACGGCAGCGACGTATTTTTCGGAAAATGCCGCGTGAAAGTCTCGCCGCTTCAAAAATCCGCCGAGCCACAAAGTATAAAGAATTCGGGCGGTTTCATTGTTCGGCAAACCGCTCATATTTTGAATTTCGCCTGGACTGAGCGCGGAGTTTTCAAGTCTCGAATGAACGAACCATTCGTGCGGCGACAATTCGATTTTATCGGGCATTGGCAAAACCGCGCTGAAAGATTCGTTCGGATTTTTCAGTTTCTGCGCCGCCTGATCGGGATTCAGCCGCCGTGCGTAATCAAAAAATAACTTGTGAACATCAACTTCAAAACGCAGATCGTTTTTCACTCGGACGAGCGGGCTGAAAATCCATTCGCCCGTTTGCCACGCGAGCGCAGTTTGCAGAATTTCGGCGATTTGCCGTGCGAAAAACTGATCGAGTTCAGTTTGGTTGAGCAGGTTGTTTTTCAGCAGATAATCTTTCAAAGCCAGGTCATTGGTGAAATCCGTGATGGCGAGCAAGCCGTCCTGATTGATTTTGCCCGCCTGTAAAAGCATCTGAAAAAGACGGTGCTGACGGGCGTTCGAGACGGCAAAGATTAGTTTTCCGTCGTCGAAATAAATGACGGTTTTCTGCGATTCGTTCGCCAGACGCAAGGAACCGTTAAATTGATTTTGGGCGATTTCGCAAAGCAGTTCGGCGAGCGCAACAGTTTGCAGGCTGCCTTGTATTTCGAGATTTTTTGAAGTTTCCATTAGAAAATCGGCGGGCGGTTCGGATTGTTTTCCGCCCAAAATTTTCGGCGGCACATTTGATTTTAACAAATTAAATAAACAAAAGTTAAGCACTAATTTTATGAGCGGACATTTAGCCTTTATCATTAATTTAATGCTTTACGATTTTCAGTTCGGCGATGAAAAAGTGCGGCTTTGGCAGCGCGTCGGCGAAAGCTACGAACACATTTTGATGAAGGCACTCGGTTACGCAATGTTCGTCGGCGAATACCCGTCGCTGGAAATCGAAATCAAAGTCGGCTTGCGCTACAAACCCGATTTGGTAGCGCGAGACGAAACGGGCAATTTTCTTTTCTGGGGCGAAGCGGGCGCGAATTCTCTTCGCAAAACCGCGTGGCTTTTGAAACACACGCGCACCGAAAAACTCGCACTGTTCAAAATCAGGCAGAACGTCAAACAACTGGTGGAACAGTTACGAGCGGAAATACCCGAAAAATATCGTCCGAAAGGCAGATTGATTTTAATAAATTTCGTCGCTGATATTAAAAGTTTGACAGCCGCGAGACAAATTGAGAAAGTCTCAAAAGATTGGTTCACGCGAGTTGAAATCTGAAATTGATCAAATGAATAAAGAAGAAATCGAAATCCGCGAATGCCGCAGCGTTGAAGATTTAAGCCAGTGCGTCGCTTTGCAAAGGGAAGTCTTCGCACTGCCCGAAATCGAAATTTCGCCCGTGCGTCATTTTATCGTCAGCCGTCAGGCAGGCGGCTTTACATTAGGCGCGTTTGCCGGAGATTTATTAGTCGGTTTTGTTCTGAGCGTTCCGGCTTTTATCGGCAGCGAGCGATTTTTTTATTCGCATATGGCGGCGGTTAAAAAGGATTTTCAAAGTTACGGCATCGGCGCGGAATTGAAATGGGCGCAGCGCGAAACGGCTCTCGAAAAAGGCGTGAAGTACATCAAATGGACTTTCCAGCCGGTGCAGACGCGCAACGCGCATTTCAATCTGGAAAAACTCGGTGCGTTCATCAAACATTACGAGCCGAACTTTTACGGCACGGATTATTCGACGCAGATTGATCAAGCGAAAAACATCGGTCTCGACAGCGACCGCCTGTTTGCCGAATGGCATCTCGAATCAGAAAAAGTCGTGAAATTAGCGAAAGGCGAAGCGTTTGCAGAACCCGGCGAAATCGTCCGTAAAATCGAATTAAAATTCGACTGGAACGAACTGGTGAAAAACGAACCGCTGGAAGCCGTCGCCGGGCAAAATAGGATCAAAGAAGAATTTCAGAAGGCGTTCGCGGAAAACTTAATTTGTCGCGCATTTGAGCGCGGCGAAGGGAAATTTGCTTATTTACTTTTTGCCGATTGAGAAAATAAATAGAATTTAATCGCATAAAAAACACGCGCCGTCCGAGCGCGTGTTTTTCTTTATACGGTCAAAGGTTGCCGACGGCGAATTGATTTAAAGCCGCGCCGGTCGCGTCTTCGACCGCGTTGAAAATCACTCCTCGCGGACTGTTGACGTTAATTTGTATTTTTGCCTGGTTAAATCCGATAAAAATCGGACGCTTGTTAAAGATATTTGACCGGAAGGACAAACAACTCAGACTAATTTTGAACTTCCCAAAATTGATTTCAGACAAATCAACCGTTCCGTTGCGGACAGTTGGTAGAAGTGCAGAAAGCGTTTATCAATCGTCTTAATCATTCCGGCGAGTTCGGCGATCTCGGCGATTTTCAGAACTTCCGCCGGACTTAAAAACTTCGCCTGTTCACGACAAACGTCGCACCATAATAATTTTCCGAAACAGCGGTCGGACGTGATCTTGATACAGTCAATTTCGATAGTTACTGTTCTTTTAAGTTTCACTTTTCGCTTTTTCCTGCCAATTTTTTCACGCGCCTTTATTGCCGGTTTATCTGCGTCTTTATCAAACATAACCGTCAGCCGCCGCTAAAATCTTTAGAAAATCCTGAAAGTTTTCTTTGAATTTCCTGAAGAATTTATTTACCCGCGAACGGCGTTGCGCTACAATGCCTGTGTAACTTTCAAACACATCTGCCACGCGACATTTCTTTTCGACGTTTTTTTTATTTGGACGAAGACAAATCGGGGAATCTTCAAAAAATGATTTTTTAAGAGACTTTTTGAATTTTTTTGACTACCAAAGGTTATGAAAAATTTAGCGGGAAAAATTTACGAATTCGGCAAGTTTCAGGTTGACGCGCCGGAGCGGATTTTGTTCGACGGCGTGGACAGCATCGCGCTTTCGCCGAAGGTTTTTGACACGCTTCTGCTGCTCGTCGAAAACGCCGGACACGCGCTCGGCAAAGAAGAAATGATGAGCCGCATCTGGGCGGACAGTTTTGTGGAAGAAAACAATCTGGCGCAGAACATTTCGATTTTGCGGAAAGCCTTGGGCGAAAACGTGAACGGCGCGAAATATATCGAAACCGTTTCCAAACGCGGTTATCGTTTCATTGCGCCGGTAAGCATCATCGAAGCCGGTAAAAAGGATTCGCTGACGATTGAACATACGCACGCCGTTTTAACCATTGAAGAAGAAATTGAAACGGACGACTTGCGTCCGAATTCATCCGAATATTTTCTGCGGAATTTCGCGCCGAATTTCGCGCTTCCCGTTTTCAAACCCGAAACGCATTACGTTCAGAACGGCGATGTCAACATCGCTTATCAAACCGTCGGCAGCGGCGATCTGGACATTGTTTTCGTGATGGGCTGGGTTTCGCATCTCGAATATTTTTGGGAAGAACCGCATTTCGCCAGGTTTTTAAACCGGCTCGCTTCGTTCTCGCGCCTAATCCTTTTCGACAAGCGCGGCACGGGCTTGTCCGACCGCGTTCCGATTAAAGATTTACCGACGCTCGAACAGCGAATGGAAGACGTTCACGCCGTAATGGACGCGGTTGATTCGGAACGCGCCGCACTCGTCGGCGTGTCCGAAGGCGGTCCGATGTGTTCGCTGTTCGCGGCGACTTACCCGGAAAGATGCGCCGCGCTGGTGATGATCGGCAGTTACGCCAAAAGAATTTGGGAAGAAGATTATCCGTGGGGCGTGTCTTTGGAAGACCGCGAAAAATTTTTCGAGATGATGCAGCGCGATTGGGGCAAGCCGGTCGGCATCGAAGAACGCGCGCCGACATTGGCGCACGACGAAGATTTTAGAAATTGGTGGGCGACTTACTTAAGAATGGGCGCGAGTCCCGGCGCGGCGGTCGCATTGACGAAGATGAACGCCGAGATTGATGTGCGGCAGGTTTTGCCGACGATTCGCGTGCCGTCGCTGGTCATTCACCGCACGGGCGATTTGTGTTTGAAGGTGGAAGAAGGTCGCTTCGTCGCGTCGAAAATTCCGGGGTGTAAATACGTGGAACTCGGCGGCGTTGACCATCTGCCGTTCGTCGGCGAACAGGACGAAATTCTCGATGAGATCGAAGAATTTTTAACCGGCGTACGCCACGCCGAAGATTACGACCGCGTTCTGGCAACCGTTTTAAACAGTAAATTCGACAGCGTGCCGCCCGCCGAACTGATCGAAGATTCAAAAACTTTCGTCAGCCGCCAGATCAAACTTTTCAAAGGGCGAGAAAATTCTTTCGACGAAAACGGAATTGTAGCGACTTTCGACGGACCGGCAAGAGCGATTCGCTGCGCGTGTGCCGTCAACGAAGCAGCGGAACGTCTGAAAATTAAAATCAAAACCGGCTTACACACCGGCGAATGCGATGTTTCGGGCGAAAAATACAGCGGCTTCGCCGTCGAACTGGCACAGCAAATCGCCGACGAATCAGCCATCGGAAAGATTTTGGTTTCGCGCACCGTCAAAGATTTAGTCGCCGGTTCGGGAATTGTTTTCGAAGAAAAAGGTTTCAGCGGCGATTGGCGGTTGTTTGAAGTGAAAAGATAAATTCTGGAAATATTATAAGTGAAATGGTTAAATTAACTCTCTTAGTTTTACTCTTGATCTGGCTTTTATTTGTGGGAATAGTTTGCGTTGCAATGCCTGATTTTGTCAGCGAAGATTTACATAATCGCAGACATTTCAAGCAATCGAAACCAATTCCGCCAATGGCAATTCAGGTATTTGGAATGTTTACGACGGCACTTTTAATAATGGTGCTTTTTATAATCACCAAAAATCCAGACTGGACACATTGAGAAAAATCTTTGCTTGAAGGAAGTTTAATAATGCTTTCTTAGCTTCGCACCAGAGAACCGAAAATTATCGTTTATTCCGCGCTCATCGCCATCTTTTCCGTGATTCGTTCGATGTCCGCGCCGATGTCGTTGAGTTTTACGACGATGGTTTCGTAGCCGCGATCAATGTGATAAACGCGGTCAATCAGAGTTTCGCCGCTCGCCGCCAAACCTGCCAAAACCAAGGAAGCCGAGGCGCGTAAATCCGACGCTAAAATCGGTGCGCCGGTGAGATTCGTTTTTCCTCTGACCGTCGCTGTGTTGCCGGAAATCGAAATGTCCGCGCCCATTCTGATAAGCTCGCCGACGTGCATAAAACGATTTTCAAAAATCGTCTCGACCACTTTCGATTCGCCGACGGCTTGTGTCATCAAAGCCATATACTGCGCCTGCATATCGGTCGGGAATAAAGGGTGCGGTTCGGTCGTTACGTCCTGCGCCCGCAAACCTTTTTCGCCGCATTTCACCGAAATCGTCGTCGCGTCAATTTCGGTAATTTCAACGCCGACCTCGCGCAATTTACCGATGACCGCCGTCAGATGTTTTGGCTGACAATTTTCGATTCTCAATTCACCATTCGTCATCGCCGCCGCGACGATGAAAGTTCCGGTTTCGATGCGGTCGGGAATAATTGTGTGTTCCGCCGCGCCCAGACTTTCTACCCCTTCGATTTCCATCACGGAAGTTCCCGCGCCGGAAATCTTCGCGCCCATTTTATTGAGCAGTTCGGCTAAATCCTCGATTTCCGGTTCACGAGCCGCATTTCGGATTGTCGTTTTTCCGCTCGCTAACGCCGCCGCCATCATCACGTTCTCCGTTCCCGTTACGCTGACTTTTTCAAAATAAGTTTCCGCACCTTTCAATCTGCCGTGCGGAGCGCGGGCGATGACGTTGCCGGCTTCGAGCGAAACTATCGCGCCGAGTTGTTCAAAGGCTTTCAAATGCAAATCAATCGGGCGCGTGCCAATGGCGCAGCCGCCGGGAAGCGAAACTTTCGCCTGTCCGAAACGCGCCAAAAGTGGTCCGAGCGCGAGAACGCTCGCCCGCATCGTTTTGACGAGTTCATACGGTGCTTCGTAAATTTCGATGTTTTTCGCGCAAACTTTGTGTGTGTGCAAATCGGGCGTGAGAACCGTCGCGCCCAAATCTTCGAGCAGACGACGCTGCGTAATTAAGTCTTTGACGTAGGGAACATTGTGCAAAGTTACCGTTTCCGCCGTCAAAAGCGTCGCCGCCAAACACGGTAGCGCGGAATTTTTCGCGCCGCTGATTTTTACCGTTCCGTTCAAAGGCTTGCCGCCGCGAATCAAAAATTTGTCCATTTAATTTCTGCGATTTGTTGAATCAAAAAAGCAACAATAATCATTCCTTATATAAAATAAAACGAAATGTTATCACAACAAAAATTAAAATTAAATCAGGCTCTGAATAATTTCGACAATTTTCTGTAAACCTTCCGCGTCAACGTTCGCAAAATCGTTCAACTCGTCGCTGTCCACGTCCAAAACCATTACGACACTGCCGTTTTTATCAAAGACTGGCAAAACGATTTCCGATTTTGAAGCTGAACTGCACGCGATGTGTCCGGGAAATGCTTCGACATCGGGAACGATAACGGTTTTTTGCGTCGTGTAACAATGACCGCACACGCCTTTGTCAAAATCAATTCGGGTGCAGGCAATCGTGCCTTGAAAAGCATTTAAGACAAGCTGATTTTCTTTAACGATGTAAAATCCGACCCAGAAAAAGCCGAACGCTTCTTTCAACGCCGCCGTGATGTTTGCCAGATTTGCCGTTAAATCCGTTTCGCCGGAAACGAGCGCGGCAATTTGTGGGGCGATTTCATCGTAGATTTTTTTCCGGTCGGAAGTTTTCGGAATGCTTAAATTTTCTGCCATAATTTTGTGTTTTATTGTATCATTCTGGATTAACTTGCCGAACAGGATGACAACTTGACGCAAGATTTCTGAATCGAATCGTTATTCGAGGCGTATAAAAATTATAATGAAAGCTATTAGTGGTGAGTGGTGAGTGGTGAGTGGTGAGTGAAAAGCCGAAAACTTTTTATTCTTCCACTCACCACTCACCACTCACCACTCACCACTAACAAAATGTCAGACCAATTTATCGGACAAACTCTCGCGGACAAATACCAAATCGAATCGCTCATCCGGGACGGCGATTCAAATCACGTTTACCGGGCGACGCATCTTTTGATGGAGAAACCCGTTACCGTCAAAATTCTCGCGCCGGAAATGGCGGACAACGAAGAAAAAGTCGCGCTTTTTTCCGCCGAAGCGAAAAGAGTTTCGCATCTGGCGCACCCGAATATCTTGAACGCGACCGATTTTGGCAAAGACAAAAACGGTGCGGTTTTTATCGTTTTCGACGGCGCGGACGGCGAAACTTTAGCGGAAACCTTAAAGCGCGTCGGCAAATTGCCGGTCGAGCGTTCAGTCAGAATCGCCGGACAAATTGCCGCCGCGCTGTC
>CAXTKJ010000002.1:73577-95312 GCA_964244835.1 uncultured Pyrinomonadaceae bacterium
CGCACGCTTACGGCATCGTTCACGGGCAGTTGAACAGCGAAAACGTCCTGCTCATAAAAAATCCGAACGGCACGGAATCGGTCAAATTACTGGATTTCGGCGCGGGTGAAAACGACACGAACAAAGTTTCCTTAAAAAATTTGCAATACTTTTCGCCCGAACAGAATTCGCTCGGCGCAACGCCTGACGCACGTTCGGATATTTACGCGCTCGGCGTGATTTTTTATGAAATGCTGGCGAACGAAGTGCCGTTCGTCGCCGGAACGCGGGACGAACTTTTGATTAAACAGGCGGGCAGTCCGCCCGCGCCTTTGTCGGCTTACCGCAAAGATATTATTCCCGACATCGAGCCGGTGATGCTGAAAGCTCTGGCGAAAAATCCTGAAATGCGCTATCAATCGGCGCACGAATTCGTCGAAGATTTGAATCGCGCCACGAACACGACGATTAATACCGAAACGATTGTTGTGCCGCCGATCACCGACGCACCGGAAGCCGTCAATAACAACATCTGGAAAACGGCGTTCGTCGTGCTGGCTGGAATTTCTCTGCTGGCAGTCGGGTTGATTTATATGACGCAGACCAAGCAGACGAATCCGACGACCGCTCTGCAATCCGATGTCAACGGTCAGCCGGTGCAGCCGCTCAATCCGGCGACGGGAATGAACGAACAGGGAACCGCCGGATTGATTCCATATAATCAGGGACAGATGATGTCGGGAAATTCTAATATGATGATGCCGATGGCAGTTCCGCCATCGCTGCAAAATGGCGGCGACGGGCTTGGCGACGGTAGAAATTATTGGGGCGGAAACGGACCGCCGCCGGGTGCGCCCGTTTATGTTCCGCAGGGCGGACAGATGATAGACCCGAATAATCCGAACAGTATTTTTATGCAGGACGGAACGGTTTTGGTTCCCGTGCCGGTCAACGGCAACGTCAGCGTGAACGCGAAACCGGCGGCAACGCCGACCGGCAAAAATCCAAACGCCAACGTCAATGCCAATGTCGCGCAGCCAACGCCGACACCGGCGACGAATCCATCGCCCGCACCGGCAAAAACGCCGGTCGCGCCAGTGGTTAAACCGACCGTCAAGCCAACCGCACAGCCGACCGTGCAGCCGAAACCGCCGGCGGCGACGCAGAAAAGCATCGCGGAAAGCGGCAAACAGCAGGATTCTTAAGACAAATGTATTAGCCACGAAAAGACACGAAAAAGCACGAAAGAAAAGTTGAAATTTTCGTGCTTTTTCGTGTCTTTTCGTGGCTAAATTCCTACGTTTTTTCAGCCGCGAATTTCTTCTAAAACCGTTCGCGCCGCTTCGATTAGATTTTCTATTTTCACTTCGACGCGCAAAATTCCGTTTGGCGAAAAATTGGCGGTTTCGTTTTTCGATAAAAATTCCATTAACTTTTCCGGCGCGACTTTGGCGTTTTCGCCTAATTTAATCGCCAGACCGTTCGCTGATTTATCAACCGAAATGACGCGCATTTGCTCGGCTTGTTTCCGAAGGCGGGCATAGTCGAAAAGATTGTCCACCGAATCGGGCGTTTTGCCGTATCGGTCGTTGATTTCAGTGTAAATAGTTTGCAAAACCGATTCGGAATCAGCCGACGAAATGCGTTTGTAAGTTCTGAGACGCTGCGAAGTTTCCGAAATATAATCCTGCGGAATCGAAACGTCAACGCCCAGATTGATCGAAACGCTCGTTTCATCTTCGACCGTTTCGCCCTTCAATTCCTGAATCGTGCGCTCCAACATTTTCGTATATAAATCAAAACCGAGCGCGTCTAATTGCCCGGATTGCTGACCGCCCAAAATATTGCCCGCGCCGCGCAATTCCAAATCTAAAGCCGCAATTCTAAAACCCGCGCCCAAATCGGAAAATTCACGAATCGCCGACAATCTGCGCCGCGCAATGTCGGATAAATCACGCTCGTTCGGAATCAAAAGATAAGCGTAAGCGCGGCGGTTCGAGCGTCCGACGCGACCGCGTAATTGATAAAGCTGTGAAAGCCCATAATTATCGGCGCGGTTGATGATAATTGTGTTCGCTCTGGGAATATCAATGCCGTTTTCGATGATCGTCGTCGCCACCAGCACGTCGAATTTATAAGCGACGAAATCAAGCACGGCGTTTTCCATCTCCTTTTCGTTCATCTGCCCGTGCGCGAAAATTATGCGGGCGTTCGGCACGATGCTTTTGATATGCGCGGCGATGGCTTCGATGGTTTCGACGCGGTTATGAATGAAAAAAACCTGCCCGTTTCGCGCCATTTCAAGCTCGATTGCCGATTTAATTACGCCTTCGGAAAACTGCACGACCTGCGTGTTAATCGCCAATCTATCACGCGGCGGCGTTTCAATCACCGACATATCGCGCATTCCCAAAAGCGACATATTCAAAGTTCTGGGAATTGGCGTTGCGCTCAATGTCAGCACGTCAACTTTCTTTTTTAACTGTTTTAATTTTTCTTTGTGCGCTACGCCGAAACGCTGTTCCTCGTCCACGACGACTAAACCGAGTTTCGGCATTTTGACATCGTTCGATAGTATTCGGTGCGTTCCAATTAGAATATCAACTTCGCCTTTTTCGGTTTGCTCGACGACGGATTTTTGTTCTTTGGCGGAACGAAATCTCGATAAAAGTTCGGTCTTAACGGGAAACGCGGCAAATCGGGTTTTGAATGTTTCCGAATGCTGGTAAGCCAGCACGGTCGTCGGCGTTAAAACGGCGACTTGTTTGCCGTCCATCACGGCTTTGAACGCCGCCCGCATCGCCACTTCGGTTTTGCCGTAACCGACATCGCCGACGATCAATCTGTCCATCGGCACGGCTGTTTCCATATCCGATTTTGTATCGTCAATCGCGCTCGATTGGTCAACCGTTAATTGATATGGAAAAGCGTTTTCAAATTCGTCCTGCCACGGTGTATCGGCGGAAAACGCGAAGCCCTGAACCATCCTGCGTTCGGCGTAAAGCCGCAAAAGTTCGTCCGCCATATCGCGCATCGCGCGTTTCGCTTTCGCCTTCGTTTTCTGCCAGCCGAGTCCGCCTAATCTGTCTAAAGTCGGTGAAGTTGCTTCGCCCGACGAGTACCGCGAAACCAAATCGAGCCGTTCGACCGGCACGAAAAGTTTCGTGTTTTCGGCGTAAACAAGCAGCATAAACTCGCGCTCCGAACCCTGCGCGGTAATCGTCTGCAAACCGTCAAAACGCCCGATGCCGTGATCAACGTGAACGACGTAATCGCCGGGTTTCAAGTCTCTAAAATCGGAAATGAAAGCGTTGAGATTAGTTTTTTTCGTCTTTTGCGGTTTTGATTTTTGAAATTCGGCTTGCGTTGATTCACCGAAAACGTCGGTTTCCGTGTAAACGAGTAAATTCAAAGACGGAATTTCAAACCCGTTCGACAAATCGCCGACTTTGATCGAATCCGGCGGAATCGAAACGTCGTAATCGCGCAGAATTTCGGTGAACCTTTCGGCGAGTCCGTGAGTTTGAAAAACGAATTTGGAATTCGGAGTCTGGAATTTGGAATCTCGAACGAGCGCAGCGATGTCGCCGTGAAACTTGCGCGTCGAGCGCGATGTGATTTCGATTTCGACGCTTTTTTCGGCGGTCGTAAAAAGAAACAGCGGTTTTGAAGCATTAGTTTTGGACGAATCGTTTTCAACACTAAAAGCGAACTGTTCATCGGTTTGCGCCGCCGTTTTGCCGAGTGCGCGAAGTTCGACGCGCTGTTTGCCTGCTAATTTTTCGCGCAGCGTTACGCCGTCTAAAAATAATTCGGACGGTTCTAAACCGATGTCGTCGGCTTCGGAAATCTCGCTGTAACGGCGTTCGACGGTTTCGTAAAAGGCGGTTAAGGTTTGTTCGACAAGCGTCGGTTCGTCAACGACGAAAATCGCGTCTTGCAGATAATCGAACACGCTCGAACTGCGCGGATTGACGAGCGCGATGGTAAATTCCCAGCCGGGAAAATCTTCGCCTTCGACGGCGAACTGCGTGCGGTCTTTTAGATTTCTCGCGTATTTTTCGTCCGAGAATCTTTCTTCGGCGAAAAAAGCCCAATCCTTAAAGTCCTTTGCGGCGGCTGAAAATTCACGCATCGGAGCAATGGCGATTTCGGTTAATTGCCCGACGGAAAGCTGTGTTTCCGCGTCGAATTCGCGGATCGAATCAACCGTGTCGCCGAAAAATTCCAGCCGCACGGGATTTTCATTGGTCGGCGACCAGACATCAATAATTCCGCCGCGCACGGAAAATTCGCCGACGTTTTTCAGCGGCTCTTCACGGACATAGCCGCAGGCGACGAGTTTTTCCAATAATTCTTCCGGCGCGAAATCTGCATCGCGTTTCAGATACGCGCCGAGATTTTTCACTTCATTTGGCGCGACGGTTTTCGTGATTAAAGCCTTTGCCGAAACGATCAGGAAATCCGGCGCGGCGTTCGTCAACCGCCACAAAGTCAATGCGCGTTCTTCCTGTGTTTCGGCGTGCGGCGAGATGCCGGAATAAACGTCGGTTTCAAACGAAGGCAGAGTCAAGAGTCGAGAGTCGAGAGTCGAAAGCGAAGATTCTTTTTCTCGACTCTCGACTCTCGACTCTCGACTCCAAAACTCCAAATCGCATTCCCAGGTTTCGAGTTCCGTGTTCGTGTCGGCGACGATGACAAAATTTTTGCGAGTTTGCTTTTGCAGTTCGGATAAGATGAATGCTTTCGAGGCGATTGACGTTAATCCGCTTAAAGAAATGATGCGCGTTCCGCGTTTAACTTCGTCGTGCAGACGCGCCTGATGCGTTGAAATTTCAGTAGTAGAATTCATATACGGCGATAGAATTAAATTAGCATAAATTTCGTTTGATAACGAAAAGACTAGGTTTCGTTGAAAATGCTATCGCCGTTAGCTATCATTTAGTTGAGTGAACCGGAAACATCAAAAAACTTTGCAGGCGATTTTCAGCGTTCCGACGACGGCTTCGCTCAAGTTCGCTGATATTGAAAAATTGTTGGTCGCGCTTGGCGCAGAAAAGTTTGAAGGCAGCGGCTCACGGGTGGCTTTCGTTATGTCGGGCGGCGAAAAGTGGGAACATCATCGTCCGCATCCGGGCAAAGAAGCCAGAAAATATCAGGTCGAATCGGTTCGTGAATTTTTAAAGAGGTTAGGTTATAAAGATGAATAATACGATGACTTACAAGGGCTTTACCGCAAAAATCGAATTTTCCGCCGACGATAAAGTTTTCGTCGGGCGGCTTGTCGGCATTGACGACATTGTAATGTTTGAAGCGGAAACGGTCGAAGGATTAAATAATGCTTTTGAAGAAGCGGTTGATTTTCATATCGAAGTTTGCGAAAAACACGGCAAAAATGCCAGAAAAAGTTATTCGGGCAAAGTTCTGTTTCGCCTGCCCGACAAACTTCACGCCGAAATCGCCGAAGCCGCCACACGGCGCGGCAAAAGCATCAACGAATGGGGCAGAGAGGTTCTCGAAACAGCCGTGAAAAATGAAATGGCGGTGAAGAAGTAAAAGGCAAAAGTAAAAAGGCAAAAGGCAAAAGTAAAAGCACGAAATTAATTTTGATTAACAATGAATATCCCCGAATTTAACGAAATTATCGAACCGAACGATCAAACCGAGGCGCGGCGGGCGCATCTCGAAGCGTTGCGCGAACTTGTCGGCAATGTTTATCCGAACAAATTCGACCGTTCGTGCATTACGGGCGTGGAAGATACGATTTCCAATGTGCTGCATTTCGCGCCGATCTCGGAAGTCGTCGCGGAAATCAAAGCGCACGTCGCCACGCTCGCCGAACGCGAAAAACCGGATCAGGAATTGAAAGATTCTCTGAACCGAAAATTAAAGGAACTCGGCACGGCGAAAGTTTCCGGCAGGCTGACGACCACGCCGCGCACGATGGGCAAAGCCGCGTTCGTGCATTTGTCGGACGGCGTAAATCGTTTGCAAATCTACGTTCGCCGCGACGATGTTCAGGGAATTTATAACGGCAAGTCAGAACCGCCTGCGTCAGCGGGCGGGTTAAACTCGACCGACTCGGATGCTGACACCAACCCATCCGCTAACGCAGATGGTTCTGACACGGTGAGCGGATGGGATTTATTTAAACTGCTCGACGGCGGCGATTTCGTCGGCGTTTCGGGTTTTCTGTTTCTGACCAACACGGGCGAGCTTTCGATTCACGTCGAAACTTTGCAGTTTTTATCGAAAGCGTTATTGCCGCTGCCCGACAAGATGCACGGCATCGCTGACCCGGAATTGCAAAGGCGTTATCGTTACGCCGATTTGATTGCGTCGAGTCTGCAAATCGAACACGAAGGTTTGACGACGCGCGAGGTTTTTGAACGCCGCGCCAAACTTATCAGCGGAATGCGCCGCTTTCTCGACGACCACGATTACATCGAAGTCGAAACGCCGATGCTCACGCCGAAGGCGACGGGCGCGGCGGCGAAGCCTTTCCAAACGCATCACAACGCGCTCGACATCACGCTTTACGCCCGCATCGCGCCGGAACTTTACTTAAAAAGGCTGACCGTCGGCGGTTTTGAAAAGGTTTACGAACTCAACCGCAATTTCCGCAACGAAGGTTTGTCGCAACGCCACAACCCCGAATTCACGATGCTCGAATTTTACTGCGCGTATATGGACGTGAACGGAATGATGGATTTCGCCGAAGAAATGATTCAAGAATCCGTAAAGAAAGCGACGGGCGGAAGTTTGCAGGTGAAATATGGCGAGAATGAGATTGATTTTTCAAAGTTTGAGCGTTGGACAATGAAAAAAGCTATTGCAGAGAATTGGAAACCAGAGTGGAGAGAGTTAGGAAATGAGAAATTTGAAGAATCTTGGCTAGATGACATTAATCGCCTATCAACTTTACGCAATTTTGTTTCAGGAACTTTGGAAATTCCAATGAACACTACGGAAATTGTTTCAATAACTCCGCCATCGGGAAAGGTTATTATCCCTGAAAAGATTGAAAAGAGTGATAAAGTTAGGTTCATAACAAGTATAGAAACAGCTTGGGAGTTTGCGGAAATCTATGAGAGACAAAATCCAGTTTCTGTAGATTTGACAGGAAGCAAAGAAGCTCAATTACTTATCTATTTATTTGAAAATGTTGCAGAAGAGAAACTAATCCAACCGACATTCATCATAGATTACCCGAAATCAATTTCGCCTTTGTCGAAAGCGTCGCCGGAGAATCCGCAGATTGCCGAGCGGTTTGAATTGTTTATCAACGGGATGGAATGCGCCAACGGATTTTCGGAACTCAACGACCCGCAGGAACAATACGAGCGTTTCGTTGACCAGATGAAGAGCCGCGAATCGGGCGACGAGGAAGCGATGGTTTTGGACGAAGATTACATTCGCGCCCTCGCTTACGGAATGCCGCCCGCCGCCGGAATCGGCATCGGGATTGATCGCCTCGTGATGCTTTTGACGAACAAACATTCGATCCGCGACGTGATTCTGTTCCCGCATATGCGACCCGAACGGCGCGAACACGAGGAAGAAAAGACGGTATAAAAGGCGACTGATGCGGCGCAAAATCGTCAAGGTATCGGTGAACCTCCGCGAAACGCCGTGAACCTGCGTGAAACGGCGTGAACTTAGCCATTACAGCCGTTGACCGAGCCATTACAGCCGTTGACCGAGCCATTACAGCCGTTGAGATGCGTGAAACGGCGTGAACTTGGGCAAAACATCCGTTGAGGTGCGTGAAACATCGTGAACTTGCCCGAAACATCCGTTGAGATGCGTGGAACACGGTGAACTTGCGTGAAACATCCGTTGAGATGCCCGAAACATCGTGAACTTGCGTGAAACGGCTCGAAAGCGGCGCGGCGCAGACATTCGACGGGAAATTTCGACTGATAAATGAGACAATAAATCAAAATTCGACTTATAAGGGAGAACAAAATTATGGCACAACAGGACAGAGACGATCTTTATAACGAAAACCCGAAGGACACGACGCTGACGGGCAGCAACAAGGCGCACGGCGACGGCACGATTTCCGACGAAGATGTCAATGCGATTGACGGCAGCGACCGCGCCGGCAAACCGATTGGGCAGGATCATTCGTTAGAGAATTACGAAGACAGCGAGCCGCGTGACGGCGTGGGCGCGATTCAGGACAGTTCGCTGATAAAGGAAAATGTCGCGCACATCGAGGAGGACGAATAATGGGGGAAAATATGGAATTCAAGGACACCGCATCGCAAATCGAAGGCATCAAGGAAATCTTCGCCGATGCCAAAACCGAAGACGGCTGGGATTTGAGCGAAGAAATGCTGTACAGCTTCTACTTCGTGGACGAAAGCGTGGACAAACTCGAAAAACTAGGTTTGAAATTGGAAGCCGACGGCTATGATTTCGTTGACGTTTTTGAACTCGGCGACGAGGAAACCGACGAATCAACCGGCGAATATCTGCTTCATATTGATAAAGTCGAAGTCCACACGCCCGAATCTTTAGCGCAGCGCAACGTCGAATTTGCCAAACTCGCCGAAGAATACGAACTGAAAACATACGACGGCTGGGAATTCGGCGAAGTCGGCGAATATGAAGACGACGAAGACGCGGAAGATGAAGATGAGGGTGTCGAATCGCCTTCGTAGGAAATTCGTTTCATTAGTTGCCACTAGCTTTAGCTAGTGGTCAGGATAAGATTAATCGTCGGCTTTAGCCGCACTTCCAACAAATTTTTCCGAATGGCTTGAGCCTAAATGAATTTAGGCTCAAGCCATTCGGAAAAATTTTAAAAGAATTTATTCGGCTGAAGCCTTGTTTCGACTTTTCTTGAACCACTAGCTAAAGCTAGTGGCAACTGATAATCCCTTTAGAGCGGTTATGAATTGGATTTACGGTAAAATGTAGAACAGGCTGTTAGCCTGTTCCGCCGCGAGCGAAGCGCGGCGGCGTGGCAGGCTAACAGCCTGCCTTACATTAACCCCGAATTTGCTCTAGGTTAGCGGAAACGAATGAAAACGATTTTCTACACCGCATTTGCGCTTATCGCATTCGCGTTTAATTCGATTCTATGCCGTCTCGCACTGCAAAGCGGCGAAATTGACGCGGCGGGCTTTACGCTGATTCGCATCGTTTCCGGCGCGGTAACGCTCATCGTAATTTACATTCTGTTTGGACAAAAAAAGGAAAATGAAAAACGCGGAAACTGGTTTTCCGCGTTTTTTCTTTTCGCTTACGCCGTATGTTTTTCGTTTGCCTACGTCAATTTGACGACCGGCACGGGCGCGTTGATTCTATTCGGTTCGGTGCAGGCGACGATGATTTTCGTCGCTGTTCTGAAAGGCGAACGATTGAAAATCTTAGAGTGGCTCGGCTTGATTTTCGCGCTCGGCGGACTTGTTTATTTAGTTTTTCCCGGTCTTTCCGCGCCGCCGGTTGTCAGTTCCGCTTTGATGGCGTGTGCCGGAATCAGTTGGGGATTCTACACTCTGCGCGGCAAGGGAAGCGCGAATCCTCTGGCAGACACGATGGGAAATTTCGTTCGTGCCGCGCCTTTGGCAGTTCTCGCCGCAATGCCTTTTTTATCGCAGATACATTTATCGCCGAAGGGAATTGTTCTCGCCGTCCTGTCGGGCGCGATTGCATCGGGCATCGGTTATTCGATCTGGTATGCCGCGCTGCAATTTCATACGGCGGCGAGAGCGGCGATTTTGCAGCTTTCCGTGCCGGTTCTCGCCGGTTTCGGCGGCGTGATTTTGCTGGCGGAAACCGTTTCGACGCGACTGCTGGCGGCGACTGCTTTAATCATCGGCGGCATCGCGCTGGCGATTCTGTCGCGCAAATATGGTAAAAGTTAAAATGTGAATAACGAGCCGGAAAAGACATCGAAGATTTTAGAAAACGTGAAAACTCTGCGTCTCTGGCAGATGATTTATCTCGGCAAAGGCGCGTCGTTCGTTCGCCAAATTATTCACGCGATTATCAGCATCGCTCTGCGCCTTTTCTTTCGCCGCATCGAAAGCGTGAATGTCGAAAGCGTTCCGCCGACGGGCGCGATTATCTTCGTTCTCAACCATCCGAACGGCTTGGTTGATCCCGCTCTGGTTTTCGTTTCCCTGGCGCGCCGCGTTTCTTTTCTCGCCAAATCCACGCTTTACGACAATCCTCTGGGAGCGTTTCTGCTCAACACTTTCGAGATTCTGCCCATCTACCGCCGCATTGACGCGGACGCGAAATCGCAGAGCAATTCGGTAACTTTCGAGAATTGTTTCGAGCTTTTAGAACGCGGACGCTGCATCGCCATTTTCCCCGAAGGCATCTCGCACGACGAGCCGCAGCTGCAAAAGATAAAAACCGGCGCGGCGCGGATTGCGCTGGGCGCGATTTCAGGGATGAGGGATGAGGGCGAAGGGATGAATCATTCTCTAAATTCATCTCTCATCCCTCATCCCTCATCCCTGAAAATCATCCCTGTCGGGCTTTATTATACGTCGAAGACTTCGTTCAGAAGTGAGGTTTTGATTCGTTACGGCGAAGGTTTTGAAGTTGCGCCGGTTGAATTAGACGCGAACGGCGAGCCGCCGCGTGAGGCGGTTACGCAGTTGACGGCGAAAATCGAAACGGCTCTGCGCGACGTAACTTTGAATCTCGAAACTGAATCGGAACTCGACGCGGTTCTGCGAGCCGAAGCGTTGTTTTCGTCCGTGTACGAAAATTTGATTTTCAAACAAACCCTGACGCAGACCGTCGAACGTCTGCAAAACCTGGCGGCGCGGTATGAAATTTTAGAGAAGAATGATCCGCAGAAAATGCGCGACTTGAACGAGAAGGTTACGCGCTATGAAAAGAAATTAAAGGAAAGCGGCATTACGACCGAAAGTTTATCGGTGCTTCAGCATCCGACGCAGTATGTTTTTCGTTATTTAATTTTGCGACTCGTACTTTTAATTCTACTCGCGCCGTTGGCGATAGTCGGCGCAGTCATCCATTCGCCCGCGTATTTTTTCTCTAATCTAATCGGCAGAATTTTCAAAACGCACGACACCGACATTGCCGGTTCGAGTTCGACCATCATCGCCGCCATCGGTTTAATGCCGCTAACGTGGCTGATCGTCGCGCTGATAATGCTGTATTTTTTCGGCTGGCAAATCGCGCTGGCTTCAATTCCAATCACGATTCTGTGCGGTTACATCGCCTTGCGTTCGTCCGAAACGCTGGTTGATATGCGCGTCTGGATAAAATCCGCGTGGCTTTTATTTCGTCAACGCGCCCTGTTTTTGCGGTTATTGGTTCAACGCGAAAATCTGCAAAAGGAAATCGGTGAAGTTTAGTTGCAGATTCCAGATTCCAGATTGAAATTCGGAATCTGGAATCTGGAATCTGCAACTATTCATTCGCCATCACTTCGACCGGATCAATCGCCGAAGCCCGCCACGCCGGATAAAGCGCGCCGAACAAACTGCCGCCGACGGCGATTAAAATTGCCGTTAAAATCCAGTTGCGGCTGAATTCAAACTGCAAGTCGAACGAGTTTTGCAGAATATAGGAAGCAATAATCGAAACGATGCCGCCGAGCGCAACGCCGAGAATGCCGATAAAAAACGCTTCGCCTTCGATGACTTTGATAATGAAAGATTTCGACGCTCCCAAAGATTTTAGAATTCCGATTTCCTTGCGCCGTTCGGTGATCGTCGTGTACATCGAAAGCAGCACGAAAATCGTCGAAACGAACGCGCCCAAACCGACGAGAACTTTGAGAAAAGTATTCAAAGCCGGAATTCTGTCCTGCGCGTCAATCACGAAATCACGTGTCAGGGTGATTTTATTTCCCGGCAAAACTTCATTGATGCGGGCGGCGACTCGATCAACATCCGCGCCGTCCTTGATTTTGACGAGAATGTAGCTGCACTTGTCGGTTTCGAGCGCGTCCTGCATCGCGGCGAGCGACATTTTGATTCTCGCGCCCGACGGCGGCGCGAACACGCCGACGATTTTATACGGCTTATTGCCGAAAAGCTCCATCGTGTCGCCCACTTTCGTTTTGTCGTCGGTCATCTGCCGCTCATCGAGAATCACTTCGTCGTTGGCGGTCGGAGCGCGACCTTCGATAATTCGCATATCGTTCATCGCCGCAAACGAGTTCCAATCAACTCCGTCGAGTTGGCGAATTCCCCAACGCCCGGTTTTGTCCGGCGTGATATAGCGAATGACGGGAACGGTTGACTCTACGCCTTCGATTTCCAAAAGCCTTTTGGCGTAAGTCGTCGAAACGGAAGCGTTTGAACTTGAATAATCTAATCCGCCGGGACGAGTAAAAATAATTTCCGCCTTCCAATTCGCCGCCCGCTTGACCATACTCTCCGACATTCCACGCGCCAATCCGGTAAACAGCAAAATCAAAACCACGCCCAACGCCACGCCGACGATACTGATTAGAGTGCGGAACGGGCGCGTTTTTAAGTTGGCTAAAACAAGTTCGAGCATTTATTTGGAAAGAGCGATTTCGTCTAAAATTTCGCTGGCATCTGAAATACGCTGCGAGATTTTTTCGCGGGTCGTTTCGTCAAGTTCGGGCAATCTCGCTTTAAGATTTTTGATGCGGGCGAGATTCGATTCGAGAACAATCAGTTCCTCTTCAAAAACTTCGTCTAAAATTTCATCGTTCATTTCGATAACCGGATTTCGCGTGTCAACTTTTCCGTAAAATTTGCCGCGCACACCGTCGCTCATATCGTATTCTTTACGCATCGAATTCTCCTTCTTCATAACTTTTCCGTTCGCTCCGCGTCGGTTTTCGCGCCGTAATAATTCTGATTTTATCATCATCGAAAGTGTGCGCCATAATCAGCAATCGGTTTTGTATGGAAACGCCCATCGTAATATATCGGTTCTCATTGAAAGAATGGTCAGGATCATTTTTGGAGATTTGCAGCGGGTCGTCGAAAATCGTTTTGGCTTCGTTAAAATCAACCAGATGTTTTCTGATGTTCTGCCGGTTCTTTTTCTCCGACCAAAGAATTACAATCATTTTTCCAACACTTCTTTCGACAACAAATTTTCTGCGAAATCGAATGTCCCGGCTTTTTCTTTATCGGTAAATAATTCTTTACGAGTTTGAAAATCGGCGTAAATCCGGTCGTAAGTCGCCAGCAGAAAATCGGTTGATTTTTCGCGGGTGTTTTCTTGAACGGCTTCAAAGGCGCGTTCGATTTTACGATTTTTTAACGCTTCGTCGCCGACGATTTCAAGAATGGCGGCGGCAAATTTTTCGGCGTTCGGTTCAATCAGCCAAGCGTTTTCGTTAGTCGCGTAAGAAAGCAGTCCACCCGCATTCGGGGCGAGCGTCGGCGTACCGGAAGCCATCGCTTCGAGCGGCGCGATGCCGAACGGTTCACGCGGATTCGGATGCACGAAAACGTCGGCGTTGGCGTAATAATCCGACAGAGTTTCTTTATCTAAATGTCCGAGCTGAATGATTTTATTCGGAATTCGTTTCGCCGTTTCTTCTGTCAGCCAATTGGCTTGCGGTCCCGCGCCGGCGACTAGCAGACAATAATCTTTCGTCGAATCTTTCGCCAAAATTTCCATCAACGGCACGAGTAGTTCGATGTTTTTCTCCGGCGAAATGCGTCCGGCGTACAGCAGAACGGTTGAATTTTCGGGAATTCCGGCTCGCTCGCGCATCGCTTTTTTCACCGCGTCGGATTTTCTCATCGGGGAAAACTGGACGGCGTTGACACCGCGCGGGCAGACGAGAATTCTTTCTTGATATGGAACTCGCGGCGATTTGAAAAAACGCCAGCACCAGTTGAAGAATTTATCCGAACGGCGCGGATTTTCCGCTTTCTCGACCGATTTATAAAATTCTTCCGCCGTGTAGGGCGAGTTAGCGATGTGAAAATCGAACGACGGCAGAATGTAGTTGCCGATAACGCGGCGCGACAGCCATTTTCCGAACGCGCCTTTCGTCATAAACGAAGCGATATTGTCATCCATTCGCTCGCACGAAAAATGCACGAGCGCAGGTCTGCCGATCTGTTTGAATTTCCCGATACGAATCATCGCGCCCAACATCGAGAGCGTATATTTGTCCGTAACTTCGATCAAATCCGGCTTTTCTTCGAGCAGAATCCGCCTAATAATCGAATTTCCCGGCATATAATCCCAAGGCATCATCACGCGATAGCGTTTGTCGAAAATGGGCGACTGTTTGGCGGGAACGTAATAAATTTTGGCAAATTCGTTGACTTCTTCAACCGTTTCGGTTTTGCCCGGAACGATCAGCCGAACGAATCGCCGATGCCGTTCGGCGGCGGCGAGCAGGTTGTTATAACTCGTGCTGATGCCGCCGGAATTTTTGTGGTAATAGTTGGTTATATGGACTGATTTAATCGGCACGGCGTTGATCAAATTTCTCTTGCTGGCGAGGTTCGTTTATAAATAAAAAAAATCGTGATTTCGGAAAATGTTTGGCTAAATTTATCAATAAATTTAGTTTCGCGTAACTGCAAATTAACTCAGGCGCGAACATTTTTTTTGTAATTCATACACATTTTATAGTATTCAAACGTCTTTTCAAAAACGCAACCCCACGAATGCTTCAGCGCGGAGAGGTGCGCGGCGCGTCCGAGAGTTTTTAGTTGCTGCGGATTTTTGACGAGATTGACGATTGTTTCGATAAAGTTCGTTTCGCTTTCGGCGATGAAACCATCATTGCCGTTTTCAATTAAAAATTTCGGTCCGCCTTCCTGCATCACGACTGCCGGAACGCCCGACGACATCGCTTCCAGCACGACATTGCCGAAAGCATCGGTCTGCGAAGGGAAGACGAACAAATCCATATCGGCATAAGTTCGCGCTAATTCTTCGCCGAAAATTTCGCCGGTTAAATGTTTATTTTGAAGATTATTTTCCAGCCAAACTCTTTCGCCGCCTTCGCCGACGATCACGAATGTATAATTTTCGACGTTAGATTTTTTTAACTCCGCTTCGATTTCGCCGAGGAATCGGACGTTTTTTTCCGGGCGCAGTCTGCCGACGAAACCGATGACGATTTCTTGGTCGTCGGTGCGTTGGCGTTTGGTCGGCGAGAGGAAATTCGTGTCAACTCCGCGCCCTAAAAGAAACGACGGACGCTTAGTGCAAAGACCGATTTCGCTGACTAATTCTTCATTCGGCGCAAGCTGCATCTGCGCCAGAAAATAAGCCTTCATCAAGCCTTTGAAAACGATTCGTTCGACTCGTTCGCAGATTTTCGTTTTGGTTTTGCCGGAACAAAAAGGCAGTACGTCGGAAAGCCTTTTACCGGCGTATTCGTGCGCGTTCGTGTGCCAGGTGGCGACCGCCGGAATTTTTTTGAAATGCGCGAAATAATATCCGAATTGGCTGATGTCGTTCAAGCCGGTAACGTGAATGACGTTCGGCGCGAAGTTTTGCAGGGTTTGATTAACGAGTCTTTTATGTTTCCACAAAAACGGATCGAACTTTAACGCGCCGTCGAGCGGAATCGAACATTTGCCGCGCTTCAAATCGAGAAACGAAACGCTGCCGTCTTGATAAAATTTGGTTTCCGCGCCCGAACGAACGCACAGGAATTCGTAATTCTTTTTCCGCGTGAAATTGACCAATCGCCGCAGAAAATTTGCCGCGCCGTTCGTTTCGTGAAAAGTATCGGCGAATAAAGCTACACGCGGCGCAGCCGGATTCATACGACTTCCAACGCTTCGGATTTTTTTGTTTTGTAGCGCAAGATAAAGAGCGCGAGAACGAGGCTCATCGCCAGCAGAATCAGACCGTCAACGCCCCACCACGAAGCGAAGGTCGTTTTGCCTTTGCTGTAAGTCCAAAAGAGCTTGCCGGTAATCGCCCAG
The DNA here is from genome assembly GCA_964244835.1 of uncultured Pyrinomonadaceae bacterium. Classification (GTDB taxonomy): domain Bacteria; phylum Acidobacteriota; class Blastocatellia; order Pyrinomonadales; family Pyrinomonadaceae. The sequence continues at coordinate 89,447 of CAXTKJ010000002.1, forward strand.
CCGAGAAACTGCGAAAAAAGTCCGACGGCGACGACGGTCAAAAATGCCCGCAAATAATCGGCGCGGCGAATCATTCTGATAATTTCAAACGGCACGAACATCACGAAATCGAAAATCAAAACGGGGAATTTTGCCAAATCGCTGAAGATTGATTTGCTGTCCGCTTCGCCGACGATCATTACGTTGCGGCGCATAATAAATAAACTGAACAATGCCGATAAAATCGAGATGCAGATCGAACGAATAATTGCTTCGTCGGTGTGGTCGCCCGTGCCGGTGAGATACGCGAAACCGGCTTGCACCAAAAATTCAAAAATGTGGCTGATGACGGGGACGATTAAAAGGATTGCGGCGAGTGCCTTCCACGCCGGTTCGACGCGGCGAAAAGCCTGAATTAACGCGCCGCCGACTCCGGCGAAAATAAAACGGAAAATAAACTGCGCGAGTGCCGCGCCGAGCGCGAGTTTGATGCTTTCGCGTCCGACCAGATAAGTAATCAAAAAAATCGGGGCGCGCAAACCGCCGCTCATTATCGCGCCCTTGTAATTCCACTGGCGGATCAACTGCGCCGGATTCTGCCAAACGCTGGCTAATGCTTCGCTGATAGTTTTGCTCGAAGCCTCAGCCGGCGTTGCGTCAAATGTCATTTCGTTCATTTAGAAAAATTTGTAGCTTTTTGATTCAACTGTTCCTGCTGAATCCGCCAGCATTCATCATATGCCTGATAAACCTGCTCGAAAACCGCGTCCCACGACCGCGAAAGCGCGACTTCACGCGAACGCTTTTTCATTGCTTCAAGTTTTTCGGGATTGTTCATCAACTCCAGGGAATATCTGGCAAATTCATCGAAGTCTTTGGCGATGAATCCGGTTTCGTCGTGGCGGACGATAAATTTCGGTCCGCCTTCATCGGTTACGATTGCCGGAACGCCCGACGAGTTGGCTTCCTGTACGACGTTGCCGAAAGTTTCCGTTTTCGACGGAAACACGAAAACGTCCATATTAGCATACGCTTCGCTCAAACGCTCACCGTCGAGAAAACCCGTAATCTCGACGCGGCTCATATTCTTTTCCAGAAACGAGCGTTCGTCGCCTTCGCCGACGATTAAAAATTTGAAATTCGTCTGTCCGGCTTCGAGCAGTTTTTTTTCCAGATCAACTAAAACGCGCACGCTTTTTTCGGCGCGGAGTCTGCCGACGAAACCGAGACGAAACACACCGTCGTTGACCGTTCTTTTATCAGGCGAAAAGGTTTCCGTGTCCACGCCGCGCGACATCAGCAGCGATTTGCGTTTCGTGCGTTTTGCCATCAAATCAATCAATTCCTGATTCGGCGCGAGAACGACTTTCGGGATTTTGTAATACAGCAGCGCACCGTCCAAAATTTTCCGCTCGGCGAAATCGGTTAATTTGGAAACGAACGAGTCGGGCAGAAAACTAAACAGTTTCGCCAGACGATGCGCGGCGAATTCGTGAATGTTCGTGTGCCAAGACCCCAAAACCGGAATCTGCATTTTCCAGCCGAGATAAACGCCGACGATGCTGATGTCGTTGATGCCGGTGATATGAATTACGTCGGGTTTGAATTTCACCAGTTCGCGCAAAACTCGTGTCGCGTGGCGTTGAAAAAGCGGATCGTAGGCTAAATCTTCATCTAGTTTGAAAGATAAAGGCGAGCGTTTTAATTTAAGAAACGTAACGCTGCCGTCCTGCACGATTTCCGTTTTTTTATCGGCGTGAACGCACAAAAAAGGACAGCCGTTTTTACGAGCGTATCCGACTAATCTCTGACTGGTCATCGCCGCGCCGTTCACTTCCAGATAAGAATCGGGGAAGAATGCGACGCGCAAATGTTGGTTCATAATTCGGGATTCCAAATTTCAAATTCCAGATTCCAAATTGATTTAATTCAAACCAATCTGGAATCTGGAATTTGGAATCTGGAATGATTATCTAGCTCACCTGAGCTTGTTCGGCTGTTAAATTTACGGCGATTTCCTGCAAATCGGGAATTTCAAAATTAGTTTTCGAAGCGTCTTGCGGAACGCGGTCTTCGCGTTTCATTGCCAAACGAAACAAAGGGCGAAGGCGCGGACTTCCCGAAACGCCGAGCGTCCAGGTTGCCCATTGCAGCCACTTCGGTCCGCCGTTCTGCCAGTCGCTGTGAATTGAAAGTTTTTCCAGCCCGCGACCGTTGTAATCATAATAAACGCGGTCATACCAATGACGACGGTCTTCGGGAAATTCGGGGTAATGACGAAGAATTTCGCTGAACGACTGCAACTGCCGTGAATGAAGCGGCTGTTTATATTCGGGCATCAACGCCACTTCGCTGCGCTTATCAACGCGGATTTCTTCGACGAATTCGGCGAAAGTTCGGCTATTTGTCAAATTAATCACCGTGTTCGGTTTGCATCCGTGCCGGTCGCCGCCGGTTACAATCGGCAATCCTAAGGCTTCCGCCATTTCGATCACCGCTTTGTTTTCCGACCATTTGCGAAAACCATTGATTTCGAGCGCGTGAATCCAGCGTCCGTGTTCCTTTAAAAAATTCTTTAATAAAAGCGCGTGTTTTTCCTTGCCGACAATTTCGATGTCCCACAAAGGATGATTTAAAACGATCAGAACTTCCGGCAAAGCGTGAAGCATCGCAAAAACTTCGTTAAGTTTTTCGGTGCGGTGATTTTCCTTGTTAAAGGTAAAATCGAGTAAAGTTTTTGATAATTCGACCGCCGTTTCTTTCGGCAGATTGTGAACGCCGACGTGAAAAAAACCGAACTCGAACGGAACCGTCCATTCCATCGAAATCGGCGCGTGTTCGTTCGGAGTTTTTTCGTTTATTTGCAGATTGGCATCAATGCAGTCGTGGTCGGTGATGGACGCAATCGCTTCTAATCCGGCTTCGTTAATTTGATTCTTTTCGATGTTATAAACTTCACCGGCAGTCATCGGCGGCGACCAGTATGCGCCCTTAAATTCGATGTCCTTTCCGCGTCGTTTGATATGATTGCGGCGTTCCCGATTCCAAAAATAAGAAATAATCGGAAGTTTATCGGCGTAATGCGGAATGAAATCCAGCATTTCTTTGGAATTTTCAGTATGACAATGGAGAGAAACGCCGGTCGTGGCTTCTTTGCTCAAATCTTTCGGTTCGTGCAAAATATGCAATCGCGTTCGTTTTAAATTCATTACTTTCTCCGTTCTTTCTCCTTGAAATCAGCCTCAATCAAATATACAAAATTAACAAATGAAATGTTCAAAGTAAATTCGTCAGATGTTTCGCTTCTGTAAATTGTTGCATCACTTCGTCTTTGGAGATTTAATAAAAAAGGGAGAAACTCTCAACTGTAAAATTTTAACACTCGCCTCGATAAATCTAAAAAATGACAAAAACAAAATTTTTTGTCATAAAATAATTTCGTGCGGTGTTCTCCAATTAGAAAGGGAAAAATTCCGAAAAAGGAGAATCTAAAATATGTCCTGGTTATATTCAATTTTATTCGCCGGTTTGATGATCGCGTCGGACGGCAATGTGCAAAAATCCAATCATTATAATTACACCGCTCCTGAAACGGCGACCGTTATTCAATCTGACGAAACCGAGCGTTTCGAGCAAACTTATCCGCTGAACGCGAACGGCAGAGTCAGCGTTTCCAATGTCAACGGTTCGATCACGATTGAGACTTGGGACAAGCCGGAAGTGAAACTCGAATGGATCAAAACCGCCGACGCGAAGGAAAGTCTCGGCGAAGTCGAAATCAAGATTGACGCGCAGCAGGATTCGTTAAGCGTCGAATCGAATTATCTCGATTGGAAACGCCCCGGCGCAAACGGCAGGATTTATAATAAATTGACGGTCGAATATCGTCTGATGGTTCCGCGCAACGCCGTTCTGGACGAAATCGAAACGGTCAACGGTTCGGTCAGTATCACGAACGCCGGAAATACGACCAAAGCCTCCGCCGTCAACGGCGAAGTCAAAGCCGTTAATTTGCGCGGCGCGGCAACTTTATCAACGGTCAACGGAACGGTCACGGCTGACTTCGATCAGATGCAGGCGGGCAGCCGCATCTCGTTGGAGACGGTCAACGGAACGGTTAATTTAACCTTGCCGTCGGACGTGAACGCGACTTTGAAAGCCGAAACGGTCAACGGGAAAATCAGCAACGATTTCAATCTGCCGGTTCGCAAAGGTCAATACGTCGGACGCGATATGTACGGCAAAATCGGCAGCGGCGACGTGCAGATCAAACTCGAAAGCGTCAACGGCGAATTGTCCGTCAGACGCAAAAACGACGGCAAAAATTTAAATCCGGCGACGAATCTTTTATCGCCGAAAAATAAAGATGATGACGATTGGGACGACGACGGAGATTTTTCCCGGATGACTCCGCCGACTCCGCCAACGCCGCCAACACCGAGAACGCCGCGCACGCCGCCGACACCGCCGGTCGCGCCATTTTATGACGGCGCATTTCTTGATGCCGAAACGCGCAAGGAAATCGAAAAGGCGTTGCAGGAAGCGCAGAGGGAGATTGGCAAAATTACTCCTGAAATGCGGAAACAAATCGAAGCTCAAGTCAAAGCGAAATTCGATTCAAAGGAAATGCAGGCGCAGATGAAGGAAGCGCAAAAGGAATATCGAAAAGCGATGGGGCAGATGAGAAATGCCAACTGGAATTACGGTTCGCCCGCCATCGAGGAAAAAAGCGATTCGTTCACGGTCAAAGGAACGCCGAAAGTTACCGTCGAAGCCGTTGATTGCGCCGTTACGGTGCGCGGCTGGGATAAATCGGAAGTGCGCTACACGCTGACCCGCGTTTCCAGAAGAAACAATCAAACGCCGACCGATTTTAAGGTGGAACAGGATGGTTCGGATGTCAAAATTAGAATCGGCGAGGCGAAAAGCGGCGGGCAGAAAGATTATTTCAACGAATCGAACCGGATGCGGCTGGAAGTTTTCGTACCGCGCAAATCGAATCTGAAAATTACGACCGAAGGCGAAATCAGGCTCGAAGGCGTTTCGGGAAAAATTGATTTGAAAGGCGACGACGAAGCCATCAACGTCCGCGACAGCGACGGACAATTAACCGTCAACAGCGTTGACGCGCGAATCCGCGTAATCGGGTTCAACGGCGACGTTGACGCGAAAAACGAGGACGGCACGATGAATTTTGAAGGCGATTTTCAAAGTTTTTCCGCGCAGACCGCCGACGGAACTATCGTTTTAACCTTGCCTGAAAATGCCAACGCCGACATCGAATCGAACGTGAAAGATACTGTTGCCGAAGGTTTTACGACTAAATATACGGAAACTGGCAAAGACGTTTACGTCTGGAAACTCGGTAAAGGCGGCAGAAATCATCGGCTTTACGCGACCGCCGACGGGCAGATCATCGTGCGGAATGCCGCTGTTATGAAAGCCGTCCAATAAATCTAAACGTGCGAAAAGTTTTTTCGATTTTCGACTGATTATTTTGAAACCTTCTGACCGAACCTTCGTTTTAGTCAAAGACAAAGAAAATCTTTGCCTTCCGAACTTATAACTTTTGTTTTTTTGCTTTTTAACATTTTAGGAATTTGAAATTTCAGGTTCGAGATTTCAACTCACGCCGGATTTTCCCGACGCGCTTTTCTAAAAGATTTACAAATAAAAAACAAATCATTTTTATACAAACCCAAACAGGTGAAGCAATGAAAAAGCTGTCTGTCATCATATTCGTTTTTATTTTTACCGCTTTTATTCAGGCGCAGGCGACGAACACGAGCAATTTCGCGCCGTCGGACGATACGACAAAATCTGATACGAACTCTGCACCAACCGCCAAATCAGGCGGAAAATTTAATCTGCCGCCGGAGAAAATGCG
>CAXTKJ010000002.1:95322-108548 GCA_964244835.1 uncultured Pyrinomonadaceae bacterium
ATTGATGTCGTGAAGTTCGCCGCCGCGCCGGTGATTGACGGCAAGCTCGATGAAGAGATATGGAAGTCGGCGCAGATTTTGAAGGATTTTTATCAAACTAGCCCGGGCAACAACGTCGCCGCGACGAAACCGACTGAAGTGATGGTCGGCTACGACGAAAAAAATCTCTATATCGCGTTTCGCTGCTTCGACGAAAAGGATAAAATTCGCGCGACCGTCGCCAAGCGCGACGAGGTTACGGGCGAAGACAACGTGCGCGTCTGGCTCGACACCTACAACGACCAACGCCGCGCTTACGTTCTCGCTTTTAATCCATACGGCATTCAGCAGGACGGAATTTTTACCGAAGGTCAAGGCTCGGATTTTTCCGTTGACATCGTAATGGAATCCAAAGGCGTGATCGAAGATTGGGGCTGGTCGGTCGAAGTCAAGATTCCGTTCAAATCTCTGCGCTATACCGCCGGAAAAGGCAAGCTCTGGGGCTTTAACGCGGCGCGTAACATTGACCGTTTCAATGACGAGTTCGATCAATGGCTGCCCGACGACCGCGACATTTCCGGTTTTCTGGTCAAGCACGGCAAGCTCGCCGGTTTGAACGAAATAAAATACGAGCGCACTTTGGAAATCGTGCCGAGCATCACTCTGGCGGAAGCCGGAACGCGCAAAAGCACGATCAGCAACGGCAGCTACGATCCGACGTTTTATCCAATCGGATTACAGGATTCCGGTAAATTCGTCAACGGCGCGATCAAGCCGGAAATCGGCGTGAACTTGAAATACACGATTTCGCCGAATGTAACTTTGGACGCGGCGATCAATCCCGATTTCGCCGAAATCGAAGCGGACGCGGCGGTCGTTACTGCCAACCAGCGTTTCCCGATTTACTTTGAAGAAAAGCGTCCGTTTTTTCTCGAAGGCAAAGAGATTTTCGATTCGCCGCTGTCGCCGTTTTATTCCAGAACGATTGTTGACCCGGACATCGCCACGAAGCTGACCGGCAAAATCGGCGCGAATTCGTTCGGTTTATTGGTCGCGTCCGACAACGCTCCCGGAAATTATTCCGAAGACGAGCGCGGCGACCTCCGTAACTGTCAACGCCGCCGTCAATTCACCAATCAATTCGTCCGCTGCGGCATCGAAGAATTTTTGGACAAAAACGCTTATTTTGCCGTCGCACGAGTCAAACACGACATCGGCGGGCAGAACAATATCGGATTTTTCGGCACGGCGCGAATTTTTCCGAAGAATCGAAATTTCGTCAGCGGCTTTGACGGCGTTTTCAAACTGAATCCGAAAACCGTTCTGAATTTTCAGGTTTTGGGAACGCATTCAAGAAAAAATTTCTACAACGCGGACAAAGATCGCGGCGAATACCGCACGGGCAACGGTCTCGGTTATTATTTCAATCTCGATTATTCGACCGACCGGCGCGGCTGGTTTATCGAGGCGACGGGACGTTCGAGCGATTACCGCTCCGATGCCGGTTTCGCACAGCGCGTCAACACGAACACGATTTTTCTTTTCAACCGTTTCAGCACCGAATCGAAACCGAAAGCCGCCATCATTCGCGCCAACTGGCGGCAGTTCGGGCGTTACCGCGTTGACTGGCGCGGCAGAACGCAGGGCGCGTTCGTCGGCAACGGTTTTAATTTGAATTTGCAGGGAAGTTTATTCATCGGCGGCGAAGCCGGTGTCGAGTATGAAAAAATCTACGAGGACGAATTCGGAGCGCGGCGCAATGTTTTGAGAACGAGCAATCCGGCGGGCGCGTTTTTCGGCGCGGCGACACGGACGGCGACGCAGCCTTATTTCAGTTTTAATGTTAACAAAACCTTCAGCAAACAGCTTTCCGCTTACGGTTTCGTCGGTTCGGTTTTCAACGCCTTCGATTTCGATTTCGGCGGCGGCAGCCGTTATCCGCGAGCGAGTCCGGCGTTTCAGGCATATCTGAACAGCCCGGAATATCTGAACTATATACAACTTTTGTATTCAAATCCGAACAATCTGCCGAACCCTTTTCCAAATCCACCCGCGCTCGATCCGGGCAAAGGTTGGCAGTTCGACACGCAAATCGGTGCTGAATATAAGCCGATCAATCCGCTACGAATCGGGCTTGAATATACGAAAAGTCGTCTGCGCCGCAGCGACAATCACCTGCTCGCCTACGACACGAACATCGTTTCCCTACGTTCGACTTATCAATTCTCGCGCTTCACGTTTTTGCGAACGCGCCTCGATTACGATTCGCTGTCGTCAAACGTCAGCGGTCAGATTCTCGCCGGTTACAACCCGAATCCGGGAACGGCGTTCTACGTCGGCTACAACGACAATTTCAATTACAACGGTTTTTCGCCATTCACCGGACAACTCGAACCGCGCTTTGAACGCAACAGCCGGACGTTTTTTATCCGCGCTTCGTATCTATTCAGGAAGAGCTTTTAGGGAAGTGCTAAACGGTAAATGGAAAGTGGTAAGTGAAATTATCTTTTTCACTTACCACTTTCCATTTACCGTTTAGCACTAAATTGAATTATTCAAAAACTTGTCCGACCGGCGTAATCGTTACGTCCGCCGCTTTGACGGTAATCGGATAAGTGAAAATTATTTTATCTTCGTCGGTGATTTCCTTCGGCTTCGGCGAAGCGTAAGAAATCGTCGCGGGCGTGTTGTTGACGATTTGATTTTTCAAGCCTTCCGCATCCTTCGTAATCATCACGACGCGCATTTTGTTCGTGGCGAGATAAGTTTTGATCGCGTTATTAACATCGGCTAAAGTCAGTTTTGCTAAATCGGCTTTCATTGTTTGGTTGTAATCGCCGATTCCGTAAAATTTTGAGTCGAGCGCGTAGCCGAGTTCCGCGTCTTTAGTCTGCGTCAGAATGTTGACGTATTTTGATAAAAAGTTGCGCGTGTCTTCAAACGTCTGCTGATCCAAACCGTTTTTCACGAGTTTGTCGTATTCGTAAAGCGCGGCGCGAAGCGCGAAATTAGCGTTTTTTGGCTCGACGGGACGAATCCAAATTTGGAAAATCTGCATCTTGCGGGCGATGTTCGGGTCGGGTTCAAACTGAAACATTCCGCGCGGGAAATATTCGATGTAGGCGTAATCGCCGTAATTCAAACCGCGCAGTTCGCGCAGGCGTTCGTAAAGATAGCTGTTCGACGAACGATGCTGTCCGAAATAAGCGGCGACGAGCGCGAGCGCGGCGTAATCTTTGCCAGACGAACGATTGACCTTAATTGGAAAACCCATCGAAATCGCCGTCGCTAAAGTTTCACGCTGCACGATGTCAATCTTCAATCTTTTCTTTAGTTTAGGCGCGGCGAGTTTGCGCTTTTTTTTCTTGCCATCAGGCAATTTCGCAAAATCCGCCGTTAATTGATCGGCAAATTTTTGATCGAAACCGCCCGACAAACCGACGACCAACGCGCTCTGCGCGTAATTTTTCGCGTAGAAATCTTTCACATCCTGCAAAGTCAGTTTTTCAATCGCAGAGACTTTGCCGACCGGATGATTTTCGTAAGCCGTGCCTTTATAAATGATGTTGTAAAGGCGTTCTTTGCCGAGTTCTTCGTCGTTGCCTTCGCGCAGGTTTGTTTTCAGAAAGTTCAACGCTTCGTCCTTCAAGCGTTTGAAATCGTCTTCCCGAAATCCCGGATCGAGCAGCGATTCGCGGATGATTCCGTAATACTTCGGCAGATTGTCAACGTGCGTCTGCCCGACAAAAGTCGTCATCTCCTTGTCCGTCTGCGAGCCGAAACTGGCGGCAATCGGATAAAACTCTTTAACGATTTGCTCGTAAGTCTGAGTTTTATTGCCGCCGCCGGAAAGCATCGCGGCGGTCAGACTCGCCACGCCTTCCTTGCCCGCCGGATCGTCAACCGCGCCGGTCAGAAACTGAATACGGAACGAGACAATCGGCGATTTGCTCATTTGCAAAACCATATTTGAATCTTTAGAAGTCATAGTTTTCTGCGCGAAGGACGACAACGCGAATGCGAAAATCATCAAAACAGCCAGCGTATTTTTCATTACAATTTTTGCTTTCTTCATTATTTCGCATCTCCTTTTTTCGTTGCCAAAGTAATAATAGTCTGATTTTTTTCGGTGAAATACTTTGCCGCCATCGCTTTTATGTCTTCGGGCGTGATCGAATCGTAAAGCGCGAAAACTTTATCAATCGTGTCGGGCGAGCGGCGCAGAGCGACATATCTGGCGAGCGTTCCGGCAATCGCATCGTTGCTGTTCATTCCGAGCGAAAATCCGTAACGCAGCCGCGAGCGCGTTTCATCAAGTTGTTTCTGCGAAATCACTTCGGTCGTGTAACGCTGATAAGTTTTTGTGATTTCATCTTTGACGTAATCCAAATCTTTTACATCTTTGATTTGCGCGTAAACCGAAAATAATTCGGGGTCAATGTGGTCTTCGGCTTCCGCGCCGACGAAGGTGGCTTTTTGTTCGTTCAAAACCAGCTTTTGCGAAATCTCGGAATTGCTGCCGAACGCGATGATGCTTAACAAATCGAGCGCGGCTTTGTCCTTCGCAGTTTCGGAAAAAGCCGGAGCGCGATAGGCGACCTGGACAATCGGCAGAGTTTGCGAAGCCCAGTCAATATGTTTCGTTTTGGCTTCGGTCTGCGCCGGTTCAGCCGGAATCGTCTGTTTGTATTCGCCGCGTTTCCAGTCGCCGTAATACTTTTTAATCATCGCCAGCGTTGCCGCCTGATTGATGTCGCCGACAACGATGATCGTCGTGTTTTCGGGACGGTAAAAGCGATTGAAGAACTGGAAAGCGTAATCGTATTGATTCGGATAATCCTTGATGTCGGCGATGTAACCCATCGTCGTGTGGCTGTAAGTGTGTTTGCGAAAAGCCGTCTCACGCGCCACTTCGTTCATTTTGAAAAACGGCGACGCGCTGTTTTTGTTGTATTCGCCGAGAACCGCGCCCGCTTCGGTTTTAAATTGTTCTTCGGAAAATTTCAACTTCTGAAAACGGTCGGCTTCCAATTTCAAGATTTCTTCCAGATCTTCTTTGGCGAAAGTTTCGTGATAAACCGTGCGGTCGTCCGAAGTGTAAGCGTTCGACGACGCGCCCGCTTTCTGCATAATCGCATCGAACGATCCGGGCGGATAATTCGCGCTGCCGCGAAACATCAGGTGTTCAAAAAAATGCGCGTAGCCGCTTTTCTTGTCTTCGATTTCATTGCGCGAACCCGCGCCGACGACCGTATAAAGCGCGACCAGATTCGGATAATCGGTCGGCACGGTAACGACGCGCAAGCCGTTCGGCAAGTCGTCAACTTTATATTGATACGGAAAAACTTTGCGCGTCTGCGCGTCAATCGGTAGAACTGAAACGGTCATAATTAAAGTCAGCAATAACAGAAAAAAATTCATTGAATGCTCCTCAGGCGATATTTAGTAAGCCGGAATTTTGATGAAATAGACGACGTTTGGCTGCCTCAAGAATAACAAAAAACCGTTTGGGTTCAAAATGTTAGAAGTCTCGTCGGCTGCCGATGAAATGACTCGCTGCGTTTCATAAATTCAGAGCAAACGTAAAAAAACGGCGACCGTTTTAAAACGGTCGCCGTTTTTTTGGGCTTCCTGCAATCCGGTGATTGCAGGTCGGGGATGGCACTCCGAGTTTTATTCGAGCGGCTCGAAATTCAGGTTCGTAATATTTTCAGTCGCCGTAAGAATCTGCGGAGCAAATTTATAACCTCTTGCCTGGACGCTGATAATATACGTCTGACCGGCGGCGATGTCGGTGAACCGAAAACCGCCCAACTTGTTCGTGCGCGTCGTATGCGAAACCCCTTGCGGATCGGTCAGCGTAACGAGCGCGGCGTTTAATCCGAGATCGTGCGGCAGACGGACGTTTCCGCTGATCGAAACATCAGCTGCCGTCGGCGCAAACTGGGCGAGCGTCCAATCGGAAAACTCCGAAACATTGTTGACCGTCGCCGTGTTTGCCGTCGTGTTGATCGTCGCCGTCTGTTCAGACGGCATATCATCTTCGACTTTGAATACTTTTAACTGTGATTCATCGCCGACGACATCGGTTTGCAAATAGTGAAACGTCAGATTTGCTTCGATAAACCCTTTGCCCGCTTTATTTATGTTCCAGTAGCGATTGATGCGGTTCGGCGTATTGGCAAACAGTGGCTGCGGCAGCTCGACGGCTTTAACCGCCAGCAGCGCGCCGATTCCGAATTGCGGATTAATGTCAACGGGCGAATAGCCGCTTGCCGTGCCAACCGGGAAAATAAACGGATTCGTATTGCCGAATTCTTTGCGGATTTTGCCGATGACGTAACCGCCGCTGCCGTCCGCATCGCTGATGCGGTTTGCCGTCGCCGTGTCGGTTAAATCCAGTAACCTGTCCGCGCCCGTATTCACAAAACCGCCGAGCAGCCACAGTTTTCCGGTGATCGGCAAATCTCTTTCGACCGTCAGAGTGCGGTCGTCGGAAACGGTTAAATTGTCGAGAATAATGCCGATGCCGGTCGGATTGTAAGTCGGATTATCGAAACTGTTGCCGGTGTAAGGCACATAAATCGAATCATTATTACCGGGAATAACTCCGCCGTTCCAGTTGTCGGGCGAATCGAAATTGTTGTCATTCGCGTCCAAGCCGTTCCAGATGCGGCAGCTTGTTTGTTCGCCGTCCGCGCTCAGTTCGGCGAGATATGAATGACGATTCGCGCCGGTGGTCGTCAGGGTTTGGCAGTCAAGCGCGATGACCTTTTGAAAATCGCCGGACACGAACATCGTCTGCCGCGCCGGATTGTAGGAAATGCCGAGCGGATTGTAATTATTTTCGGTTTTGCCGCCGTTTTCATCCGACGGATTGCCGATGGCGATTTCGCCTTCCGCGCCCGCGCCGGCAATCGGTTTGGCGAAACTGAAATCGCCGTTTGCGTCGTAACGGGCGACGAATAAATCTTCGCCGCCGAAGCTCGCCAGATTTTCGACGTTCGGTGTGCCGTCGCCGAATGCGCCGCCGTCATAGAAAGTGCCGACGACGTGAACTCTGCCGCCGCCGTCGAGCGCGACTGCTTTGCCGATACCGCCGAATTGTTTCGCCCAGACGAAATTGCCGCTGTTATCCATTTTTGTGACGAAACCGCCGTAACTCGCTTCGTTGTCTTCGCCCGTGCCTTCGTTTTCAGTCAGCGTCGTTGCGCCGAATGTCACGGAATCGAAAAAGTAGCCGGTCATAAAAATTTCGCCCGCACTGCTGACCGCGATTTGCGACGCGCCGACATCGCTCCCGCCGCCGACCGATTCCGTCCAGAGATTTGCGCCGGTCACATCGAATTTAGCGATAAAAGTATCGGTCGAATCGCCTTCAAAATCGTCAGGATCGCCCGGATTGCTAAAGGTCGTGTTGTTCGGAAAGGTAATCGTCGGCGAACCGAAATTACCGATCAAATAAAGATTATTCGCCGCGTCAATTTTCAAATCGAGTCCGTTATCGTCTTCCGTTCCGCCGATGATTTGTTTCCAGACAACCGCGCCGTTTGCCGGATTCAGTTTCGCCAGCATAATGTCCGACAGACCTTGATTGGTAAACGCCGAACCGAGAAAATGATCGCCGGAAACGAAACCGGCGACGTACGGATTTCCGCCCGCGTCAAAAACGATTTGGTCAATACCGTTTTGTCCGTCTTCCAGATTGACGAGATTTTTCGGGCTGTTCGTGTTGCCGCCTTTCGCCCACAAAAGATTGCCGTTTGCGTCATATTTGGCAACAAATGATTCGTAATTGATGCCCGCCGCGCCGTTGTCGTTGAGCGTAATATTCGCGTTCGCGCCGCCTTGGAGCGTAATTGTTTTGACGAACGAGCCGCCGAGATAAAAATTACCGTTTGCGTCAACCGATAAAGCCGTCGCGCCTTCGACAGCGAGAGTCGCAGGAATCGCGCCGCTCGTCGAACCGCTCGCCTGCCGCGCCCACAAAGCGTTGCCGTTCGTATCATATTTGGCGACAAATAAATCGAAATCTTTGGTTGCCGTCAGCGTCGTCGCGCCGATAGTCAGCGTTCCCGTAAATCCGCCGCGAACGTAGCGATTGCCCGCTGCGTCGAAAACCGGTGCGCCGATTTGCGTGATGCCTGTGCCGCCGATTTCCTGCGTCGTTTTGAAAACGGGTTTGTTTGACGGATTGAGCAAGCCGGTCATCGCACTTTTATCCGCCTTGACACGCTTTTCGGCACTCACCGCCGCCGGTTTGGTCAAAATGCCGCCGACAATTGCCGTCAAAAACAAAAAGGCAAATGCCGATAGTGCGAACGACGGTTTGAACGCCAAATCCCGAACTTTCGCCAATCGCGATTGATGCGGTTGACGGCGTTTGCCGAATTGATTACAAACCAGCGCGAACAGTGTCCAAAGTCCGCCGAACACAACGAAAATTGACGCGAAAAAAGTGAAATTCGAGCGCGTCGGTGTATCTCCGCCGTTGCTTAAACCGCCGTTCGGCGGCTGATTGCGCTCATTCCTGATTTGCGCCGCCGCCAACTTTCGCTGCTGATTTTGTTCGCATTGACCAGCCCGTAAACACGGATCTGTCGGATCGCCGCCCTGAGCAGCAGATTCACCGGCAAAAACCGTTTGATTAGTTAAAAAAAGCGGGGCGATCAAAAAGAACGCCGCGAACAGGAAGATAGCGATATTGGTTGATTTATAATTGAACATATTTTTAATCGAAAATTCAGTATCGGATCGGGGCGGCGAATTTATCTCATCATTGACCGATTGCCGAATACTTTCCTGAGCAATCGTCATTGGCGGCGGCGCGGTCAGCCCATTTCCGGCAATCGCCGCCGCTAACAAAACGCCGCCGGTTGGCAGCGATAATGCCGGACGAAAAACGAGCCGTGCAAATTTCGGCGAACGGGCGCGAACCGCTTGAAGTCGAATGCGAAATGTTTGTTTCAGCAGCACAGCCAACAGCCAGAGTCCGCCGAGCAGGACGAAAATTGACGAGAAAAAAGTGAAATTCGAGCGCGTCGGCGATTCAGCCGCCTTCAATCCGCCGCTCGGCGGCTGACTACGCTCGTACCTGATTTGCGCGGCGGCAAATTGCTTCAGTTCACGATTACTTCGCATCGGACACGCCGGGAGATTAGGATTAAACGTGCAATTCTGCTCGCAGTTATCGTTTCGACACGGTGCCGTTTGCGGCGAACCGGTTTGAGTGCCGATTTGACCGGCAAAGACCGTCTGATTTGTTGAAAACAGCGGAGCGATTAAAACGAACCACGCGAACAGCAAAAGAGTAATTTTTTTCAGTTGATAGTTGAACATATTTTTAATCGTTAATTCGTAATCGGGTCAGCCCATTGAGCTTAATCCTGGCGTTTGTAAGCCGGTCGAAACGCTTTCAATCAATCGCCGCTGCAAACGCGGCGAGCCGAATTTTTCAGGGTAAATCCGCATCGGGCGAGTTTTTCTTCGTGCGCCGGAACGCCTGCCAAACTGCCGCGCCGGTCAGCAAAATACTCGTCAAAAAGCAGATTTTCGGCAGCCAGTCGCCGAAGCGAACGTAAATCGTCTGTTCGTCCGAGAGCGCGACTTTTGCTTGCAGAATCTGCTCCGACCACATCGGAACTTCCGCCGTTACGCGCCCGAATTTATCGGTCGCTCTCGTCATTCCGGTCGCGGCGGCGCGAACCATCGCGCGGCGCGTTTCAATCGAGCGAAAACGCGAAAACGCGGCGAGCTGATATTGTCCCTGCGAACCGGCGAAAAATCCTTCGTTGGTGATCGCCGTTAAAATCTGCGCTCCTTCCCGCACCGCGTCCGCCGACATTTCCGGGTAGAGATTTTCATAGCAAATCATCGTGCCGATTTTCACCGTTGCGCCGTCCTTCGTGTGAACATCGAAAATTTTCGCCGCTTCGCCGAAACTCAGGCGCGGACGAACGCCGATAGGAATTATTAAATCGGCGAGCATCGGAAAGCGGTCGGAAAACGGAACCTGTTCAAGAAACGGCATCAGACGGCGTTTCAGATACATCGCCGACAAATCAACCGGCAGTTTTCCGTTTTCAATCGCGGCGGGCTGAAAAAGCGCGGCGGCGTTAAAAAATTCCTGACTGCGGTTTTGCGCGACGAGCAAGGGCGGACGCGCATCGTTTTCACCGTAATTTTTGACTTCGATCAAGCCGGTCAAAACGGGCGCGTTCCATTTTTTAATCTGTTTGGCGAGATAGTTGTTCGCCGCCGCGTCTTCCGAAAGAATGTATGGAACGGCGACTTCGTTCCAGAGAATTAAATCCGGCGCGGATTCGTTTTTCAATGCCTGATTGGTCAGCGCGAGCTGCTTGCCGAAAATGTCCGGCAGACGTTTCGGCGAATAATCGGCGAGCGGCGAGGCGTTCGGCTGAACGGCGAAAATCGTGATTTCCTTTTCGGGCGGCGATGGTTTGAGAAAAACGAAAGCCGCGTAGAAAAGCGGTAAAGCCAACAAAGTTACGGTGAAAATCGCTTGCGGAGCGGAGCGCGACAACTTTCGCCAATTCAGATTCGGCGTGATCGCAGTTGATTCGGCGAGCTTTTCAAAAAGCAGATAAAGCGCGACATTAAGCAGCACGAGCCAGAACGTCACGCCTTCCACGCCGGTCAAATCGGCGTATTGAATCAGCCAGATCAAATCAGCCTGCGTGTAGCCGAGACGCACCGCGCCGAACGAAAATTCCGTCTGATGATACAGCCATTCCCACGCCGTCCACGCAAACGGCAGCGACCAGAGCGCGATTGTCCAATTCAAATACCGGCGCACGAAATAAAACCAAACGAGCGGAATCGTCCAGACAATCGTTCCCATCAAAATCGAAGCCGCCAAACCGAGCAGCGAGGCATTCACCACCCAAATCGTAATCAGCGTAAAACCGATGCCGACCGCCGTTAAAGCGCGACCGAGAAAGGCGGCAAAATCATCCGTTTTTTTGAGTTCAAACAACAGCGGCACGAGCCACGCCCACGCCAAAAAACCGAGCGGCGCGAAAGGAAAACCCGGCACGGACAAACCGAGCAGCAGACCGCTGATAACACACAAAACATAACTCTGCGAATTCTTCATTGGTTCGTTCAAAGGCAGAAACCCGCGCGTGAGCAAGAGTGTGAAACGCTCATCTTGAGACACCCTTGCCACACGCGGGTTTCCGCCTTCGGTAATCTTATTGGTCGCCCGCTGCGCCCCATTGGTCGGCGCGGAATCCGTTTGCGCTTTGCGCCAGATACCAGTAAAACGCGCCGCTTTGATTGCGAACCGCGCCGATGTCGTTTTTGCCGTCGCCGTCAAAATCGCCGAAGCGGAAAATATCGGTCGCAAATCCCCAAGTCAACGCCGTTATCTGATTGTCGCTGCTTCGCATCGTGTAGAAAGTGCGGACGTTGTTCGTTTCCCGATAGACGACCGCATCGCCCGCGCCGTCGCCGTCGAAATCGAATGGCGGAACGATCACATCAGTCGTCAGTCCGTAGGTGAAGGCTCTCGATTGTCCCGTTGACGACAGCCGAATATACCAAACGTATGCGCCGTTGGTCGGTCGGGCGACGGCAAAATCGGATTTTCCGTCGCGGTCGAAATCGCCGGTCGGAATGGCAATATCTCCGGCTTGTCCCCAATTAAAAGTGCGCGTCATGCCGGTGGTTGATTCGATATACGTCCACAAACCGGCACGGAAAACGCCGAGGTCTAATTTGCCGTCGCCGTCATAGTCGCCGGTGGCGAGGCTGTCGCCGAGCGCAGCATTGCCGAGCTGTGTCATTCGCACGGTGTTGGTCTGGCTTTGCAGGATATTAAACGTCACTTGTCCGTTCGTTTGATTGATGCGTCCGAAAGCGTAATCGGCGATGCCGTCGCCGTCAAAATCGAGATTCAGTCCGGTAATATCGTTAGCAGTTCCGAACTGCTGAAATTGCAAACCGCCGGTCAAACTCGATTTGCTATACCAAAAACCGTTCGACGGGCGAAAGACTGTCAGATCGGTGCGCCCGTCGCCGTCAACGTCGTTGTAAGTACTATTGGCGACGTGAAGCTGTCCGCGAATTTCGCCGTTCGGATTATTCGCTGTGTGGATGTTGGCGTAAAACTTATTCGCCCGCAGATCGGCGACTTGCTGTGCGGTAACGGTGAACGGCGCGGGCGAAAGCGTCCCGGAAGTGCCGCTGACCGTGCCGAAATTGAACAAAACAGGCGCGGTCGCGCCGACTGCGCCGTTACCGTGAATGTGTCCGGCATTCGCGCTGCTCGACAAACCGGAATAAGTGCAATTAGTCGTGATTTGCGTTTGCGCGGCATTTAGAACGACCTGACAAACGCCTTTGCCGCTCGTCGAAACGGCGGGAACTTCCTGTGCGCCCGAAAGATTGGCGACAAAAACCTGCTGCGCCGAAACGACTCCCAGCCCCAATAAAAAGACGAAAATCATCGTCGTCATCGAAAGAAAGATATTTTTTTTAATTTTGTTGATGTTCATTAAATTCTCCTGTATTTCAGTTATCAGTTATCAGTTAATCCGAATCAAAAAATTACCGATGATTCGGATTAAAATCCGCCGCTCGCCGTTTTTTTACACTTTGAATAAACCGTGATTATTTCCTGACAAAGTAACCGTGATTTTTTATGAAATGTTGCTTTCCTCGTTGGTATGACAGAAAATTTTCGGGAAGGTTTAGAACAAATTTTCAGAATTTTCGCCGAACGGTTATAATTGTGCCGAGTAAGTTCTTTTTATGAATGTAAATTTCGGATTGAAACGGCGTAAAGACGGAAGATTGTTTGATAATTCCGGCGTAAACGTCTCTTCAAAATTTATTCGATCCGTCGTTCATAAACTTCCACAATGAGTATTTGTCCTGAAACAACCGAAGAAACGATTAATGCCTTACGACACGGAACGGAAAACGATTTTTATTTCCGCTGTCTGTATGAACATCATTTTTCGCGGACGCGGCTTTTCTTTATTCGCAAAAAATTATCGCCCGACGACGCGCTCGAACTAACCCAAGACGTATTTTTTTCTGTCTATCAGAATTTGGAGGCTTTGCGCGAGCCGAACGATTTTGAGGCGTGGCTGTATCGAATCTCTCTAAATGCTTTTCGGAATCATCTGGAAAAAAGCAAAGCCGGCAAACGCGCCGCCGTTTTGGTTGAACTGGAAAGCGACGACGAAGACGCCTAGATGGGCGTCAACCAATCACCGGAG
>CAXTKJ010000002.1:108558-167248 GCA_964244835.1 uncultured Pyrinomonadaceae bacterium
TCGAGAAAATCGCCGCCGATGTTTTAAGCCCGCTTGAAAATTTGCTCGAAGCCGAGCGCGATAAACATTTTCAAAGGGCGATGAACGATTTGCCCGAACAAATGCGGCGGGTTTTTTATTTAAAAATCGTTCGTGAATTGACGAGTCAGGAGATCGCCGCCGCGCTCGGAATTTCGACGAACACGGTCAAAGCGCACGTTTTTCAGGCGCGGCAGAAATTACGGGAGCGATTGACGGAAACCGCAAAAAGATGAGACCCGAAGAAAAATTACGCGAATTGCTGAAAGATTACGAACGAGCCGAAACCGTTGGCGCGGCACCCGGCGACCATCTGCGCGACGAAGATTTTATCCGGCTGATTGAAAACGCGCCGCCGAATATTTCGCTGAACGACAGCGGCGATGCGCCGGTTGCCGCCGAACTCGCTCCGCTGCGCCGCCATCTCGCCGTGTGCGATTCGTGTCTCGACCAATTTAAAGATTTTTACGCCTTTTTCGCGCCCGCCGAATCGGATGAAGCCGCCGCCTCGAAAAGTGAAATTGATAATGCGTGGCAAATATTCGCGCCGCGCATTACAGTCAAAGAAACAAAGCCGAGTTTTTGGACGCGGCTATTTTCGTCCGATAAAAATACGAATTATTTCGCCGCCTTCGGTTGGTCGTTCGCCGCTTTGTGTCTGGTGTTCACCGGCATCACCGCCTTTGTCGCGTGGCAGGCGAAAAGCGAAAATTCACAGCTTGCCGCACAACTCGAACGGCAAAAGCAAACGTCCGAAGAGCGGCTGAAAACGCTCGAACAATCGGCGCAGAATCAAAATTCGAGTGAACAGGAAAAAGCTAAACTGCAAGAAGAAAAAGACGATCTGCAAAAGCGCGTCGCCGCGCTGCAAACTGAAATCGAACGCGCCAAACAGCAAAAACAAACTGCGCCCGAAATTGTTTTGCCGCCAAACTCTTCAACGGAAAAACCGGACAATTCGCTGGTCGCCGTCAACACGCCGATTTACGACGTTTTTCCGTCTGATGCAGTTGTGCGCGGAAGCGGCGATCAGTCGGCGAATAAATTAGTCGTGCCGAACGCCGCAAAAAATGTCGTCCTGATTTTGAATGCTGCCGGACGTGCTGATTTTCCCAATTACCAAGCCGTGCTGCTTAACAGTGCGGGTAAATCCGTCTGGCGCGGCGGCGGTTTGCGGAAAGACGCGACCGGAAATTTTACGCTGACCATTTCGCGGGCGGCTCTCAAAACGGGAAATTACCGGCTCAAATTATCGTCCGGCTCGCAAACCGTCGCCGATTATCCGATTACCATTGAAATCGGGAAGTAGCTTTCAAAGGCGGAAACCCGCGCGTGAGCAAGGGTGCAAAATGTTCAACTTAACGCATCCTTGCTGACGTGCGGGTTTCTGCCTTTCTAATCCGAATTAGTTTTACCCTGCAAAATAAATGATGCCCAATAATAAGGATGGGCGTAGCGGTTTCCGGCGATCAATTTTAACTGCGATTCGCGCAGTGCGGCGGCTTTGTCGCGCCCATTATTTTTTTGCAGGTGTTCATAGAAAAGCGTCATCAAATCGGCGGTCGAAGCGTCGTCAACCTTCCACAAACTAACCAGCACCGACGGCGTTCCGGCGTAGAAGAACGCTCTGGTCAATCCGACGATGCCTTCGCCGCGCATTTCCTGTCCCAAACCCGTTTCGCAAGCCGACAAAGTTACCAAATCTGCCCGCAAACGCAAATTGAAAATCTCCGGCGTTTGCAGCAAACCGTCTTCTTCGATTTTAGATTTTAGATTTTGGATTTTGGATTGTTCCGCCGGTTTCGGGAGCGATAAAACTAAACTTGAAAACTGCGGCTGTTCTTCGTCAATCAGACCGTGAACGGCGAAATGCAGATAGCGGTATTGGCTCAAAAAATCAGTTGCTTTGACCTGTTCTTCGGTCGCTTCCGCGCCGGTGAGAACGGTAGATTGTCCGGCGGGGAAAAGTTTGGCGATGCGCGTCGCTTCGGCTTTGGCGAACTGTAAATCGGTCAAGTTCCATTTTTGATTTTCGCCGAAAACCGAGCGTGTGATTGATGTGTTAATTTGATTTTCATTCGCGGTTTTTGTCCCGTAATCGGGCGCGGCGAAGGCGAGAAAAGATTTAGCCGGTTTCGCCGCTTGGTCGGCACTTTTCAGATTTGCCAGCACGCTCGCCGAAGGCGTGTAGGAAATCTCGAAATCGCGCACGAGATACGGCAACTTATCCAGACTCGTTGCGGTGTTATTTCTCAGTAACGCTTCAAAAGGCAAATAATGCAGCGCACCGTCGGCGGCGACAATAATTTTCGTTTTTGTCTTTAACAGGTTTTCAACCGGCGCGAGTAGCGTGTTGTATAATTCGCGTCCCGTTACCAGATAATTCGCCAGCCCGACGCGCGTCGGCGTTGAAATGCTTTTATGCAAAATTTCGATTGCACCGCGCAGAGTTTTTTCGTTCGGCAACTTCACGATTTGAAATTCGTTTTTCCCGACGGCGAACAGATACGAAGCCTCCGCGCCGGTTTGATATTCGAGCAAAAGGGTTTGGTCGTCGAGCATCGCCTGCGTCTGCGCCAAATCCAGCGTGGTCGGATATTTCAGATTGGCGTAGAGCGGATTCGCGCTGCGGATTTCCGCCTCCATTATTTCGCGTTCGTCGTCGGCTTTTTTGATTTCTTTTTGCAAATCATTGATGAGCGTTGCGTCCTGTTTTTCAGCCGATTTGAACCGGATTAATTGCGTCTGTAAAGCCGAAAGTTTCGCTTCGACGCGGCGTTCGCGTTCCTTTAATTCAGGCTTGATGCCGGCGGAAACGTCAATGGATGATTCGGCGAGCAGGTCGTGCAGACCGCGTGCGCGCGCACGTTCGCTCGCCGCAAACGCCAGCGCGCCGAATTCTTTATTTTCAGGCTGGCTCTGCATTTCAAGCAGCAAATCAATATAAAAATCGTATTTCTCGCGCACGGTCGAAAAATACGCCGTCCGGCTTTCGCGGCTGATTATTTCCGAACGCAGCGATTCAACGATTTTCAATGAATCTTCGATTAGCGATTTTGCCTGACTCAAATTCTTTTGACCGCGCCGGATGCGGGCGAGCGTGTAAAGCGCGTTCGATTCGGTTACGCGGTCGCCGACAGAGCGCGACATTTCAAGCACCCGCGCCGTGATTTCGTCGGCTTTCCCCGACTGTCCGAGAACGATCAGCACCGAAGCCGCTGCGTCGAGCGAAGCGGCTTCGAGCCTTTTCATTTTCAACTCGTTTCTAATCTGCGCCGCTTTGAGATAATACTCGGCTGCCGCTTCGGGATGACCGAGATTATTTTCGGTCAAACCCAGAAAATTATAAACTTTCGACCGCCATAATTTATCATCGCTTTGTTCAAAAAGTTTCAGCATCTCGACGTAAACTTCCTTTGCTTTCTTGAAATCTTTTAAGTCTCGGTAAATTGCTCCTTTGGTACTCTGCGCGTTGTAGATTGCGTCCCGGTCGCCGAATTCGCTGAAAAGCTGCGTCGCCTGACGATTATATTCGAGCGCGCGCGTGTTCTGCCCCATCTGCGAATAGATGCCGGCGATAACCGACAACTCGATGGCTTCGGCGTATTTGCTTCCTCCCAAATCCCGTGTGACGGCGAGTCCTTTCTGAACAGAATCGAGAGCTTTTTGTAAATGTCCGAGAGCGATATAATTGCCGGACAGATCATCATAAAGCACCGCCATATAAATCGAGGTTTCCGATTCGGCGGCGATTTTCAAGGCTTCATTCAAAATCTCGATGGCTTTACCAAAATCGCTGCGGCTGGTATAGCTGCGGCTCAGCATTGCCAAACAATCCATCTGTCCGGTTTGACTGCCGATTTCTTTCGCTATCCGGCGACCCTGCTCGGCGAATTCAATGCCTTTGGCAGTATCGTTCAGACGCTGATAGCCGAGGCTCAGACTCGCAAGAATGTTGCTCTCCAGCCAGCGGTCGCCGAGTTCGTGCGCCGAAGGAAGAATCTCGGACAGGACGGCGACGCTTTTTTGCGCTTCTCCCATCTCGACCAGCGCGAACCCGATGAGGTTTTTCACCCGCACCCGCGCGTAAGCATTTTCCTGACCGGCAAGCAAAGCTAATGCCGCATTGCCGTATTCGACGGATTCGGTCAAATCACCGATTAAACTGAACGAATTTTGCATCCAGACCAAAATATCTTTTTCGAGAATCGGGTCGCCGCTCTGTCGCGTGAGTTTCAGAGCGTTTTTGACCAGCGCGATGCCTTTTTCTTGCGATTCTTTTTTATCTTCGAGGTATAGTTTCGCTCCGTCCAAATATGCCGTCTGCGCGGCGAGCCGTAATTTATCGCGGGCAGCAGGCGTTTTTAATTCGACCAGCGCGAACGAAAATTTGCCGCTCACCGCTAATTTTTCATCGTTTGAAATGATTCGCACCAGCCAATCACACGATTTATCACCGCTTTCCAAAAGAAAACTTTTTTTTCCGAAAATATTGCCCTCGAAATCAAATTCGAGTTGCCGTTTGCCGTCTTTAGCATTGTCAACCGTAATTCGCACGTCAACACCTCGCGGCTCCAACTCCAAAACGGCGAATTGATCGCTTTCCAGATGAAGCGCGAAAGTCTGCGTCCCGCCCGTTGTGAAACTGCCTTCAATCGGAACATTGAGTTTGAGTGGCGAGGTTTTTGGGACGGCGGCTTGTCCAAAGTCCTGCACGACGAACGTGAGACAGAAAAGAATCGCTAAAATTGAATTGAATTTGTTAAGCATTGTTCGTTTTGACAATTATTTGATGGCTTGTTGCGGGAGCAACCGGCAATTTGAAAATATGCAGCTTTTTGGACACGCCCTTATTTAAATCTTAAATTATCGGATGAGCCAAGAGTTAATTTTGACTCATTCGATGGCATTTTTGCCACTCGATAACGTCATTTTCACAAAAAGATTTGAAATTAGCCGAAAAATCTTGAAAATAACTATTGTAATTCTTTAAGTTTTATTGTATAAATCATAGCGGACAAACCATTTTTTGCTTTTTGATAAGGAGATTATAAATGAAGTTGACTAAAAGTTTCTTGATTCTGTTTCTAAGTTTCTCCCTCTTTTCCGTTTCATTTCTGAGTTTAACGCCGCAAAGCGTTTTCGCCCAAGACACTAAAATTGCAATACAGCGCGGTTATCGCACCGGATATTCGGACGGTTATATGTCCGGCTACCGCGATTCGATTGAAAACGCCGCCAAAAATCCTGCCAAACACGGCGAATATGCCAAAGCCGACCGTGCTTATCTGAAAGATTACGGTGCGCTCGAAGATTACCGCGACGGTTATCAGCAGGGTTTTGAAAGCGGCTATGAAACCGGATTCGATAAACGCTCGTTCGACGCGGCGTTGCCGAACGGGTTGAATAAACGCGGCGTAATCGCCATAACGGTCGAAACTGC
Organism: uncultured Pyrinomonadaceae bacterium; assembly: GCA_964244835.1. Lineage (GTDB taxonomy): Bacteria > Acidobacteriota > Blastocatellia > Pyrinomonadales > Pyrinomonadaceae. The sequence goes on from CAXTKJ010000002.1 coordinate 114,020, forward strand.
GCCGCCGGTCGTTGAAGAAAAGCCAATCGAAACAACGGTTGCCGAGACGACGACACCGATTGTTACCGAACAAACCGTAACTACGCCGACGACAGCCGAAACGACGGCGGAAACCACGCCGGTTACGACAACCGCGACCGAACCGATTTCGGAAACCGCTCCGGTTGAAACGACGACGGCAACTGTCGAGCAGAAGCCGGTAACGATGACGCGCACCGTTTATAATTCGAAATTTGAAAACGGCGACACGGCGATTACGATTCCGACCGATACGGAATTGATCCTCGAAATGCTGACCGACGTTAATACCGAACGAAGCGCGGCGGGCGACAAATTTCAGGCGCGAATCATTTCGCCGAATGAACTCGACGGCGCGATTATCGAAGGCAGAATTTCAAAGATCACCAAACCCGGCAGAATCAAACGCCGCTCGGAAATGCTTCTGTCGTTCGACCGCATCATTTTGTCGGAGCAGCGTTGGAGCAATTTCAACGCTATCGTAACCGAAGTTTTGCCGCGTAGAGGCGACAACATCAAGCGCGTGGATACGGAAGGCACGGTCGAGGGCAAAAGCTCGATTAAAAGCGATTCGATCAAAGTTGGCGCGGCAACCGGAACGGGTTTAGTCGTCGGAGCGATTGCCGGCGGTCCGGTCGGCGCAGCGGTCGGCGCAGGTGTCGGCGCGGCTTTCGGAGTCGGCGCGGTCGTCGTCGAACGCGGCAAACACATCCGCATCAACAAAGACCAGCAAATCCGCATCAAGACCGTGTACGAAACGCAGATCAGATAAATTCCAGATTCCAAATTTCAAATTCCAAATAAAAGATTAAGCGTCGAGTTTGGAATCTGGAATCTGTAACTTTTTGGCGCGAGCCGAGCAAAAACACGCGCCTTTAGAATCCACGAAATACGCCGCAAAGTTTTTTTCCGTTCTCCTTTTTGAGCTTTGCGTGATATTTCGTGGATATTTTTTTGAGCGATGAATGATGAATCGAATTTAATCGTTTTGCTGACCGATTTCGGGACGAAGGATTATTTTGTCGGCGCGATGAAGGGCGTGATTCTGTCAATCAATCAAGACGCGAAAATCGTTGACATCACGCACGACATCGAACCACAAAACATCAATGCCGCCGCGTTCACCTTACGCGCCTGTTATAAAAACTTTCCAGATAAAACGATTTTCGTCGCCGTTGTTGATCCCGGTGTCGGTTCAAACAGAAAGGCGATTTTGGTTGAAACCGAACGATATTTTTTCATTGCGCCGGATAACGGATTGCTGAGTTTTGTCTTTGACGAAGCAACAAACCTCAAAGTTTTTGAATTGATGAACGAAAGATATTTTGCTGAAAACATCAGCGCGACATTTCACGGGCGCGACGTTTTCGCGCCCGTCGCCGCGCATCTTTCAAACGGCGTTGCGACCGATCAGTTCGGCGGGCAGACGAACGATTATCTTATTTCAAGCGAAACAAAACCGCCGCAAATATCGCCCGAAAAGATAACCGGGACGATTATTCAGATTGACCGTTTCGGCAATCTCATCACCAATCTTACAAAAGAAAAACTGCCCGAAAAGTTCGTTGTGGAAGTTGGCGGAAAACAAATTAAAAACTTGAAAAGCTATTTCGCCGAAGCTGCAAAAGGCGAATTGCTATTGATTTTTGGCAGCGCGGGATTTCTCGAAATCGTTGCGTTTCAAGATTCGGCGCAGAAACTCTTGAACGTCGAAGTCGGGCGCGAAATCATCGTTACAAACTCTTAATTACCTCTAACTTGTAACTTACAAATCGTTTTGCTAAATTTAAATCACGCAAAAATCTAATACTTAGAGGGGGTTATCAACAAATGAGTACAGCAACAGAATCAACCGCCGCGACCGCCGGACTGCGCGGAGTCGTCGCCGCGCAGAGTGCGATTGGCGATGTCAACGGCGAGCAGGGAATTTTAATTTATCAAGGCTACGACATTCACGACATAGCTGAAAATTCGACGTTTGAAGAAGTTATTTTCCTGCTGTGGAACGGTCGTCTGCCGAAAACGGACGAACTCGCCGACTTGAAAGCGCAGTTTCAGGCGAACACCGAAATCCCGACCGAGATTGTCGAGATGATGAAAACCTTTCCGAAGGACGCGAATCCGATGGACGTTCTTCGCACGAGCGTTTCGGCATTGGGTTTCTACGATGCGAACGGACACGGCACCGACCGCGAAACCGCCGTCAAAACTGCGGTTAAGCTGACCGCGCAAATCGGCACGCTGGTCGCGGCTTGGGAACGGATTCGCACGGATAAGAATGTTGTCGCGCCGGACAAATCATTGAGCCTCGCGGAAAACTTCCTGTATATGTTCACGGGCGAAAAGCCGGAAGCGGATGAAGCGAAAATCTTTGACATCGCTTTGATTCTTCACGCTGACCACGAATTGAACGCTTCGACGTTCACTACTCGCGTTATCGCGGGGACATTGGCGGACATTTACGGCGCAGTCACCGGCGGCATCGCGGCATTGGCGGGACCGCTGCACGGCGGCGCAAATACGAACGTGATGAAGATGCTGAAAGAGATCGGCAGCGAAGAAGCGATTGACGGCTGGCTCGACAAAGCCCTCGAAGAGAAGCGCAAAATTATGGGCATCGGACACGCCGTTTACAAGACGGAAGACCCGCGTGCGACGTGGCTGCGTAAATTCTCGAAACAGTTGGGCGAAAAGAAGGGCGAGATGAAGTGGTATAATATGTCCGAGAAGATTGAAAAGGTGATGCTGGAGAAAAAAGGGATGTATCCGAACGTGGATTTCTATTCCGCGTCCGCCTATTACTTGATGGACATTCCGCTCGACCAATACACGCCGATCTTCGCCGTATCGCGCATTTCGGGATGGACGGGACACATCTTGGAACAGTATTCCAACAACAAACTCATCAGACCACGCGCCGAATATATCGGCAAGCGCGATCAGAAATACGCACCGATTGGCGAACGCTAGACATCAATCGTTAAACAAGACGGCAAAAAGGCAAGCGATGATTCATCGGTTTGCCTTTTGCTTTGATGTCGAGCGTAAAAGGTGTCTTCCAAAATTTTTTTGCCTTTAATTGCCGGAATATTTCTTTACAGGCGGACTGATATTAACGATTGGCATCTTGCCCGTGCGTTGATATTCTTTTAGTATCGCTTCTTCAAGTTCGGCAAACGCATCTTCTTCAGCGATTTTAGCCTGTCTGACTTTTTCCTCGGCGACACGACGGGCTTCGATGCTTTTCAAACAATTATCTAAGCCTTGTTCAGCCGCTTCGATGTCTAGCTCGGACAAATCATAAATTAGTTGATTCTTTTTGAGAAAAGCAATATTTTCGCGGAAGAGCCGTATTTTTTCATCATCGTCATATAAATCAATATCTTGAAATCTTTGGTGAATCGCATCAAACTCCTGCTGAATCTCCTGCGGGTTTCCAAATCTTTTATCGAGTTGTTTTTCCATTCGCTCGCGTCTTTCGCGCCATTCTTCGCCGTGTATATTCACAGTTTGCTCGTTAGCCAGAACGTATTCGATCCATTTATTAAGCATTTGACGATATTCATAATTATCATAAACGTCAGGATTATCCAGAAACTCGATAAAATGCTCTAGTGTGTGATTCATAATGTTTATCTGCCGGCAAATAAAAAATAACTAACGATTAAACAAAACAAATTGTCAATCATTAGTCATTTTTTGCTCTTAAATAAAATAAATTACGGCTTTTTCGGTTTGCGCGTCAAGCCCGATTTGCGTTCGGATGTCCTTATAAAACCCATCGCGCCGTAAAGCGGGCTGTCGGGACCGAATTCTACATCGCCTCTTACGCCATTGGCGACGCGCACTGACTTACTATCAAGCGCAAAACACTTATCATCTCTTTTATCTTCGAGCATTTTAAGTTTCGCTCTCGTATCAGCAACCTCATCATCAATACTTAAAATTTCCTTGATGTCATTGTCATAATCACCCTGCTTAACGCCGCTGAAATTGCTCGCTGGACTGCCTTCCGCCCACGCATCATTAATCATAGTAGCTTTTTCCATTACTTTTTTATTGTCTTTTCTTGCCATTTATGTTTTTCTCCTGATGTTATATAGACTTTGTGGAAGTGTGGAAAGCATCTTGACATAGATATATGTCTTATTGCAAGTTAAAAATGTCTTATGTTTTTAAAATAATAAGATATATTTTTAAAAATATGTCTTATTGAAGACTTTAGATGAGACATTTTTTTAAAAATATAAGATATATATCAAAAATAATAAGACATATTTTAATTTAGATAAGAGATATTTCAACTTAGACAAGAGATATTTAATGATTTATGAGTTCAATTTATCAAAATTAGTTCTTTCTTCATTCAGCTGCTTCTGCAATTTTCTGTTAATACTCCAGATAACGACAAAATCACCAAAGTAGTTAGCAATTAAACAGACGACAAAATCTTTTACAAACACATTTCAGGCATATACATCGTTTGAGTAATACTTATTTAACAGTCTGAATATAATTAATGACGTGACAAAATTCAATGAAAAAAGCAATGTAACTTCAATAATCTTTTTATTTTGCCTCTTCTTCCATTTTTCAAGTATTGGTGTCTTTTTTATTTCTATGAAAGTTTGATGTTTTATTGATAATGTCTGCATAAAATTAAATCAAACGATAAACTGAACTTATTCAATGACAGGTAATGCAAGCAATGTCTTTGAAAAATTAGCCTCACGAACTGCGATGCGGTCGAGGAACTCTTGTATTTCTTCTTCATTCATATCCTGAGTAGCAATCTTGTGAAATTCTTCAAACAAATGCGGCGTATCTCTTTTAACAATGATATATAACTCTTCGGAAGTGTTTTCCAATTTAGCAAACAACCTTTCTATTTCTTCTTCATTCCGCATTTTTGTCTGATATGCTTCATATTCAGCGGCTAACTCTCTTTCAATGATTTCGATATTTTTATCAAAATCTTTCAAAGTGTCGACGGCAATTATTTTATCTTCATCGCGTAATAAAGAAAACACTTCTTTAACATCTTCACGCTGTTGTAGAAACTCTGATAAGTGCTGTAAATTTTGCTTGTATTCATCGGGCATTTCATAAATCTTGGGTTTATCAGTTTTTATTTGATTGACGATTTTTTTCGCCTTCAGTTTTCTTTTTAATCTGTCTTTCATACGTTTATGTTTTTTATCTTTATTCTAAAATAACGTATCTGAATTTTATCAAACGATTTCTATTAGATGATTAATCGCTAATGTCTATTCGCAATGGTGCGAACATTCCAAAGATTAAACTTATTTTGGTTTATTGCTTCTTTCTTTATTGAACTTCCTGAGAAATTTGTTGTTTTTAGTCCAAGCTATTAACGCACCAAAGAACAAAAAACCGATAAACCAGTATAAATTATCAAATATGCAGTTCTTTATTGTCGGAGATTGATTATCAAGCAATGTCCTAAAAGCATCTACTAAAATAGTTATCAATATCATTGCTGCTGTCCAACGCAAACTACTTTTAACCGCGCTTGTGCCTTCACTTATCTTCCATTCTTCAAACTCCTGTTTCGCTACTCTGTCTTCATTTATTTGATAATTTTTAAATAATTTCTGCATAAAATTAAATTAAGCGATCTCTTTATAATAATTCATCGCTAGTTTCGGTTCACGTTTCTGGAAGATGACTGATTTGCTGACACCTAATTTGTGCAGGCGGAACTTTAGCGATGTATTTAAGACACCGAAGCCGTATTTTACCGAGCGGGAAAAGTTTATGGACGATGCTTCTTTGAAATAGCGCGTCGGACAGCTTATCTCACCGATGCGGAAGTTGAAATAGACGGCTTGAGCGATCATTTCATTGTCGAATACGAAATCGTCGGAGTTTTCTTCGAGCGGCAGAGTCTCAAGAACTTCGCGGCTGAAGGCTCGGAAGCCGGTATGATATTCGGATAATTTATAATTCATCAGCAGATTTTGCGCCAATGTGAGGAAGCGGTTGGCAATATACTTATATAAAGGCATTCCGCCTCCTAACGCGCTTTTGCCTAAGATGCGCGAGCCGAGAATCGCGTCATATTCGCCGAAAGCGATCATTCCCGCCATCGGCACGATGAGGTGCGGCGAGTATTGATAGTCAGGATGAACCATCACCACGATGTCCGCGCCGAGTTTCAAGGCTTCGCGGTAACAAGTCTTCTGATTGCGACCGTAACCGAAGTTATGTTCGTGTTGAAAAGTCTTTAATTTGAGTTCATTGGCGAGATGGACGGTTTCATCCGCGCTGTTGTCGTCTACCAATAAGACTTCATCAACGACATTGCGCGGTATTTCAGCAACCGTCTTCGCTAATGTTCGCGCCGCATTGTAGGCGGGCATTACGACAATGATCTTTTTTCCGTTGAGCATCTTGTGATTTTTACGTTTGCTTTTGTGGCGATGGAAAGAGAAGGATTGATTCGTTTAATAGTTGATAGTTGATAGTGAACAGTTGACAGTTGCGGGCGGCGATAACTGTTCACTATTAATTGTTCACTGTTCATTATTAAACGAAAAGAGCAATTAAACATTAGGCTTCTCTAAATTAACGACCGCTGCCTTCAAGCGCATCTGCTCGCCTGCGAGTGAATCAATAGTTGCGTCATTCAAACGCATCTGCTTCTCGATTCGATTCTGTCCTTCCTTCAAATCGCCGACATCATTCTTTAATTCAGAGACATCATCTTTGATAATTGCAACGGTAGTTTCGAGTCTTTCTTGACCGGCTTCGAGTTTTGCTTGACCGGCTTCGAGTTTTTGAACACCATTCACACATTTGGTTAGCAAATCGAACATTTGGTTAAATTGATTGTCTGTCATAAGTTTCTCTTTTTTGTATTTGTCAAAATTATACGTTTATTTAATTCGCTTCAAGCTGCCTTGACCGCTAATCTGCCTTGAATTTATTTTCGCAGCGTCTTCCGCTTTCTTAAATGCGCGGAGAAAGTTTTCACCCAAGACTTTTTTGATTTCCTGTTCGGTGTAGCCGCGCTTTAACATCTCGTAAGTTACGAGCGGTAAGTCTTCCATTCCGTTCATTCCCGCAGGGAGAAACGGAATGCCGTCGAAGTCCGAGCCGAGTCCGACGTAATCAATTCCCGCAATCTTTTTAATGTGGTCAATATGGTCAACGATGCGCGTATATGAAGCGATGTAAATCGGATTGGCGTTTAGTAAATCGCGCTCGGCTTTATTGTAGGCGGCTTGATCGTCTTTGAATTGTTCCTTTAAGGCATCTATTTGCGGTTTCAAGTTTGCGCTGCGTTCGTTCTCTTCTTTGTTGGTTCTGGCATCGAGAAATGACGGGTAGAAATTGATCATTATCACGCCGCCGTTCGCTTTTATACGTTTTAATATGTCGTCCGGGACGTTGCGTGTGTGATCATTTACGCCGCGTGCGCCAGAGTGCGACGCGATGATCGGCGCGGTCGTTACATCTAAGACATCGGACATCACTTTGCTCGAAACGTGCGAGATGTCAACGAGCATTCCGAGACGATTCATCTCACGGACGACTTCCTTGCCGAAATCTGACAAGCCGTTGTTCTTGACTTCGCCGCGATGCGCGTCCGCCCAATCGTGCGAGACGTTATGCGTGAGCGTCATATAGCGAATGCCGAGACGATAAAAGTCTCGTAACGCAAACAGAGAGTTATCTATCGCGTAACCGCCTTCGATGCCCATCAAAGCGCACACTTTATTTTGTTTCTTAGCGCGTCGGATGTCTTCGGAAGTCGTGCATAACGTCAATGAATTCGGGTGTTTTTCGACTTCGCGGTAAGTCGCGTCAATCAAATCCATCGCGCGGCGCGTCTTGCCGCCTTTTTCGTAATCCGCGCCCGAAACGTAAATCGAAAAAAACTCGCCCGTGATGCCGGATCGCTTGAAACGATTCAAGTCGGTGTGAAACGGGTCGCCGTCTTTGTGATATTTGCCGACGGAATCGGTCGCCAAGTCGAAATCGTCGTCAACCATCGGCGATGGAATGTCGTTGTGTCCGTCAACGATGATCGCTTTTTTATGAATCTTCAAAGCCTGCGCCCAAAGTTTCGGGTCGGCATCCTTCGGCATCGTCTGGGCGAACGCCGAAACGGAAACGAACGTCAGCATTAAGAAAAAAAACAGTTTGTTCATAAGTTTGAAAGTGTCGGAGTCGAGAGTTAATTTTAGCGTGTTTGGCGAAGTTTGGCGAGAAAAAGGCAGGCGATTCGATTAAATCGTTTCCGAAATCTTTCCGCTTAAATCATTGGCAGTTTTTACGGAATGTTGTATATTATAAAACAGGTTAAACACCTGCCTGAAATTCGCCGCCGATAAAAGTCAAAAGAAAATCGTTGAAACGACCCTCATTGAACGGTCTAATCTGACGGGCATATCAGGCGGCTTTTCAAAATCACCCCGCAATAAAATCACGACATTCCCCCTTGATCGTTATTCTATGAACAAAATAAACAAGCATTTATTGAAAGTGTTGGTTGTAACCGCAGACCGCAAATTCTACGGTTCGACACAGCGTTTGTTCGGGGAAATTCAGGGAAAGCGTTGCGAAACGGAATGGCGCAAATCAGGGCGAACCGCTTTGAAAGCGATGAAAGCCGGCGAACACGATGTTTGTCTGATTGACAGCCGCCTGGGAGAAAACACGGGATTAAATTTTCTTCATCAGGCGATTCTCGACGGCTGCCGCACGCCTTTGATTTTATTAATAGATGAAGATGAGGAAAAACTACGCATTGAAGCGATGCGAACGGGCGCGGCTTGCTGTTTGATTCGAGAGAATCTTGATGCGCCGCTGCTCGAAAAAGCCATCGGCTACGCAGTCGAGCGCGTCGGCAGTTTATCGGAACTGCGCGAAAGCGTTAATAAATATCGCAATCTGGTCGAAACTCTGCCGGTAATGGTTTATGTCGCCGAACCACGCCCGCCGTATTCACCGATTTATGTCAGTCCGGCGTTCGAGGCGTTCGGTTACGGTTTGGAAGAATGGAACAGCAGTACGGACTTCTGGGTACGTTTGATTCATCCGCAGGACTGCGAACTGGTTCTGAGCGAAACCGATGCGATGATGCGGGCGGAAAAGGAAACCGATTTGGAATATCGCATCGTTGACAAGAGCGGCGCGGTGCATTGGGTTCACGACCGTGGGCGTTTCGTGCGGGACGAAAAGGGAAAGTTAGTTTGCTGGCAGGGAATTATCATTGACATCACTGAACGGCGGCGCGTCGAGGAAGAATCACGACGGCGCGAAAAACTTTACCTGACGCTGGCAAAGAATATCCCGCACACCGGCGTTTTACTGTTCGACCACGATTTCCGTTATTATATTGCCGAAGTTTCACAGCTCAGAAGCAAGCATTACACCCGTGAAAAACTGGAAGGAAAAACGCTCTGGGAAGCGTTTCCGCCTGAAATCTCTTCGGAATGGGCGAGATATTACCGCCGCGCCCTCGCCGGAGAAATTATTGATGTCGAAATAGAAAGAGACGGGGTATTTTTTCACATATACGTTATTCCGGTTAGAAATGAAGGCGGTGAGATTTACGCCGGAATGGTTTTGTGCCAGGACATCACCAAACGAAAGCTCGCCGAAAAAGCTCTGCGTTATTCCGAAGCGCAGTTTAAGAACGCCTTTGAAAATGCGGCGGTCGGTATGGCGATTTCCTCGCTCGATGGTCGCTGGATGCAGGTTAATCAGCAGTTATGCCGGATGCTCGGTTACGATAAAAGTGAATTACTCAACCGCCGTTTCGCAGAAGTTACGCACGCGGACGATGTGCAGGAAGATTTAGATTCCAGAATGTCTCTGATGTCCGGCGAAACTCGTATTTTCCAGCGCGAGAAAAGATACATTCACAAAGAGGGACAAATCGTTTGGGGATTTATCAGCGTTTCAGTCGTTCGTGACGAATACGAAAATCCGTCGCATTTCATCTCGCAGATTCAGGATATAACCGAGCGCAAACTCGCCGTCGAAGCTCTTCGGGAATCCGAAGAACGCTACCGCGAAATTTTTGAAAACGCCAACGATTTAATTTACGTTCACGACCTGAAGGGAAACTATCTATCCATCAACAAGGCGACCGAACGAATCATCGGCTACACGCTCGAAGAGGCTTTGCAGTTGAATATGCGGCAGGTCATCGCGCCGGAATATCTGGATTATTCGCGGCTGAAGCTGGCGGAAAAATTGGCGGGAATTCCGCAGACGGTTTATGAAATTGACTGCATCGCTAAAAACGGTCGCCGCGTAACGCTCGAAATCAACAGCAACGCGATTTATGAAGACGGTATGCCGGTCGCCGTTCAGGGCATTGCCCGCGACATCACCGAGCGCAAGCAGACCGAAGCCGCTTTGAAGGAGCGCGAAGAACAATACCGCGAATTGTTCGAGAACGCCAACGATTTGATTTTTACCCGCGATTTGGAAGGCAAATTTACGTCATTCAACCGGGCGGGCGAGATTATTACCGGCTATACCCGCAAAGAGATTTTGCAGATGCACACCAAAGACATCATCGCGCCGGATTATTGGAAAAAGGCGCAGCAAATGAGTTCGCGGATTATCGCCGGTGAAATACTTCCCGCGTATGAACTCGTCGGTCTCTCTAAACAAGGCGACCGCGTGCCGTTTGAAATCAGTATGCGGCTGATCAGGCAGAATGGAAAACCCGTCGGCATTCAAGGCATTATCCGCGATATTACTGAGCGTAAACTGGCGGAAGCAGCTTTGCGGGAACGCGAAGAGCAGTATCGTGAGTTGTTCGAGAACGCCAACGATATAATTTATACCCGCGATTTGAGCGGGAAATTTACGTCGCTTAACCGGGCGGGCGAGATTCTCACCGGCTACACGCGCCAAGAATTTTTGGACTTGCACACGAGTCAAATTATCGCGCCGGATCATTTAGAAAAAGCCCGTCTAATGATTGCGCGGGAAAATAACGATGATCCGTCGCCGGTCTATGAACTCGATATTCTTTCCAAACAGGGCGGGCGCATTCCGCTCGAACTCAGCACCCGTCTGATTTTGCGCGACGGGAAACCAATCGGCGTGCAGGGTATTGCCCGCGACATCACCGAACGCAAACGAACGGAGATGTTTTTGCAGGAGAGCGAAGCCAAGTTAAAGGATTTATTCGATAACGCGCCGACCGGCTATCACGAATTAGACCGTGCAGGGCGCATCGTCCGCATCAACCGCACCGAATTGGAGATGCTCGGTTATCGAGCCGAAGAAGTTCTCGGCAGATACGCCTGGGAATTCGTCGTCGAGTCAACTTCCCGCGAAAGTGTTCTCAAGAAAATATCCGGCTTAAAACCGTTATTGCCGATGGAAAGAACGCTGCGCCGCAAAGACGGAAGTTTCGTTTCCGTGATGCTCAAAGATACTCTGATTAAGGACGAAAATGGAGCAATTACCGGCATTCGCGCCAATGTTCAGGATATTACCGAACAGAAGCGCACCGAGCAGGCGTTAAAAGACAGCGAACAAAAATATCGTCTGCTCGGCGAAGGCATAATGCACCAAATCTGGACGGCGAAGCCCGACGGCAAACTCGATTACGTTAATTGGCGGACGCTCGAATACTTCGGGCGCACTTACAGCGAAACGCTCGGCGACGGCTGGCAGTCTCTGGTTCACCCGGACGATTTGGGGCAGAGCGTCGAAAATTGGACGCATTCGCTTAAAACCGGCGAAGATTATTTGACGGAATTTCGTTTGCGAAGGCACGACGGCGAGTATTTTTGGTTTCAGGCGCGCGCCGCCGCCGGACGCGACGCGGAAGGAAATATCATCAGTTGGTTCGGCACGAACACGGACATCAACGACCAGAAAACAGCCGAAGCCAAACTTCAGCACATCGCCGGACACGACACTCTGACCAATCTGCCGAACCGCGCTAAGTTTATGAATCACCTCGAACGCGCCGTCCGCCGTTCGGAACATAATAAGGCGTTTCGCTTTGCCGTACTGTTTCTCGATCTCGACCGTTTCAAAATCATTAATGACAGCCTCGGACATTCCATCGGCGACAAACTGCTGGTTGAAATCGCCGGACGACTGGAAGAATGTTTGCGCCCGAACGATATTGTGGCGCGGCTCGGCGGCGACGAATTCACGGTTCTGCTGACGCGCATCAATAAACCGGAAGATGCCGTCCGCGTGGCAAACAGGTTTCTCGAAAGACTCTCCGAACCGTTCAACCTCGGCAGCTATGAAGTTTTCACTTCCGCCAGCATCGGCATCATCGTGTCGGACGAAGTGAAACGCCAGCCGGAAGATTTTCTGCGCGACGCGGACACGGCGATGTACCGGGCGAAGACGGCGGGCAAATCGCGTTACGAAATTTTCGACCGCGAAATGCACATTCGCAATATGAATTTGCTGCAAATGGAAAACGATTTGCGGCGGGCAATCGAACGCAACGAATTTCGCGTTTTCTACCAGCCGATTGTCGAACTCGATACGGGCAAAGTCCTCGAATTTGAAGCGTTGATTCGCTGGCAGCACCCGCAGCACGGAATGGTTCCGCCGAACGATTTTATCGGCATCGCGGAAGAAACCGGCTTGATTATTCCAATCGGTTTGTGGATTTTAGAAGAAGCGTGTCGGCAAACCGCCGAATGGCAGGCACGTTTTCCGAACCACAAACGGCTTTCCATCAGCGTCAACCTGTCCGCCAAACAGCTTCTGCATCCGAATCTCATCGCTCAGATCAAAGACGTTTTGACGCGCACCGCGTTCGAGCCGCGCTGTCTGAAACTCGAAGTAACGGAAAGTATGGTGATGGAAAACGGCGACAAATCGCTGGCGGTCATCAACGATTTTCACGCGCTCGGCACCTCGGTTTCGACCGACGATTTCGGCACGGGCTATTCGTCGCTCAGTTATTTACACCAATTTCCCTTCGACCGCCTGAAAATTGACCGCTCGTTCGTCGGCAAAATGGAAAAAGATGTCAAGAGCGAAGCCATCGTCCGCACGATTCTGCTGCTCGGACAAAACCTCGAAATCGAAACGGTTGCCGAAGGCATCGAAAACGCGCATCAATTATCACAGCTCCGCTCGCTCGGCTGCCGTCTCGGTCAGGGATTTTATTTCTCGAAGCCGGTTGACGCGATTTCGGCGGAAAAAATACTCGAAGAAGGATTGACGATAGATATTCCGGCGGCGGAAAAAACATTCAATTACAGTAAGTCGGAAAAACATCGGTTTATCGAACTGGACGAAGTTCAGTAAAAAGTTTTCTCTATCGTGAAAACTTTTGCTACAATCAGTCGGGAAGCATTTTATGGAAAATAATAGTGAACAAGATACTCTGCCGAATCTGGAAACCGTTCTAAACGCGATAAACGGACTGCGCTCGGAAATGAATGTACGCTTTGACAAAGTTGAAGCGCGACTATCAAACATTGAAGCGCGACTAACCAACGTCGAAACTGATTTAAATCAGGTGAAAGAAATGCAATTCGTTTTTGAAAACGAATTTGACCGACTGCTTGCTTTGTCGCACAAGGCTTTGGAATTGAGTCACGAAAATCGCGCTGATGTAAGAATTATGCGAAAAGAAATCGCGGCTTGGTCGCACGATGTCAGAATGCTGGAAAGAAAGGTCGCTTAAAGCGAATTAAAAAGAAAAACTCCGCTTCGTTGAAAATCGAAGCGGAGTTTTTTTGTGTCTGTAATTATTGTTTCGCCGTCATATTTTTATCACGCGGCTTGGCGTTTTTAACGTATTTATCGAACCACGAAATCATTTCAAATAATGTGTGTTCGGTTGATTCCTTCGCCGAATAACCGTGCGATTCGGACGGCAGCATCACCAATCGCGCCGTGCCGCCCGTTCCCTGAATGGCGGCGAAAAGTCTTTCCGACTGAATCGGGAAAGTTCCAGTATTGTTGTCGGCTTCACCGTGAATCAGCAGAATCGGTTCGTTGATTTTATCGGCGAAAAAGAACGGTGAAACGTCGGTATAAAGTTTCGTCGCTTCCCAGAAATTGCGGATTTCGCCTTGAAAACCGAACGGCGTTAAGGTTCGATTATACGCGCCCGAACGCGCGATGCCGGCGCGGAACAAATCGTTATGCGCCAGCAGATTCGCCGTCATAAACGCGCCGTAAGAATGTCCGCCGACACCGACTCGTTCCGGGTCGGTAACGCCTAATTCGACGGCTTTATCAATCGCGGCTTTCGCGCCGTCGTTGATTTGTTGGACGAAAGTATCATTTTTCGTTTCGTTATCGCCGACAATCGGCATCGTCGCGTCGTCTAAAACGGCGTAGCCCTCCAGCGCGAAAAACAGATGCGAGTAACTACTGATACGGGTGAACCGATTGGTCGAACCGGCAACCTGTCCGGCAACCGCCGAGTTCGTATATTCGAGCGGATACGCCCAAACGACGGTCGGCAATCGCGTTCCTTCCTTATAATTCGGCGGCAGATAAAGCGTGAAAGACAAATCAACGCCGTCGGCGCGTTTATATTTGACGAGTTTTTTCGTAATGCCGCGCAGTTGCGGTGTTGGATCGGTGAAATCGGTCAACTTCTTCTGGGAAGATAATTCTTCATCTTCTCCGTAACCAGAAATCGCCAGTCTGTAAAGATTGGGCGGTTCGGTTATAGATTCTCGACGGATAATAATTTCGGCACTGTTTTTAGTTGTGCTATTACGACTCCAATCAGGCTTGTCATTTATGAAAGCCACAAAGCTGCCATAATTATCCTTGTCTGAACGCCAGATTTCATCGGTCTTTAAATTCTTCAAATTCATTTGTCGCAAAAACGGTCGGTCGCCTTCAGTTGACGCGCCCAAACCCGACAGAAAAATCTCATCGCCGTTCTGTTGAATGACGCTAAAACCATTCGGCAATCGTTTTGTTACCGGCTGACCGATGTCATTGTAACGGTCGGCGGCGTTCAAATCGGAAATCAATTTCGGCGCGGACGGATTTCGATAATCCGTCATATAAATCCGCCGATGACGCGAATCGCGGTTAAAATCGTAATACAACATCAAGCCGTCTCGTTCGCCGAAATTCGCGCCGCTGTAACGCTGTCCGACTTTTAGTAATTCGGTTGGCGCGGACGAAAATGGCGCGGCGTTTTTCATCAACTTATCGCGGAACTCGGCTTTCGTTTTCGGGTCGCCGCCGTCTAACGCTTCCGCCCAAATCAGCGTCGCGCTTTCGGTCGGAATCCATTCGTAACTGCGCGGCGCGGTCGTTACGCCGTTGACCGGAATGTTGTCCTGTGCCGGAACTTCGGCGACTTTGTAGATTGATTTTCCGTCCATATCCCAAACTTCAACCGTCGTCGGAAAATCGTTTGCGGTTAAAAGATACGAAAACGGACGATGAATTCGCGCCGTTAAAATGTATTTTCCGTCCGGGGAGGTTTCCATTTCGTCGAAAATCGCGGGCTGTCCAATTTCCTTGATTTTGCCGTCAACCGAGACGACGGCAAGCTGCGAAGTCGCATAGTAGTCAAACAAAAGCTCGTCGTTCGGGCTTTTCAGCAAATCCTGATACGTCGGCAGAGAACCTTTTTTGCCGGTTGTCTCCTGAATGCTCGGCGATATCGGGGTTACATTTTGATAATTCGGCGCAGTTCCGCGTTTTGACGGAACGAAGTTGACCATCAAAGATTTACCGTCGGGCATCCACGCGAAACCGCCGAAAGCCGTATTGACGCGGACGTTTTTCAAAGCCTTTGCCTTGCCGTTTGCCGTCTCGATAATCCAAAGTTCGACACCGTTCGGCGTGATATTTCCGGCAGCGATGTATTTGCCGTCCGCGCTCCATTGCGGCGAAACGATCTTCGCGCCCGACGGTAAACTAATCGCCGTTTCCTTGCCGTCGCTGATATTTTTCAGCGAAATTTTCGTCGCGTATGGCTGACGATGCGAGCCGTTTGTCAGCGGATTGATTCGCAAACCGGCGATTCGCAGCATCGGCTGGGAAATTTCGGCAACCGACGGATAAACCATCGGCTCGATCAGCAGAATTTTATCCTTCGCCGGACTAATCGAAGTCGAAGGAATCGCCGGCGCGTTCAAAACATCCAGAATATCTTTCGGCGGTTTTTGATAAGCCGCGTTTTGCGCGAAGACTTGAACGGTTAGAGCTAAAACTAAAATAAAAAGGCTGAATTTTTTCATTTGATTTTTCAAAAATATCGAAATTGGTTAGTTAGATAGTTGCTTTTTTCCTTCCATCTCGTCTTCCATCACTCCGACTTTCGCCCGCAGATTCATCAAATCGGATTGGAAATAAAGGAATGATTTGTTCGTCAACTGCATCTCTTTTTCCAGCCGCGTCTGTCCCGCTTCGAGCCTGATTTGACCTTGTTTAAGTTCAGCCACATCAGTTTTAAGTTCAGCCACGTCGCTTCTGATTTCGGCTTGACCCGTTTTAAGTTCCGCAACATCAGTTTTAAGTTCTGACACATCGGTTTTGAGTCCGCCGACATCTCTCTGTAATTCCTGAATGCCGCCGACGCACTTCGTTACCATATTGAAAAGCTGATCGAATTGATTGTCTGTCATTGTGTTTGTCTCCAAAGGAATTTCATTCTAACACGGAAGCGAAAATTATTTGACCGAAGCTAATTCTTTCAAAACTTTGGCGGCGATGGTCGGAATAATATCGCGTTCGTTAGCGAAATTTTCCGTGAAAACGACCAGCACGAATTTCAAACCGTCGGGCGTTTTGATATACGCCGCATCGTGGCGCGTTTTGGAAGTCCAACCGGCTTTCGACCAAAGTTTTGCGTCTTTCAGATTTAGTTTGTTGAGCGCGATTGCCGTAAATCCGTGTGCCTGATCGTCCGCGTCGGAAGCAGTTCCGCTGAAATCACGTTTCAGCAAATCCGACATTTGCTTACTTCTTTCAATCGAAACGATTTTGCCCGTAACGATTTCGGCGAGCAGCCGCGCCGTCGCGTCGGTCGTCAGCATATTACGGTTCGTGCCGTCGCGCCGAAACTGCCGTTCGCGCCCGTAGGCATCTTCGCAGTAAGTTTTTTGATTGACGTTGATGTTTTTGTAATTGAGCGATGCGAAATAACGATTGACGGCGTTGCGCTTTTCGGCGAAAATTTCCAATTCCTTCGGCGCGAGTTCACCGCCGCTCGAAGTATTGGTCAAAACGTCAACGATATACTGCGTCGCGTCGTTCGACGAATCAACGATCATATCCTTCAAACCGCGCTGCAGTTCCGGCGTTAAACTTTTAATTTTTCCGTCTTCGAGCCATTGATGCACCGCCGCCAGATAAAAAAGTTTGACGACGCTCGCCGGATAAATTTTCTGGTCGCCGCGCACGCTTCCCGTTTGAAAATTATTCGCGTCGCGCAGATCAATCAAAGTCGCCGCGACATTGTTTGCCGCAACCTTTTTCGCCACAAAATCATTCAAAGTTTCGTTGACTGCTTTTTCCAAAAGCGTCTGCAAAGCGGGCGAAGATTTCAGCGTAATCGGCTGATAATTTTTCGGCAGCGGCGTTTTATTATTGTTTTTACCTTGCGCGTCAGATTCGACAAAAGCCAGAGTAACAACGCTGAAAATTACAAAAAGGGAAACTAATTTTTTCATTCGGATATTCTGAAAAACGATTGGCAGTTCACTTAACAAAAATTATAAAGCAGCAGCTTCGCAACGCAAAATTTAGATGATGCGCGAACAAAACTCTTATGCTATGATTGCGCCCAGAGGTTTGAAGAATAATGAACAACGACAGTCAGGAAACTCTTTTGGAAAAAAATGCGATTCTCGACGCGATCAACGCGATGCGTCAGGAAGTGAACGAACGGTTCGACAAAATAGAAGTGCGTTTGACGACGCTTGAAAAAGATGTCGAAGAAATTAAAAACTTGCAATTCAGCTTTGATGTTCGGTTGGAGCGAATCGAGGGAGATGTTCACGAATCTCTGAGCATCGGGCATAATCTGCGGGCGGATGTGAAAATTTTGCGCGCCGAAGTCGGTGCGTGGGCGAAAGATGTGATGCGCCTTCAAACACAGATCGCATAAATTTTCGCACTCAAGTATTTCACCGGCTCCGTCTTTTTCTGTTTGAAAAGCGGAGTTTTTTATTTGACCAAAATGACTGACGAAAAATTAGTGCGCGGCATCAATCGCTGGGATTTGACGGCGATTGCGGTTAATACGATTATCGGCGCGGGAATTTTCGGACTGCCCGCAAAAGTTACGGCTTTGATCGGCGGTTACAGTTTGCTGGCGTTTGTTTTTTGCGCCGTGATTATCGGCTTTATCGTCGTTTGTTTCGCCGAAGTGTCGAGCCGTTTTTCGGCGACCGGCGGAATGTATCTTTACGCCAAAGAAGCGTTTGGTTCAATCGTCGGATTTGAAGTCGGCTGGCTGTATTGGATCGTCCGCGTAACGACGTTCGCCGCTAATTGTAATCTTCTGCTCGCTTATTTAGGGTTTTTTGTGCCGGACGCGGACAAAGGTGCGCTGCGAATTATTTTGATTAGCTCAGTCGTCGTGGTGTTCACCGTCGTCAATTTCTTAGGCGTAAAAGAATCGGTAATTTTGACGAATATCTTCACGGTCGGAAAAATCGTGCCGCTGCTCGTGTTCGCGTTTGTCGGACTTTTGTTCGTTCAGCCGGGTAATTTTTCGTTTGATGCCGCGCCCGATTACACATCGTTTTCGAGCGCGGTTTTATTGTTGATTTACGCCTTCGTCGGTTTTGAAGCGGCAGTAATTCCGGCGGGCGAGACGAAAGACCCGCAGAAAAACGTGCCGTTCGCTCTGCTCGTCGCGCTGGTTTTTTGCGCCGGTCTTTTTATTATTATTCAAATCGTCGCCATCGGAACTTTGCCCGAACTCGCCAAATCCGAGCGACCGCTCGCTGATGCCGCCGCGAATTTTATGGGAGCCTTCGGCGCGGCATTTATCGCGCTCGGCGCGGTCGTTTCAATTTTGGGAAATTTGAACGGCGGCTTTCTGGCGGCTTCGAGAATGCCCTACGCGATGGCGGAACAGCGCGAACTTCCGGCGATTATCGGCGCAACTCACGCTCGATTTAAAACGCCTTACGTTTCGCTGCTTCTGACTTCGGCGGCGATGTTTTTTCTGACAATTCAATCGTCGTTCATCTCGGCTCTGACGATAGCGACGATCACGCGCCTGATTGTTTACGCGACGACGTGCGCCGCTTTGCCGGTTTTTAGGCGAAAAACAAACGCGCCCGAAGCGAAATTCATCGCGCCGTTCGGTATCGCCGCTTCGATTTTGTCGCTGATTTTAATCGTTTGGCTGCTGACGAATGTTGATTACCAAAAGGAAGGTTTGACGCTCGTTATCGCGGCAGTTGTCGGTCTCGTGCTTTATTTTTTATCGAAGATGTTTTTCGTAAAGAAGCCGCAATCCGTCGAGCATTAAATTGTCGTCGAGCGTTTCGATTTGCTTTGAAGTTTCGGCGATGAGTTTCGCCAAACCGCCGGTCGCCACGACTTTCGGCTGTTCATCGAGTTCGATCTTCATTCGTTCAATCAACCCGTCAACCAGAGCGACGTAACCGAAATAAATTCCCGACTGAATCGAAGCGACCGTCGAATTACCGATGACCGATTCCGGTCGGCGCAGTTTGATCAAAGGCAGCGCGGAAGTTTTCGCAAAAAGCGATTCGCGCATCGTGTCCATTCCGGGCGTGATAATGCCGCCGAGATATTCACTTCTGCAATTAACCGCGTCAATCGTCGTTGCCGTCCCAAAATCGCAGACGATGCACGGCGCGCCGAATTTTTCCGCCGCCGCAAACGCCGCCACAAAACGGTCAACGCCGAGCGCGTCCGGCGGAAGATATTTGATTTTTAAGCCCGCATCAATCGAACTCGTTACAAAGATCGGTTCGACGTTAAAATATTTTATGGAAAATTCGCGGTAAGCGTTTTTCAATTCAGAAACGACGGAAGAGATGACGACGATGTGAATCGGCTGTTCAATTTCCGCGAGCCGAAAAATCTCGTCGGCGTTGTGAGCGCGAATCGTCGGTATCGTGTGCCGCGCCGCGAGCGCGTCGTTCTCATAAACGCCGAACTTGGTCGAAGTGTTCCCGATGTCAATCGCCAGAATCATAGTGAAAAGTGAAAAGTGAAAAGTGAAAAGTTTATAACGGCTTTTCACTTTTCACTTTTCACTTTTCGTTAAATTTATCCCTGCAGCGGCAAGCCGTCATAAACGATTTGCCAGCCGTTCTTTTTGCTGGTTTGCAAACTTTTCGTGAACCATTCGAGAGCCTTTGCCGGGTCGTCGTAAATCTGTACCGACGGATTCGGTTCACGCGGATCAACGCGGCATATCGCGCCGCCCGCGTTCGCCATTTTGATGCACAGCAGCGCGACCATATTATTTTTCGACAGCACCGCCGTCCGCATTTCGATGTCGTCGGCTATCTCGTCTTCAAAATCTTCAAAATCTTCCAATTCCTTATCGAAATCTTCAAATTCCAAATCTTCGGGGTCAAAATCAAATTCGTTTTTCATAGCAATCTTTTAAAATTTTGTTAAATAAGACTTTTTAAAATTACACTTTTGCGCGTTCAAATTCAATCGCGGTTGATTTACGCCGGAGATTTTCGCAGTTTTTCGACATCGCCCGCCTGCACGATTTTGATTTCGCCGCCCGCCGTTTCCACTCGCAAAGCCCCGTTCGTTTCGATGCCGCGTGTCGTTCCCGTGAAAGTTTCGTTCGGCAGTTTGACGGTTACGTTCGCGCCTTCGTGATACGACGAACGCCGCGACCATTCGCGCCTGATTGCCGCCGTGCCGTTTTCGCCGTTCAGCATTTCGTAATAAAAATTCAGTTTGCCGGTTAGATTTTTTAGAAGATTTTCAATGTTGGTTTTTTGCCCGGTTTCCTCTTCGATGGAAGTTGCCGCGTCTTTTAATTCCGGTGGAAAATTATCCGAACGCAAATTGATCCCGATGCCGACGATGATTGCTGTGCCATTTTCGGTTTCCGCCATTTCCGCCAGAATTCCGGCGATTTTTTTGCTGCTGACGTGAACGTCATTCGCCCATTTGATGTCGGGCTGCAAATTGTAAAGCTCAGTCAAAACATCAAAAACCGCGACGGCGGTCATCAAAGTTATCAGCGGCAAAAATCTGTTTTCAATCGTCGGGCGCAAAACCAGACTGAAATAAATTCCCGCGTCTTTTTCCGAAACCCAAACGCGCCCGTGTCGTCCGCGACCGGCGGTTTGCTGTCCGGCAACGACGCACAAACCTTCGCCCGCGCCGCATCGCGCCTGGTTTATCGCTTCGGTGTTCGTTGAGCCGAGCGAATCGAAATGCAGAATTGTAAATTGCATCGGTAAATCAGACGGGTTTCCAGAGCGCGTTCGTGTAGAATTTTTGAGAATCGAAAAAATATTCGGCAACCGCAAAGCCGCTCGCCTGCGCTAAGTTTTCAATCATCGGCGGACTGTATTTTTGCGAGATTTCCATAAAAATCGGTTCCCACGCGGCAAACTCAAATCGTTGATTTAACGCTTCGATAAAAACCGTCTGCGCCGCGCGACTGATTAAAAAAGACCGCGCCGCGCCGTCAATCGGGTGATAAGTCGCGTAATGCGAAAAACATCTCACATCGAAATTCGCGCCGAGTTCGCGGTTAATTCTGGCGAGCAGATTCAAATTAAACCGAGCCGTTACGCCGCTCGCATCGTCATACGCCTGACGAATTTGGCGCGGGTCTTTCTGCAAATCGAAGCCGATAAAAAGCAGATCATTCGGATTCATCACTTCGCGCAGACTTTTAAAAAATCCAGTTGCCTGTTCGTGCGAAAAATTGCCGATGTTCGAACCTAAAAACAAAATAATTTTTCTTTTGTCCGATTTCGATTGAAAGGTTTCCAACGTCCGAAAATAATCGCCTTGTTCGGCTTGAATAGAAAGATCGGGAAACTGCACCCTAAATTTGGCGGTCAGAAAATTTAAGGCTTCGGCGGAAATGTCAATCGGGACGTATTTGAAATCGGCGCGTTGTTTGAGAAAAAAATCTACGAGCAGGGAAGTTTTCGTGCCGTCGCCCGCGCCGAGTTCGATCAAATCGAACTCGGCGGCATTTTCGGTAAACGCCTCAAAAATCTCCCGCGTCTGCGTTTGAAAAATGGCGGTTTCCGCCCGCGTCAAATAATATTCCGGCAGTTTCATAATCGCCTGAAACAGACGGCTGCCTTCGTCGTCATAGAAGTATTTCGACGACAAAAATTTCGGAGTTGCAGACAATCCTTTTAGAACGTCTTCGGCGAACGTATTGGGTTTAATAGCGGTTTGCATTTTTGGAATCTGGAATTATTTAGCTAAACGAATTCCCGTAAATTGCCAGCGCAGCGGCGCGTGGAAAAAGTTTCGATAAGTCGGTCGGCTGTGTCCGTTTGGCGTAGCGACGGACGCGCCGCGCAAGACCATCTGATTGACCATAAATTTGCCGTTATATTCGCCGATTGCGCCTGCCGCTTTGCGAAAATGCGGATATGGCAGATACGCCGAATTCGTCCATTCCCAGCGCAAGCCCCAATCGAATTTATCCGAAGCCGCTTCCCATTCAAACTCGGTCGGCAGGCGCATTTTTTTCCATTCGGCGTACGCGCTCGCTTCGTAAAAAGAAACGTGGCAGACGGGCGCGTCCATCTTCAATTTTCGCAAACCGCCGAGCGTGAAATTAGACCATTCGCCGCTCTGTTTTTCCCAGTAAAGCGGCGCGGTAATTTCATTTTGAACGACCCAATCGAAACCTTCCGAATGCCAGAATCTGAAATCCTGATAGCCGCCGTCTTCGATAAATTCGAGATATTCGGCGTTCGTCGTCAGATTGTTGGAAATCGTAAAATCCTGCAAATAAACGCGGTGGCGTTCGAGTTCGTTGTCAAAACAAAAGCCTTCGCCTTCGTAGCCGATTTTGTGTATTCCGCCGGTAATTTCCATCATTCCGCCGGTCAAATTTTCGCTTTTTTCGACGAGCGCGAAGTCGCTTTTATAAACCGGATAAAGCGGATTAACACTCAAAGTATATTTGAAATCGCTCAGAAAAAGTTCCTGGTGCTGCTGTTCGTGGTTAATTCCGAGAACGACCAAATCGGCAATTTCCTGTGCCTGCGCTGCCGGAATCTGATCGTTTTTTGAAAGGTCAATAATCCACGACAGAAAAATCTGCATCGCGCTGTCAACGTATTTTCGATAGGCGAAAACTTCCGCAACGGTCGGGCGCGACAAATCGCCGCGATTATCGCGTTTCGTTCGCGTGCCGACGGAATTGTAATAACTGTTGAAAAGAAAGCCGAACTGCGGATTGAATTCACGATATTTCGGCGCGAATTTTTTGAGAATCATCTCCTCGAAAAACCACGTCGTGTGCGCGATGTTCCATTTCGGCGGCGAAACGTCAACGGTCGGCTGCGGAATATAATCTTCCGTTTCGAGCGGTCGGCACAATTCCAGAGTGTATTCGCGGGTTGTCTGAAACGCTTTTAACAAATCACTTTCGACGACGTTTTGCGACTGTATTGCTTGCATACTTTATTAAACCAAATATGCGGGTTGAAGCAAACTTTATTCCAAGAATTTCAGGTTGCTACGTTTGTCAGCGAATCTAATTTCTTTTGAGTTTTAAAAGGGCTTCGCGGCAGATCGCCGTCAGGTAATAATCTTCGGCGTTCAGGCTGGCTTGTAAAACCGCCGTTGCCGTCTCATCGCCGATTGCGCCGAGCGCGAACGCTGTTTCGCGTTTCGTATCGTCAGCTTCGTTTTTGTTTTGCAGAATTTGAATCAGGACTTTCGCCGCCGTTTGAAAAACCGGCAATTCGACGCTCAAGTTTTTATACTTCGGCGTTTCGATATTTTGAGAATTTTCGGGCGTGGTAACTTTTCGTTTGCCGGTTTGAATGATTTGCGCGATTTGCCCGATGGATCGCGCCGCTGAACGCCGCAGAAAATCTTCTTTCGATAACGGTTTTTTCTGGAGGATTTTAATCAAATCGGCGACAGCGGAAACATCGCCGATTTCACCGAGCGCGACGATTGCCGCGTTTTTGACTTCGGGAATTTTGTCTTTTTGAAATAGCTGTAAAAGCGGATTAACCGAATTTGCATCGCCGATTTTGCCGAGCGCGTAAGCCGTTTCGCGCCGAACGAGCGTTTTTTTATCGGCGAGCAATGGCAAAAGCGTTTGCGATGCTTCGTTTTGCGGCAAAGATATAACGGAAAAAACAGCAGTAGCGCGAACGATTTCCGATGAATCTTTCAGAGCGGGAACAGCAATGCGCGACGCTTCGGCAGTTTGCAGATTTCTGATTTGTAAAAGCGCGTCGCGTTTCTGTTCATCGTTTCCGCGTTCCAACATCTGCGCCAAAACATCAAGATTCTGCGCGAAAGAACTGATTGAAAAAAACAGCAGCAAACAAAAAAATAACGAATTACGAAACCAAAATCCGGCACTCGTAATTCGTAATTTGAAATTCCTAATTCGCATTTTAAGCGGTGCGGTTGGCAGTTTGGCGACGGGCGCGTTCCCATTCAAAAACCTGTCGGGCGCGTTTGTTTTCGTAAGCGTCGGACAGCGAAACGATTAAATCGTCGGTTGATTGATTGTCTTTTGATTTCGAGATTCGGCTGGAAAGGATTTGGGAAATATAGCTGGCGACTGCCACGGTTTCTTTTTCGTTAAGTTTATCTATTTCGACGGCGATATTTTGTTTGTTTTGTTTGACCATTTCCGTTTTCTCCTTGTTGCTTCGGCGGACAGTCAAAACGCTTCAAACGTCGGGTTTCAAGTTTCGGCTGTCGGCTTTAGATTTTTTCTTATCATTAAATAAGTTTTCGTAAAACTCCTTAACTAAAAGGCTCTGCCAGAATAGCATAAATGGATATTTTCGGGCAATACGCATATTATACATTTGTAAATTTCAAGTTAATAAAATCAAACCGATGGCGATTGCGAATTTGATGGAAAAAAAATGGCTGTGGCGCAAGTTTCACGTCGTCACGGCGGACGGCGTTCACGAAGTCGTTTACAACGGCAAAGGCGCGGGTTACGAAGAAGTCAAAGTTGACGGCGAAACCGCCTGTCGTTTGAAAAGTTTGATTTGGTATGAACCGCATTTCGATTTCACCATCGGGAACGCGAACGCCCGCGTCAACGTCAAAGTCTCGCCTTTGATGCAGATCAGGCAATTCGATTTGATCGTCAATGAAATGCTCGTTTATTCGGAATAACAGCGAAAATTGGACAAATCGAAAGTTTTTGCTAAACTTTCATCTATGACTTTTCACCGATTAAATCTCGCCCTTAGCAAGCCGCTCGCCTAAATCTTTTGGCGACGCGGCGGTAAATCAATTACGAATTTCAAATTACGAATTACGAATATCGGTTGAATAAATTTCATTTATTTGACGAACTGAATTGTTTATCAAGCGTTCAATAGAACTTTGAACCTTGAACTTTGAACCTAAAACTTATGGACGAGAAATACTTTGCACAGAAAATAGAACGCAAATGGCAAAAGCGTTGGGCGGAAAACAAGACTTTTGAGGCGGACGCGGATGAGTCGCGCAAGAAATTTTACGCGCTCGAAATGCTGCCGTATCCTTCGGGGCGTTTGCATATGGGTCACGTTCGCAATTATTCGATTGGCGACGCGCTCGCCTGGTATAAGCGTTTGCAGGGTTTTAATGTTTTGCATCCGATTGGTTGGGATTCGTTCGGTCAGCCCGCCGAGCAAGCCGCGATTAAAAAAGGTGTCAATCCGCGCGATTGGACGGAAGACAACATCAATCAAATGCGGGCGCAGTTGCAGAAGTTAGGATTTTCCTACGACTGGCGCAGGGAAATCGCCGCGCATCGTCCCGAATACTATAAATTCGACCAATGGTTTTTCCTGAAAATGCTGGAACGCGGTTTGGCGTATAAAAAAATGACGCAGGTCAACTGGTGTCCGAAAGACGAAACCACGCTGTCAAACGAACAGGCTTCGGGCGGCGTGTGCTGGCGTTGCGGAACGGCAGTCGAGAAGAAGGATTTGGCGCAATGGTTTTTCCGCATTACCGCTTACGCCGAAGAGCTTTTGCGCGATATGTCGGAAATTGAAAAAGGTTGGGCGGAAAGAGTCTTGACGATGCAGACGAATTGGATCGGTCGAAGCGAAGGCGCGTTTGTTGATTTCAAAGTTCAAAATGCAGAATTCAAAGATGAAGATGCAAAGATTGTAGTCGTCGAAGCGGTGAATTCTTCTTCGGAGATTTCTCTTGAAGAAGCGAAAGAAATCGCGGGCGACGAAATTGAAGTTGGCGATATGCTGCAAGTGCCGCAATCAGTTCGCGTATTCACGACTCGCATTGACACGATTTATGGTGCAAATGCCGTCGTCGTCGCATCGGAACATTCAATTATCGAGGCACATAAAGCGGAATTGTCCGAAGCGGTTTTAGCGAAAATAGAAGAAATCAAAATCGAAAAAGCCAAGCCGACCGATTACGGCGAAGAAGTCGAGAAAGACGGAATTGATACGGGATTAAAAGCCGTCAATCCGTTTTCGGGTGAAGAATTGCCGGTCTGGATCGGCAATTATGTGATGATGGAATACGGCACGGGCGCAGTGATGAGCGTTCCGGCGCACGACGAGCGCGATTTCGAGTTTGCACAGAAATTCGGATTGCCCATCGTTCAAGTAGTGGAGAGTAAAGAGTGGAAAGTGGAGAGCGAAAACAATTCCGCAATCCGCAATCCGCAATCCGCAATCGAAACCGCTTTTACCGATTACGGCGTTTTGATAAATTCCGGCGAATGGTCTGGCAAAACGAGCGGCGAAGCGAAAAAGGAAATGGCGCAATATGCCGAAGAAAACGGCTTTGGCGAATCTGCCGTAACTTATCGCCTGCGCGATTGGGGAATTTCGCGGCAGAGATTTTGGGGTGCGCCGATTCCGATTGTTTATTGCGAAAAGTGCGGCGCAGTTCCCGAAAAGTATGAAAATCTGCCGATTGAATTACCCGAAACCGCGCCGTTCACGGGCGTTGGCGAATCGCCTCTGGCGCGGGTGCCGGAATTTGTAAATACTGTTTGCCCGCATTGCGGCGAAGCGGCGAAACGCGAAACCGACACGATGGATACTTTCGTTGATTCGTCGTGGTATTACTTTCGTTACGCCGATCCGAAAAACACGAGCGAGCCGTTCGATCCGAAAATCGTCAATTATTGGCTGCCGGTTGACCAGTATATCGGCGGCGTTGACCACGCCGTAATGCACTTGCTTTACACGCGGTTTTGGACGAAGGTAATGCGGGACATCGGCTTGGTAAATTTTGATGAACCCGTCAAAAATCTCTTAACGCAGGGAATGGTCGTCGGCGAATCTTTTTACTCGGATTTAAAAGCGAGCTACATCGCGCCCGACGAAGTGGAAATCAAGCGCGATGAAAAAGGCAGAGTATCAAACGCCGTCTTGAAAGCCGACGATTCGCCGATCAAAGTCGCCGTCGAAAAAATGTCGAAATCGAAATACAACGGCGTTGACCCGGACGATATGATTGCGATTTACGGCGCGGACGCGGTGCGAATATTCGCGCTGTTCGCCGCGCCCGCCGAAAACGAATTGGTCTGGCAGGAAACGGGAATTGAAGGCGCGGTTCGATTTTTACAGCGCGTTTATCGTTTCGTTTATAAATGGCGCGAAGCCATTGCGGAACGAGGAATGCAGAATGCGGAATCTGAAACCGAAGAGCAATCTTCTACTCCGCACTCCACACTCCGCACTCCGCATTCAAAAAATCTGCGCCGCAAAACGCACCAAACGATCAAGCGCATTACGGAAAATTTTGAATCTTATCAATTCAACACGCCGGTCGCGGCTCTGATGGAATTGTCGAACGCGCTGGGCGATTTCAAAGTCGAACCGGACGCGGCAGACGACGCGGAAAAATTCGCCGTGCGTGAAGCGTTGGAAAAATTGATTTTGATGCTCGTGCCTTACGCGCCGCATTTCGCCGAAGAAATGTGGGAAGTTTTGACGAACAGCGAAAAAGGAATTTTAGCATCGGGCGCGATGTTTCCAATCGCCGACGAAACGCTGGCGAAAGCGTCGGAAATCGAAATTCCCGTGCAGGTCAACGGCAAATTGCGCGGCAAACTTTTGACTTCGCCCGAAACTTCAAAAGAAGATTTAGAGCAGATGGCGTTGGCTGACGCGAAAGTTCGGGAATATACGAACGGCAGGCAGATCGTCAAAGTCATCGTCGTTCCGGGCAGATTGGTGAATATCGTTGTCAAATAAATGACGAATTCCTGGCGAATCACTATCGCAAAAAAAAGGACGCGAAAGTTAAATTTAACTTTCGCGTCCTTTTTTTATCAAGACCTTACGGCGTGGCAGAACGGCGCAGGGCGAGATTGTTCTTAGTGAATATATTACCCTGCGGAGTGTAAAGTAAATCCTCCGCAAATCCGACCGTCCAAACTTCGTTTGAATTGAGCGTTGAAATGCTGAGTAACTGGTCTATATCGCTGTCTGAGACCGGCGTGTTCTGGCTGGCGACGCGCTGCCAGACCGTCCCGTCGAAATATGCGACGTAAGTCTTGAGATTATCCATTCCGGCGATCCAGACGTTATTGGAAGCAGTAGCCGAAACATCATTTAAAAATAATTGTCCGGTTAAGCCGGGAACCGGAACAACCGTCCATTGCGAACCGTCGTAATGATAAAGTCCGTCGCGCGACGAACAACCTTCAAACGGTCCGCAGGTGGTAATTGTTCCCGCCGCCCAAACATCATTCGGCGCAATCGCCGCCACGCTTCTAAAATAAGTGCTGCGCGGCGCGTTCGGCACCGGCAGCCACGCCGTTCCGTTCCAGCGGATAACCATATAAGCACCGACCGCCCAAATATCGTTGGCGTTAATCGCGTCAATATCAGCCAAATCATTGCCGTTGTCGAGATTCGGACTCGGCACGGTTTGCAGGCTGCTGCCGTCCCAGTGCAGCGTCCAGGAATAGCCGCCCGACTGCGAGCCGACCAGCCAGACATCGTTTTCGCTGATGACCGTAATTGACTTGATCGTGCTGATGCCGTATTCCGGGTAAGTCGGATCGGAGACGACTGCGGCGATGTTCCAACCCGCGCCGTTCCAGCGCAAAAGAACGACTCTCAAAGAAAAGTTTGAACCGACCGTGCCGACCGCCCAGACGTTAGTCGGGCTGGTCGCGTCAACGGCGACGAGCGTTCCGTTGCTGAATCCCGGCGGCAGCGGAACGGGAACATCAACCCACTGCGAACCGTCCCAACGCAGGCTGACCGGAGTTTTCGGGAAACAGCAGTTGCCCGCCGGACCGTGATCGCCGACCGCCCAAACTTCCGTTGCCGAAATCGTTTTGACACCGTATAAAGTGTTCGACGGTCCGACGTTCGGAGTCGGCGTAATGACAAAACCGGAATTTGCCGCCGTCGGCACGTCGGGCGAAAATGTGATGCCGCCCGTGATCAGCGCGTGATTCTGATTGCCCGTCCAATCGTTCGTCGCCGCGCCGTCAAACCGCCACAAACCGGCGGCAGTCGAATCGCTTTCAAACTGAATCGCCGGAGAAAAATTTACGTTATAACGCGCTCCGCTGGAAATGCGAATTTCGTCGAGCAGCCCGTGAAACATCTGCGTCGTGTCGCTGTTCGCGCCGATGGTCAGCGTCCCGGAAACCGCGCGCGGCGGCGACACGCCGGCGATGTAACGTCCACCGCTGCTGCGTCGTCCGTTGATATAAACGCGCATCTGTCCGCCCTCATAAACCGCCGCGATGTGCTGCCATTGATTCGGCACGAGCGTCGCCGCGCTCGCCGCATCTATACAGCGACCGCGAGCCGGACAAATCGTAAAAATCGCCGCATTCGCCCTCAGACGCAAACCGAAACCGCCCTGTTCGAGCGTTTGACTGAAGCGGTCAATAATCGTCGCCGACGCTGTGTAATCGGCGGATTTAATCCAGGTTTCAATGGTGAATGAATCCGTCAGATTAAGACTCGGACTGTTTGATACGGTCAAAAACGAATCGGTTCCGTTAAGCGACAGAGAAAGCGGCGCAGGCAAAATATTGTCTTCACCCGCACCGTCTGAATTTTGTTTTGATTGTGCCTGTGCCGCCGCAAAAAATACGACGCAAACCGAAAACGTCAAAATTTGTTGAAAGAAGCGGAAAATATATTTCGCACCGCTGCTTTTCCGATATTTTTTAATGATCATAATCCCTCCCTGAATCGAAAATTTATACGATTAAACAACAGGCGGCGATTATAGTCTGTAATCTAAATCACAATTCGATGAAAAAAAAGGCAGACGATTGAAATTAAACCGCGCTTAAATCCAGAAGGGCTTTAGCGTCCTGCAAAAGAATTTTTCCGCGACTGAGTTTGACCAAACCCATTCGACTGAATTCCTTGAGCGTACGGGTAATCGTTTCGCGGTGAATGCCGAGCATCTGCGCCAGTTCTTCGTGCGTACAGATGAGTTCGATTGGCGCGGCGGACGGCGCGGATTGATCGGCGGTTTGTTTTTCGGCGAACTGCAAAAGCAGGGACGCGAGCCGCGCCGGAACTTGTTTGAGGGCGGAATCGGCGAGCCTCTGTTCGAGTTCGAGCAGACGTTTGCCGAGCGTTTCGATAATGCGGTAAGCGATGCGTTCGTCGCCGACTAGATATTTTCTGGCGTTTTCGCGTGAAATCGGACAAATTACACAGTCGGTTACGGCTTCGGCGTAGTTGCCGTAAAGCCGCTGTCCGAGCAGAGCCATTTTCCCGAAAAAAGTTCCAGTTTCGAGCGTCGCGGTCGTCAAGGTTTTGCCGTCCGCCGAAAGTCGAAACAGCCGGACGCGACCTTCTTTCAGCAAAAAAAGAACTTCGCCTTTGTCTTCGGGCGTGTAGAAAATAGATTTGGCGCGGTAGTGTTTGTGCGGTATTTTCTCGCCAATCGCATCAACTTCGGCTTCGGTTAAGTCCTGAAAAATTTCAATGTCTTTAAGAAAAAACGCGCGGTCGGCAGGAACTTTATTCATATTGAATTTATGTAAAACCGAAAGCGCGGATTTAGATTAGTCTCGATAAATTTTCCCGCACGGTTTTACATAAATTATAGTTAGTCGCGCCGCGTCGTCAACAATTTTCGGTTACCGGCACGGGCAGAAAAATGCCGGTTTCTTACTTCGCCGGAAAATTTCGCTGAAGAAATGTGGGAAATTTCGACGAACGGGGAACAGGAAATTTTAGATTCAGGCGTGTCGTTTCCCATCGCCGACGAAAATCCGGCTAAAGCGTCAAAATTAGAGCGGGAGAGTGCGGATTTCAAATTTGAAATCCGCACTCTCCACTTTTTTTTACGGCAAAGCCGGAATCGGAATATCGCCGTTCGCGCCGAACGCTGCGCCGGTGAAACCGTTGGAGCTTTGCAGTAAATACCACGTTCCGTTTGAAGGTCGGAAAACCGCTATATCAGCTACTGAATCGCCGTCGTAATCGCTCGGGACGGGAATGTCGCCGGATTGCCCGAACGCCGTCCCTGAAAATCCTTGCTGTGAACGCTGAATATACCAACTGCCGCTTGACGGGCGGAAAACGGCGATGTCGGCTTTGCCGTCGTTGTCGTAATCGCCGCGAACGGGAACGTCGCCGCTTTGTCCGAACGGATAAGCGACGAATGCGCCGTCAGAACTATTCAGACGATACCAATAACCGTTCGACGGACGAAAAACGCAGATGTCGTTGCGACCGTCGCCATCATAATCAGCCGCCGCCGGAACATCGCTGGATGCTCCGAAAATTGTTCCTGTGAATCCGTTTTGACTTTGCAGCAAATACCAGCCGCCGGTTGACGGACGGAAAACGGCAATATCGCTTCGACCGTCGCCGTCATAATCGCCGACGATTGGCACGTCGCCGTTTTGCCCGAACGGAACCGCCGCAAAATTTCCCGTCAAACTGTCGAGCCGATACCAGTAACCGTTCGACGGACGAAAAACCGAAATGTCGAAAACTCCATCGCCGTCAAAATCGCCCGCCGCCGGAACGTCGCCGGATTGTCCGAATGCGACACCTTTAAATTTTTGATTTGAAAAAGAATTCAAGAAGTACCAACTGCCGTTTGTCGGTCGAAAAACCGCGATGTCGGCTTTCAAATCGCCGTCGAAATCAAACGGTCGAACGCCTCTGAAAATCTTTAACGAATACGGACGCACGCCGACACAGCCGTTCGCATCGGCGGCGCGAATCGCAATTCTTGCCGTTACGCCGTTATTGTTTGACACTATTCCGCTTAATAATCCCGCCGTCGAAAGCGTGATTCCGTTCGGTAACTGCGAATTGGTATTCGGGAAAAGCGAATAATTGTACGGCGCGGTTCCACCCGTCGCCGACAGTTGCTGATTGTAGTTTTGTCCTTTGATCGCCGGACGAATCGGCTGCGGATTTATCGTAATAGCGGGACAATCATTCGGCAGCAAGCTGATTTTAGAAACGAAGGCATCGCCCGTATCATTGTTGTTCGAGCCGCCGCCGCGATTGACTGTTTGCGGTGCGCCTGCCGTCGTCGGGAAGGTCGTATCGTTCGTATTTCCCGTGATAAAAGTATTGCCGCTGCTGTCGAGCGTTATCGAACGTCCGAAGGAAACTGCATTGGCGGTCGTGCCGCTGAGATAAGTTCCGAAAATCAAACCCGTTCCGCTCTGATTAAATTTGACCAGAAAATTTCCGCCGCTCGAGATAACCGGATTGACCGGAAAAATCTGATTCGACGAGCCGACGACGGTCGCGCTGCCGTTTGCGTCGGATGCGACATCGAACGCGAACGCATCCGGCGCATTGACGATAAAAGTCGAATAAACCAAGCCGCCGTTGGCATTCAATTTAACGAGCGCGGGGCTGTCTCTGCCGCCGTCTGAAAACGGACGAAATGAAGTTGGTGTAACCGGGAAGTTCGCCGATTGCGTGTTGAGTTCGACATAAGTATTGCCGCTCGCATCAACCGCCGCATTCGTCGGTTCGCCGTCGCGTCCACTGCCGCCGAGATAGGTCGAATAAATCAGTCCCGTTCCAGTCGAATTGATTTTAGTTACAAATCCGTCAAGAAATCCGGCGTAAAAAGGTTGTGCCGCACCGTTTGTAACGGGAAAACTCGCGGAATTGGTATCTCCTGAAACGATTGCATTATTTTGCGCGTCGAGCGCAATCGAAAACGGTTCGGAACCTTGACGGGCGAAAATATCCGGCGCATTCGTGTTTGAGCCGCCCAAAAACGTCGAGTAAATCAAACCCGAACCTGCCGGATTGAATTTCATCACGAACACATCATTTCCGGCAGCGGCAGCCGGCGCAGGGCGAAAGGCTCCGGCAGTCGTCGGAAAAGTCGGCTGATTGGTAAATCCGGTAACGTATGCGCTGCCCGACGAATCAACCGCCACGCCGCGCACTTCGGGACAGCAAGCATCGCCGTAAAATGTAAAATTCGTCGGCGAAGCGATGTAAGTCGAATAATCCAAACCGTTTCCGGCTGCATTTAATTTAGCGAGAAAACCGGCGATTCCATTGCTGCATCCGGGACCGATTCCGGGATTGGCGGGAATATACGCGCCTGCCGTGGTCGGAAAGTTGCACGATTGCGTTACGCCGACGACGTAAGCCTTGCCCGCATTATCAACCGCGATACCGAAGCCGGTCGTGTTTCCGTTATTGCTGTTCTGCTGCGCTCCGCTCAAATAAGTCGAATAAACGAAAGCCGTTCCCGCCGCATTGATTTTCGTGACGAATGCCGCTCGCAGATTTGTCCCGATTTGCGTTTGGAATGCGCCGACAAGAGGAAACTGAGCCGCAGAATTCGTAAATCCGACGACGTATGCGTTGCCGCTCGGATCAACCGCGATGCCCTGACCGCTTTCTCCGCCCAAGCCGAAGTCGCCGGAACCGCCCAGAAAAGTCGAATACGATAAAACCGGATCAATAACCAGAGGTTTTGAACGATCATATTCGCCGATTTCAAAGCCGATGGTCGGATTTCGGATTTTAGATTTCGGATTGCGGACTGAATACGCGGCGGCGATTTCAATCCGTTCGCCGTTGATTTCCTGATAAACGAATGGTTTATGCTGGCGCAAATCGCCGCGCTCGAATTTGAAAACGAGGTCGCCATTATCTGATTGTTCGATATTTTTCGCGCCGTCGAATTCGAGCGCGATTTTAGCGGGCGAAACATTCGGCGCGACGATGAAATCGTATTCGAGATTGTGCTGATTGCCGTAGAAAACCGCGTCCACGCCGTCGTAAATTTCCGTGTAACGAACGCGCTCGAAGTTGGAAACGTCGGTTTTCCAATCCTTCGGATCGCTGCCGACGATATAATTTGTTTTGCCTTCGAGTTCGTTCTCGCTCGAAATTTGCGCCGACTGATTCGCGCCGACGATTTTCATTTTCAGAAGATTGGATTCGGCATCGCGGTCGGCGACATTCGATTTATTTTGCAGAGCCAGAATCGCTTCGTCGCCGGTCAGCAAAAGCGTGTAACCTTTGCCGCGTGAAAGAAATCGAACTTTTTCGTCAATCTGTCCGACATTCGGCTCGAAATGCAGCGGAATCGCGCCGTAATCCGGTTTCGTTTCGGACTCGCTCGGCGGCGGCAATTTAGAATTATTCTTTGCCGTGTTCAAATTCGATTGAAGCGCGACGTGAATCGAGATGCCTGAGAAAGCTAAAATGAAAGCAATCAGAAATACGAATTTTCGGTTTATCATCAACTTAAGACTCCTTGCTGAAACTAAAATTATTTGAATTGAATGCCTTTATTCTACGTCCGAAAAACATTAGAAACTGGATACAAAACGGAAATAATTCGGAAATTTACGGTAAATAGAAGGAATTCTCCTGCGTTGAAAATAAATTCACGTTCAAAGATTCTTCGGTCAAACTCAGAACTGCCGGATTGAATGAATAAAACGGATGACGAACGGAAACGATGTAAGTCTGCCCGATTTCGACATCGGCAAAAAGGTAGAAACCGAAACGGTTAGTTCTCGTTGTCCGCGTCGTGCCGTTCGCGCCGGTTATCGTAACCCGCGCATCGGCGATTCCGGCATCTTTAAATTGAAGTACGCGACCGCTGACCGTAACCGATGCCGCCGTCGGTGGAGCCGCTTGTCTGAATACCGTAACGATATTATCCGCCGGACGACCGACGACGAGTTGGTTATTGACCGCATCAAAAGAAAAATTCTGCTGTGAACCGCCCTCGGCAGTTGTGCCGCGTACGCTGTTGTTGACGGTCAACGCGCCGACTGTTCCGCCGCTGCCCAATCCGTAGGAAACCGCTCCGGCATTGACGATTCCGCCGTTATCCCAATTTCCGCTCTGCACGACATAATTGCCGTTGGCGAGAGCCGTTATTGAGCCGAAAGCCGGTGAGCCGACAAAATCATTCGCCGTCGAACCGATCAAACTGTTTGCCGCTGAAACAGTTCCCGTACAGCCAGTCGCGCCGCATCTGGTTATCGCGCCGACATTCGTCGTTGCGCCGTTATCCCAGGAACCGCTGCGGACAACATAATTGCCGCCCGGAAGTGCCGGCGCAGGATTGAAATTGCCGATTTGATCGCCCGCCGTTGTGCCGATCAGACTATTCGCCGGAGAAACCGCGCCGGTGCAGCCCGAAGTTCCGCTGCACAAAGTCGCCGCGCCGACATCGGAAACCGCACCGTTATTCCAACTGCTGGAAGTAACAACGTAATTGCCATTCGTCAATGCCGCTACCGTTCCGACGTTATCGCCGGATGAAGAGCCGACTAAACTGTTGGCAGCGGTAACTTCACCGAAACAACCGGTTGAACCGTTACAGAAAGTAACCGCTCCGGCTCCGCCGCTTAAGTTTGACGGGTTGAGCCAATTTTGGCTGATAACGACATAATTTCCGTTGGTTAAAGCGACGGCGAAACCGGCGGCAATATCGCCTTGAGTTTGACCGATAAGAGAATTGCCAACCGTTACGAAACCGGTACAGCCTGTCGTGCCGCTGCACCAGGTTGAAGCTCCGACGTTCATTTCGGATGCGGCGATATTGTCCCAATCGCTGCTGTTGATGACGTAATTACTATTAGTCAAAGCGATTGCGCCGGTACCGACTCCATCGCTCGCCGATGAACCAATCAGACTATTAGCCGCCGAAACTGCGGTGTTGGCACAGCCGGAAGTTCCATTGCAGAAGGTCGCCGCGCCGACATCCGTAGTTCCGCTGTTATCCCAAATCGAACTGCGAACGACATAATTACCGTTGCTTAATGCTGTTATTCCGTTTAGTCCAACGTGGTCGTTTGCCGTCGAGCCGAATAAACTATTCGCTTGGCTGACCGTCGCTGTGCAGCCGGTTGTTCCGCTACAAAAAGTTGCGGCTCCGGCATCGGTCGCTCCGCCGTTGTCCCAAAGATCATTAGCGACGACGTAATTTCCGTTAGTCAGCGGGTAAATTCCCTGATTTCCGGTAAACTCGTTTGCCGTTGTGCCGATTAAACTGTTCGCCGTTGAAACCGCGCCCGTGCAAATTGCCGCACCGCTGCAAAAAGTTACCGCACCGGCATTAGCCGCCGCGCCGTTATCCCAAAGTAAATCCTGCGAGACGTAATTTCCGTTTGATAAAACGACGATACCGATTAAACCGATCAGGTCGCTTGCAGTTGAACCGATGCGGGAGTTCGCCGCTGAAACCGTGATTCCGGCGCAGCCCGTTGCGCTGCTGCACCAGGTTATTGCGCCGACATCGGAAACCGCACCGTTATCCCAAGCCGAACTTCGCACGACAAAATTGCCGTTCGGTAAAGTCATTACGCCGTCGCCGCCGACATTATTTCCAATCGTCGTTCCCGTCAGAGAATTGGCTGCCGTAATCGTTGCCGGACATCCGGTTGACGCGCTGCATTTCGTAACTGCGCCTCGATTGCCGTTCCACGCCGAACTGGTTATGACATAATCGCCGCCCGTCAAAACAAAAATTCCTCTGCCGGAAAAATTGCTGCCGACCGAATCGTTTGCCGCCGTTCCGGTCAACGTATTTATTAACGCCAAAGTATTGCCGTTGTATAAATAAACTCGTCCGGCATCCGCTGCGCCCGGAGCGTCGTATAAAGGATCGGTAACGACGAAATTTCCGTTTGGTAAAACGGCGACTTGTCTGCCGAATGATTCGCCGCCCGGTTGCGGACTCGGAATATCAATTTGCGTTTGTGCGATTGTGTGAGAAGCGACAACGCCGCTGAAAATCAAAAATCCGCAGACGAAAAACAGACGATTTAATGTTGTAAATTTCATTTCATTGAACTCCTTCCAAAAAAACTTGGAATAACCGGCAAAATGCGTTTATACTTTGAAGCTATCGAAAAATTGTTTAGGGAAGTTTAGTTGAAGATACGCAGTGAAATCCGTCTAAAAAACGGAAAAAAAGCGGAAATTCCTGCACCAATTCGGAAAAGAAAATGACGGAAGTTTATAAAGCGGACAAAAAAATCGTTTTTGGTGAGTTTCAACTGGAAAGCGCGTCAAGAACGCTTTGGCGCGAAAGTGAAAAACTTCATTTAGCGAAACGACCGTTCGACATTCTGCAATTTTTAATCGAAAATCGCGGGCGCGTCATCAGCCGTTCCGAACTGCTCGAAAAATTTTGGGACGGACACGATGTTTATGACGATGCTTTGCGGAAAACCGTCGGCGCGATTCGCCAAACACTCGACGATACGAAAAAGCCGCCGCGCTTTATTGAAACCCGTTACGGCAGCGGTTATCAATTTATCGGTGCGGTCGAAGAATCTAAGGAAATCGAACCGAATCAATTTTCGGGCGATGCGAATCTGAATATGTCGGTGAGCGTTGAAACGGAATCTGAAATTCAGCGAACTTCACTTTATAATCTGCCGTCGAAAAAATTGCCGCGCGAAAATCGAAAAATTCTCGTCGCCGTCCTCGTCATTATTTTAATTTCAATCGTAACACTCGGTTTTTACGTTTATTTTCCGAGCGAAGTCGAAGTTTCGGCAACACCGAATAATTTAATTCAAAGCGCGGCGGCAGTTCGTTCGATTGCTGTTTTGCCGCTGAAAAATTTAACGGGCGACGCGAACAACGATTATTTCAGCGACGGCGTAACCGAAAGCATCATCGCCGAATTATCGCGTATCAATGAACTCTCGGTTATTTCGCGCAGTTCGACTTTTGCGCTTAAAGGCAGGGAATTTGATCCGCGCGAAATCAAAAAACGTCTGAATGTTGACGCGCTTTTGGAAGGCGGCGTACAGAAGCGCGGCAATGTTTTGATTATCAATCTGCGGCTCGTCAGCACTTCTGACGGGCGCGTTTTGTGGACGAGCCAGAATTTCGAGCGACCGCTGGCGACCGCCTACGAATTGCAGGACACCATCGCCTGTAACATTGCCCGCGAACTCCAAGCCGAAATTTGCGACGGCAAACCGAAA
Source organism: uncultured Pyrinomonadaceae bacterium (assembly GCA_964244835.1). GTDB lineage: Bacteria > Acidobacteriota > Blastocatellia > Pyrinomonadales > Pyrinomonadaceae. The sequence goes on from CAXTKJ010000002.1 coordinate 152,574, forward strand.
AGCGGCACGGCGAACGGCGCGGCTTATCAAGCCTATCTGCAAGGTCGCTTTTACTGGAACAAACGCACCGGCGAAGGCATCAAAAAAAGCATCGAGTTTTATGAAGAAGCCTTGCGCCTCGATAAAAATTACGCGCTGGCTTACGCCGGTTTAGCGGAAAGTTACGTGCAGGGAATTTGGCACGTCCCGTTTGCGCCGAAGGAAGTACTGCCGAAAGCCGAAGCCGCCGGACTGAAAGCCGTCGAACTCGATAACAATCTGGCGGAAGCGCACACGGCTCTGGCGGGCGTTTACGGACTCGAATGGGAATGGTCGAAAAGCCGAAGCGAGATCGCCCGCGCCATCGAACTTAACCCGCGTTACGCCCGCGCCCATCACGTACAGGCTTTCTGTTTTTTGGTCGCCGGACGCAACGACGAAGCCGTCGCCGCAATCGAACGTGCCAGAGAATTAGACCCGCTCAATCTCGTCATCAACACCGACAAGGCGCAGATATTTTTCACCGCGAACCGCAGCGAAGAGGCTTTCCAACAGTGGGATAAAACGCTGGAACTCGATCCGAATTTCGCGCTTGCCTATCAGCACCGGGCGACGGCTTATCAGGTTTTGGGCAACGAATCGGCGGCAGTCGAAGACACCGCGAAAATGATGGAATTAAACGGACAACCGGCGGAAAAAATCGCCGCTTACCGGCAGACTGCTTTGAAGTACGGGCTGAAGGAAATTTATCGAAAAGAATTGAAAGATTTACTCGCCAAAGAACGGCGCAGCGAACCGATTTCGTTTTGGTACACGGCGTGGCATCACCTCGCGCTCGGAAATAATGACGAAGCCTTTAAATATTTGGAAAAAATTTACACCGAACGCAGTGCCGAAATAGTTATCGTCAAAACCAGCCGGCTTTTTGATTCGTTGAATTCCGATCCGCGTTTTGTTGATTTACTCAAACGCGCCGGAGTGTCCGACTAGCTTTGCCGATGTTCTGAGTCCCGCCTTTAAGCGGCGGATCGTTGGGAAAAGCCTCCTAAAGGCGGGACTCAGAACATCGCCTCCGATTTTCGGACACTTTCTAACAAATCTGATTCGCTTCGGTTGTTTCCTCGTGCTGACAGCGCGGGCAAAACAGGTGCCGTTTTCTTTCTTCAAGAGAAAATTCTGACGACTTCGGCAGACGTTCGACGATAAATTTTTCGTCGCCGGATAATTCGTTCCAGCTTTTCATTCGCGGATATTCACAGCGCGGGCATTTCATAAATTTCAAAACCTTCTTTTCTCTTTGTGCGTTACAGCCTCTACGGTTTAATATCTTGTAAAGTTCTTCCCAATCTGAAACATTGATGATGAAAATTAAATTTCTGTTGGCAGCGGTCTTCGTCTGCTTGGCGTTCAATCAATTCGCTTTTTCGCAAACCGAGGAAAAATTCGATTTCTACACGCGCGGCGATTATCGCCCGGAAGTTCCACGCCCGCAGACGATTCTGCGGTACGATGTCGGCGATTTCCACACGACTTACGCGCAGATGGAGAAAGTTATCGAATCAATCGCCAAAGCCGCGCCCGACCGCGTGAAGATTTACGACATCGGCGAAACGAATGAACACCGAATGCAGCACGTCATCGCCATTTCGTCGCCGGAAAATATGGCGCGGCTCGACGAAATCAAAGCGAATAATACGCGATTGACCGATTCCAGAACGACGAATGCGGCGCAGGCAAATCAAATCGCCCAGACGAATCCAATTTTTTGCTGGCTCGCCTACACGATTCACGGTAACGAAAGCGCGTCGTTTGAAACGATGATGCAGGTCGTCTATCAACTCGCCGCGTCGAATGAGGCGCAAACTTTAGATACATTGAAAAACACCGTTACCTTGATTATAACCGGCGAAAATCCCGACGGACACGAACGATTTGCGACCTGGTACAATTCGGTGGCGACGGGCGACGCGAACCGCGCCGCACTCGAACACCGTGAACCGTGGACGATTTACGGGCGGCTTAATCATTTTCGATTCGATTTGAACCGCGATAACGTCGCCGGAACGCAAGTTGAGACGCGCAATCTGCAAAAGGCTTTTTTTGAATGGAATCCGCAGATTTCTGCTGACTTGCACGGTCAGCCATCGCAGTATTTTTTCCCGCCCGATGCTTTACCGATTAACCCGAATTTTCCGCAGCCGGTTACGAACAAATGGCTCGATGTTTTCGGACGCGCCAACGCCGCGCAGTTCGATTCGCGCCGCTGGGATTATTACGTCCGCGATATTTTCGATCTTTTTTACGTTGGCTACTGGGATTCGTTTCCGGCTCTGAACGGCGCGACGGCGATGACTTACGAAACCGACGGCGGCGGATTTAAAGGCTTGAACTGGACACGCGACGACGGCACGATTGCGACGTTTCGCTCGGCAATCGCCAAGCATTTTATTACTTCGATGACGACGCTGGAGACGGCGGCGAAAAATCGTGCGGCGCGTCTTCAGGATTATTACGATTACCGCCGCACGGCGATGAGCGAATTATCCGGCGAAAAGATGAAACGCATCGTTATCGTGCCGACCGGCGACGCGGTGAAAACGGCGGAAATGATCGAAGTACTGCTGAGGATGAAAATTGAGGTCAGAGTTTCCAATTCATCATTCACTTCCGTCAAAGCGCACGCTTACGACCAGAAAGATGCTCCGGCGACGACGAAAAATTGTCCCGGCGTTTGTTTCGTGATTGATTTGAATCAGCCGCAAAAGCGTTTGATAAAAGCTCTGCTCGAACAGGACACGCCGCAGGATAAAGCGTTTGTTGACGACAATCTGGCTAAATTCAAACGCAATGAACTGCGCGGCAAAAATCAGTCGAAAGAGGAATACGGATTTTACGACATCACGGCTTGGAGTTTGCCGCTGGCATTCGGCGTGGACGCTTTTTGGACTGAAGATGCCAATCCGATTTCGGCAACAAATGTTACAAACGAATACTTGAATCAAATGAAACAAGGCTCGGTTTCGGGACGCGCCCAAATCGCATACATCATTCCGTATGACTCGGACGCGGCGGGCGCGTTGGCAATGCGTTTATTAAAAGAAAATTTCCGCGTCGCCGTCGCCACGAAAACGATGAACGCGGGCAATCGCAACTGGAAACGCGGCACGTTCGTCGTCCGCGTCGGGCGCAACCCGGAAACGATTCACGAGGCGATCAATCGTTTATCGAAAGAATTGGGCGTGAATGTAACGGCAGTGAATTCCGGTTATTCGGAAGAAGGCGACACGCCGGTCGGCGGCGAATCGGTCGTGTCGTTGTCCGCGCCGAAAATCGCGGTCGTCGCCGACGAAGGCGTTGACCAAACTTCTTACGGCGCGATCTGGTGGACGCTCGACCGTTACGGCGTGAACTTTACGCCGCTGACGATTAGCAATGTCAAAGGCGGCGCGTTGAAAAATTTCACGGTTTTGATAATGCCGGACGGCGCGGCGGGACGATATTTTTCATCGCTCGGCACGGGCGGAATTTCCGCGCTCAAAGATTGGGTTTCAAACGGCGGCACTTTAATCACGATTCGCGGCGCGTCGGTTTTCGCGGCATTGAAAGATGTCAATTTAACTTCGGCGCGGCTTGTCGGCACGGACGACGATGAGGAAAAAGGCAAAACCGAACCGGAAGAAACTGACAAGCGCAAAGAAGTCGAATCCGCGCCGTCGCCGTCGCCGACACCGAAAGTGCGGAAAACGCCTTTGCCAGAACCATCGCCGACACCGGACAACAAAACCGACAAACAGGATTGGCAAGCCGCGAATTTGCCGCCGATTGCGTCGCCGTCGGCGAATAAAGGACAAGTTCCCGAAGCGATTCCCGGCGCGATTATGCGCTCGACGGTTGACCGTTCGACTTATCTGACTTACGGCGTGGAAACGGAAAATCTGCCCGTGCTGCTCTCGACCGGCTATTTTTTCCGCCCGTCGAAAGAAGGCACGAACGCCGTCGTTTTTGAAAAAAGTCCGAAACGCGATCTGACGATTTCCGGCTTCGTCTGGGCAAATAATACCGAACGGCTTCTAAAAGGAACGGTTTATCTGATTGACGAACCAGTCGGCGGCGGTCACGTCATTTTATTCGCCGAAGACCCGTTCTTCCGCGGCATTTTCCGTTCGATGACGCGACCGTTTTTTAATTCGATTTTGTTCAATGGAACTTTTTAGAGGTTTCTGGTTTCTGGTTTCTGGTTTCTGGTTTTACAATCAAAGTGTCAGCCAGAAACCAAGAGCCGGAAACCAGAAACCAGAAACCAGAAACCTAACCTATGTTCACCATTCGCGCTGGATACAGCGACCAAGTTGAGATTTTGACGAGCCTCGAAAATATCATCGGATTTTTTTCCGACATCAGAAATTTTGTCGAGATGATGCCGAATATCGAAAGCATCCAGACGGACGCAGGCGGCATTACCCATTGGCGAATCCGCGTTGATGTGCCGCTGATCGGTTCGTTTAAGCAAAAATTCGCCGTGCAGTTAGCCGAGAAAAACGAAGACCGCATCGAATGGATTCCGGCGAGCGGCGAGAAGCAAAACTTTTTGCGTTACAGTGCCGAGTTTATGCCGAAATCGGAAAATTCAACCGTCGTGCAGTTTTCGCAGCACGCCGAACTGCGGCGCAATCGCGCCAGCGAACTGCATCCGCTCGCCGGACTTGCGGGCGAGTCTTTAATCAGCGGCGAAATGAATAAGGGAATGGCGCAGATGGTCAAAAATTTCGTCAGAAAAGCCAAAGAAAAATTAGAGAAGTAAAGGAAGTAAAAATATGAAAAAAATCAATTTAATCGCGTTTTTAATTTTAACTTTTAGTGCCGGCGCGTTCGCTCAAATGAGTTTCCCGCGTGAATCGCCGCGCGAGGAAATCACGCAAACCATCGGCGACACGAAAATCGCTATCGTCTATCATCGCCCGAATGTGAAGGAGCGTGAAGTCTGGGGCAAACTCGTTCCTTACGGCGAAGTTTGGCGCACCGGCGCGAACGAAAATACGACGTTTGAAACGAGCGGCGACTTGAAAATCGCCGGACAAACACTGCCGAAGGGCAAATACGGTCTGCACACGATTCCGGGCAAAGACGAATGGACGGTGATTTTTAATAAGGTCAACAACGAATGGGGCAGTTTCAAATACGACCAGAAACAGGACGCGCTGCGGATTCTCGTCAAAGCCGACAAGGAAGAATTGCTGGAAACGATGACGATCAGTTTTGAAAACGTCAAAATGAATTCGACGGACATCGTGATTGCCTGGGAAAAGGTTCGCGTTCCGTTCACGGTTGATGTCGGCGATGTTATCGGCAGAACGCTGACAAGCGTGCGAACGCAGATGGCGAGTCTGAAAGCCGACGATTTCCGAACGCCCGCGCAAGCCGCCGGCTGGGTTTTGAATTCCAAAATGACGGCGAATTACGAGGAAGCTATAAAATGGATTGATGCTTCGATCAAAGCGAAGGAAACTTTCGGCAATCTGAACACGAAGGCGCGTCTGCTCGCCGGATTGAACCGCAAAGACGAAGCGATTGCGACGGCGGAAAAAGCGGTCGCGGTCGGCAAAGCCGCAACGCCGGCGGCTGATACTTCCGACCTGGAAAAGATGATCGCCGAGTGGAAAACTACCAAGTAAATTTTCAAATATAAATTCGCAATAGCTGGACTGATAACCGACAGCGAATAACGGGTTATCAGTCCAGCTATTCCGAAAATAAAACTCATCTGAACCTTCCTCCAAAACCTTTATACCGGGCGAATTTCCTGCTAAAAATTATTACGGATTTCAAAACTCAAAATCGGTGCGGTGAGAGTTTGATCGAGCGGTGCGATTCAGAGAATAACTTCTTTATTCAAATTAAAATCAGAGTCTGAAGAGGAAACGAAAATTTTCCGTTTTCAGATGTATTTAACCAATCTTTTTAGACACTGTACAAATAAGAGTCGGCTTTGTTTATTCCCAACCCAAACGAAGCCGAAAATCCCGCGTTCAAAAAAATAATTCAAAATTGGAGCAGTAAAATGAAAAAAAAACCTTTAAAGTCGGAGAACGAAGATCAAACCATAACTAACCGGCGCAGTTTTTTAGGCAAATTCGGAAAGGCGGCAATCGTCGGCGCGGCGGTCGGCGCGGTCGGCGCAAAACCTTTTCTCGGCGGCAAATCTTCAGAGGTCGCGGCGCAGCGAACGGGCGGCGGCAGTCTGGAAATCTCAAGAGCGCAAAAGGCGTATCAATGGCGGTCGAATGCCGCTTTAGAAAGTCTCAATGCGACACCGGGCAGCATAAGGCATCCGAACAACTCGGATGAAGGAACTTATCCGAACCGCATCGCCAATTATTCAAAAGGCTTCCCGCACGATTCAAACGGCGAAGTTTTACCGGCGGCTTACGAGCAGTTTCTGCGCGCCGTAACCAGCGGCAACCCGAACGATTTCGAGCAGATTCCGATGGGCGGACCGCGCAAACTGACCAGCCCGCAGTCGGGCTTGGCGTTCGATTTGGAAGGCGGCGACGGGCAGAGTTTCGTCATTCCGCCTGCGCCCGCGTTTGCCAGCCGCGAAATCGCCGCTGAAATCGCGGAAAATTATTGGATGGCTCTGTTGCGCGACGTGCCGTTCACCGATTACGCGAACAATCCGATTGCCAATGCCGCCGCCGCCGATCTGTCGCGGTTCGGCAGCGATTTGAAAGCTCCGAAAGACGCGAACGGTCAGGTTACGCCGAATCTTCTGTTTCGCGGTTTGGCGGCGGGCAATACGGTCGGACCGTGGATGTCGCAGTTCTGGTATCTGCCGTGCTTTTTCGGCGCGAACGAGATCAATCAAAAAATCCGCACCGTGCGCGGCATCGGCGACGGCGGTCGTGATTATATGACGGATTTCAATTCGTGGCTGGCGATTCAGAACGGCTTTAATCCGTCGTCGGGAGATATTTTCGACCCGACTTTCAGGTATATGCGAAACGGGCGCGACCTCGGTCAATGGGTTCACGTTGACGTTTTGTTTCAGGGGTATTTTCAGGCGTTCCTGTGCATCGCCGGAATGGGTGTGGCGTTTGACAGCGGAAATCCTTACACCAACTCGGTTAATCAAGCCGGTTTTGCCACCTTCGGCGCACCGCACGTCGCCACGCTTTTATGCGAAGTGGCGACCCGCGCCCTGAAAGCCGTCTGGTATCAAAAATGGATCGTCCATCGTCGTCTGCGACCGGAAGTTTTCGCGGCGCGGGCGCACCGGACTTTATACGCGGGCGCGAACTATCCGGTGCATTCGGAAATTTTGAATTCGTTGAGCAGTTCGACCAGACTCGGCGGTTATTTGGCTTCCGGCAACGCGCTTTTGCCGCAGCAGTTTCCCGAAGGTTCGCCGACGCATCCGGCGTACGGCGCGGGACACGCGACGGTGGCGGGCGCGTGCGTAACGATTTTGAAGGCGTGGTTTAACGAAGCGGCGGTGATTCCGAATCCAGTCGTACCGGACGCGAGCGGGACGACGCTCGTGCCGTACACCGGCTCGGAAAATCTGACGGTCGCGGGTGAACTAAACAAGATCGCCTCCAACGTCGCCAACGGGCGCAACATCGCTGGTGTTCACTGGCGTTCCGATGCCAATGCTTCGCTCAAACTCGGCGAATCAATCGCCATCAGCATTATGCGCGAGCAGAAATCCTGTTATAACGAAGTCTTTAACGGCTTCAGTTTGACGAAGTTCGACGGCACCATTATTACGGTTTGAAAATTACCTGCCAAAATATAAAGAGACGAAAGCTGTCTATCGCTTTCGTCTCTTTTATTTCGTGAGGCAAAATTTATAGAAAAATGTGAGAGTGAGGCAACCGACTCTTTAGAAATTTGCATTCAAATTTCCTTTATCTGTGAGTAATGACTTTTTTTGAAGTTTTCTTACAAAAAAAATAAAATTTTTTTTCGGGCGGCGGATTATTTGTCAATCAATCCGTTTTTGTGGTATCAATGCAGTGGCTTTTTCGCTAAATCCCTTATTCAATGAAAAAAGATTTCACGCTGTCGCAGGAAGATTTTGATGCGCTGCTCGGTTGGCTTTCCGCCGACCGCGATGAAGCAGGCTTGTTATACGAAAAAATCCGCGACGGTTTGATCAGATTTTTTCGTTTTCGCGGCTGTCCCGATCCGGCGACGCTTGCCGACGAAACTATCAACCGCGTGGCTTTGAAAGTCAATACTTTTGACGGTTCAAAAAACGTCAAAGCCATCACATACTTTTACGGCTTTGCGGCAAATGTTTTTTTAGAGTATTCGAGAAAGCCGCGAAACCGGGAAGTTTCTTTGGATTCGGAAGATTTTTCCCCGGCGCGAACTCTTCAAACGGCGAACAATTTGCCGAATGTCGAATGCGATTGTCTGGAAGATTGCCTGTCGAAACTGCCTTCGGACGAAAGCGCACTGGTCGTCGAGTATTACGGAAAAGAAAAAAACGAAAAATTTGCGGTGCGGCGGCAGATGGCGGACGCGCTGCATTTGAAGATGCCCGCGCTGCACACGAAGGTTTTTCGCATCAGAAGCGTTTTGCGCGAATGCGTCGAAAATTGCGTCGGGAAAAATAGTTTGTAAGAAATCGAAGGTTTTTTGCATTATTGTTGTGGGCGGTTTTTATGGACATTGAACGAGAAATAAATATTGCAGAATTTAAGCGTTATCTGTTGGGCGATTTGCCGCCGGCGGAAACCGAAACGATTGATTTGCAGATTATTTCCGATGAAGGTTTTGAGGAAAAACTCTTTTGGGCGGAAAGCGAACTGATGGAAGATTACCTTGACGAAACGCTTTCGACGGCGGAAATTAAATTATTTAAGAAAAATTTTCTCGTCTCAAACGAACGTCTCGCGCAGTTCGAGCAAATTTCACTGTTGCGAAATTACGCGCAAAATCTCACCGCGAAGAAAGCTCCGGCGCACGAAACGGCGGAGCTGACGGAAGACTGGCTGAACAAATTTAAGCGGTTCATCTTTTTGAATTGGCGACCGACAGCCGCCGCCTTCGCGCTGGTTCTGGTCGGATTAACAGCGGTTTTCTACTTAACGGCAAATTATCAAAGTCCTGCTGAAAGAGAATTTGCCGCGCTCAATCAGAAGGATTTGAGCGATTTGACCGAATTGAAACCGCTCGCCAGTCTGAGTTTGATGAAGGGCGTATTCCGCGATTCCGACGGCGTTCGCCGTCTGCCGGAAGACCGTCTGACCGAAAAAGTATTACTCCGCCTCGCTTTGCCGATGCCGACCGCTGCGCCGCAGAAGTTTCGCGCCGAACTTTCCAAAGACGGCAAAAACCTCTTCAAGCTCGACAAACTGCCGTTCTACAATAATCCGAACGGACAGGAAATTCGTCTGCTGCTGCCTTCGACGGTGTTGAAAAAGGGAACTTATCAAATCAAAATAGCCGCCGAAGACGCGCCGGAATCAGCTTTTATTTACGGGTTTGCGATTGAATAAATCAAAGCGGCGAGCGGTCAGGAAAATCAATCCGAACGGGAAAATCAGCAGTCCGTAAATTTTGTAATCAAGACTTTTGGAAATTTGCGGCACGGTTTTGAAGTCGCCGCCGACGGTGAAAGCCGCCCAGTAAAACGGCGATTGATACTGCGGGTTCTGCCGCAGTTTGATTTGCGCCCGACGCAGCGACTGGCTCGGTGTGAGGCGTTCGTTAATCATTGCGTCGTAAAAATTCTTCATCAATTCGAGCGTCGCCGTGTCTTCGACTTTCCACAAACTCGCCATCACGGATTTTGCGCCGGTCTGCAAAAACGCATCGCTCAAACTCTGCTCGCCTTCTCCTTTAACCCGTTTGCCGAGACCCGTTTCGCAGGCACTCAAAACCACCAAATCCGCGTTAAGATTCAATTTATAAATGTCTGCAAGACGGAAAACTTCATCGAGCCGGCGACCTTTTTCGTCAAAACGCGACAGCACGATGCCGGAAAGTTCCGGGTGATTTTCGTTAAAATAACTGTGCGTGGCGAAATGAATGATTTTATAATCGTCGGTTTTTGTCTTGAGCAGTTGTTCGCGGTTCGCCGGAAAGCCGGAAAAAGCGTCGGTGGTTCGCGTGCCGACGATCTCCGTTATCGAATCGCCTTCGGTTTTTGAAGCGGTCAGGCGCGGCAGCGAATTTAAAGATTCGGCGCGGCGAAAAGCGTTAAGCGCGGCTGTTTCAGCATTAAAAATGACAGCGGGTTTGTTTTTGGCTGAAAAGCGTTCATCGCCCGCCGTAAAAACCGGATCGGTGAAAACGAGCAAATCTTTAGCGGCGGACTTTCGATTGTCATTTTTTGAATGTTGAATCAGAAACGAGACCGAGGGTTCGTAAGTCGTTTCGTTAAAAAGCAGCAGCGGCTCGTCCTGATTCGAGTTCGGCACGGGCAGCGCGGCAATCGGAAAAGAGTGCAGTTTTCCGTCGGGGATGACGATCAAACGCTTTTCGACGATTTTGTCGGCAATTTGTCCGAGCAGACAATCGCTTAAAAGCCGCGCTTCCAACCGGTAATTTTTATCGGCTTCGGCGATCCGCTTTTGATAATCTTCGATTGATTCGTCTTTTATCGCTTCCCGCGCCAGCAGCAGTTCGCGCAGTTTTTCTATTCGAGACTCGATCTGTTCACGCGGCGGCAGGACGTAAAAAGCGGTTTCGTTTTTGCCGACAATCCGCAGATAACTTGCGTCTTCAAAAAGCGAAAATTTCAAAAGCAGCGAGTGTTCATCGAGAATGTTGTTTTGAATTTCTGCGAGTTCGAGATGCGAAATATCTTCCGTCGCGGAAACAGCATCTTCCGGGGCGGCGGCGCGAAGTTCTTTCGCGGCAGCGGTCATAACAAAAAAAGCGAGCAGACCAACCAGCCATTTTCTCGTTACTGATAATCGCAAAACAAAATTCTCCTTCTATCGAATCGGGGGCGCGTTTTCTAACGCTTCGACAGTCCGGGTGCGAAGCGTGTGCCGACGATTGGCAGAGGCGTTTTTCTTTTGTCAAATAGCTGTTATTATTGGAAATAGACGAGTCTTATAATTTACAACCGAAAATAAATTCTTCCGTTCGCATATCAATTTTGATAGTTTCTTTATCAGAGTTGATATAAATTTTTGCTATGTTTCCAAGATTGGTGAAGCTGTCCGACGTGACAGAGACGATATTGCTGGATTTGAAGGAAAACGAAGATTTCAGCATCGGAAGAATTGACGGCAACAGCCTGCCGCTGCCGCACGTTTCAATTTCGCGCCGCCATTGCCTGATCGCTTTCTCAGACGAACGCTTCACGATAAAAGATTTGGAAAGTCATAATGGAACTTACGTCAACGATTCGAGGATCAAAGAAAAAACGCTCGAACACGGCGACCGTCTGCGAATAGGAAACTTCGATTTTCTGTTTTTAACCGAAGCGAGCGGTGAGGAATCAACGCCCCGCGCGACCTTCGACGACGGCTTGCTGATCACGAAATCGGACATTTTTATCGTTCCCGAAAAAGCGCGTATCGCGGGCGATTTGAATGTTCTGCTAAAACTCGGAAAAGCGATCAACGAAGCGGAAAACGCCGGAAAACTGCAAAAGAGTTTTTTGAAAATAATACTCGAAACCGTTCCGGCGGAACGCGGCGCGATTCTGCTTTTTGAAGACGATTCGGAAACTCCGGCTTCGATCTGCGTCCAGTCCGACGATCCGAAGATGACCGTCAGCCGCACCGTTACAGAGAGAGTCCGGCGCGAAAAAATCGCGCTGATAAGCAACGAATTGGGAAGTCTGGAAAACGCCGAAAGCATAATGGCTACGAGAGTTACGTCCGTTTTGTGCGTTCCGTTGAAAAACGGCGTGATTTATCTGGACGCGAGCGACGGGAGAATGAAATTTACCGAAAATCATTTGCAGTTGATGACTGCCGTTTCGTTTCTGGTTTCGGCGGCTTTGGAACAGTTTGTGTCAATTTCGGATTTGCAAAACGAAAACCTGCGGCTGCGCGAAAGTCTGCAAATCGAAACCAGCATCATCGGCGAAAGTCCACAGATACGGAAAATTCTCGAACTCGCCGCCAAAGTTGCCAAAAGCGATTCCAATGTTCTCATCATCGGCGAAAGCGGAACGGGCAAAGAGATGGTCGCGCAGACGATTCACCGCAACAGCACGCGGGCGAAAAAACCGTTCACGGCGATCAACTGCGCCGTTTTGACTGAAAATTTGATGGAGAGCGAGTTGTTCGGACACGAGCGCGGCGCGTTCACCGGCGCGTTCGCGCAGAAACAGGGAAAGTTTGAAATCGCGGACGGCGGAACGCTTTTTTTAGACGAAATCAGCGAGCTTCCGCTGTCGCTGCAAGCCAAACTTTTGCGCGTTTTGCAGGAGAGAGAATTCGAGCGCGTCGGCGGAACGCGCACCCTCAAAACCAACGTCCGCATCATCGCCGCGACCAATCGCAATTTATCCGAAGCGGCGAAAAACGGCAGCTTCCGCGAAGATTTATTTTACCGGCTCAACGTCGTGCAGATAAAAACGCCGCCGCTGCGCGAGCGCAGGGCGGATATTTCTTTGCTCGTTCAGCATTTCATCGAAAAACACGCCGGAAAATGCAGTCGAAAGATCGTCGGCATTGCAAGACAAACACGCGAGATTCTGCAAAATTACGAGTGGCGCGGCAATGTCCGCGAATTGGAAAACGTCATCGAACGCGCCGTCGTCATCGGTTCGACCGAGATGATTCTGCCGGAAGATTTGCCGGATGAAATCACCGAAAATACCGAGTTGAATGAAAATCTCACGCCGGATTTTCACCAGCAGGTCAAAAAGGCAAAGGCGCAAATCGTGCTGTCCGCCATCGAAGAATCCGACCGAAATTACACGGAAGCCGCCCGACGGCTCGGCATTCACCCGAACAACCTGCACCGCATCATTCGCGGGTTGGGATTGAAAGAGAAAATAAATTAAAGGTAAAAGTTGGAAACTATCGCGCCTGCCGGAAAATCAATTCTAAATTTTATTACGAAAAAAAATGAAGAATTTAGAATGTAAAATTTAGAGCAGATTTTGAATAAGTGTAATAGTTTGAAAGGCAGAAACCCGCGCGTGAGCAAGGGTGCTAATGGTTCAAGTTAAGGCACCCTTGCTCACGCGCGGGTTTCTGCCCCATACACTAACCTCGAATTTGCTCTAGAATGGCAGATTTTTGCGACGGCTTTATTTCTACAGACCGCATTTGGCTTTGTTCTCATCGCAGTAACGCATTATTCCTTCACGCAGCTGCAGCGAGTAATCGAGGGAGAACATATTTTCATTAAAAGTTTTTTCAGACTTCACCGCACTTTCCGGGTTGATGTTTCTAAACCATTTCTTCTCTTCTTCGCAATTCATTGTTTTGTATGGGATGCTTTCTATCCCTAAACTGGCAGGCGTTTCAGCCAGCGAATGACACGACGTGCAGGAGGATTTCGGGTTGTCAACAGGTCCATTCAGTCGGTGTTCCTGACCGGTTTTCGGGCAGCCGTAATGCTGCTTAATGCTGAGACTGGTATTTAACCACGATTGGTGCGGTTCTATATCGTTGCCGAACATCAAGCCGATTGGTTCGACACCCAAAGGGTAATTTTTCGTGGAATTTTTGTTGTAGATAAATGTTCCGAAAACCCATCCGATTGGCGACTTCTTATCGCGCACCGCGACATCAACCTGTAAAAGCCGTAAGGTTTCGACGCATTTTGTAAGAGGCACGCAATCGGATTCCTTTTTCTTTTTCTTCTTAATCCGTTTAGTATCGGCTTGCCATTCCTGACTGCCTTGCAGGTATGGAACTTGTTCGGGCGAGGCTTTGGTGAAAAGCAATTTAACAGTTACCGTATCTTCCGGGAAGCGGTCGAAAAATATTTCCAGATTTCTGTCAGCCGGTAATTTCGCTACTTCGTTCCAGACTTTTCCGATGTAATACGCGCCGGGTTCGTTATAAACGCTGACCGCCCACGTTTGAAAACAGCCGGGGCTGTCAAACTTCTCGCTGCAAGGGGTTTTACACTCTTCGCCCTTGAGTTCATCGAGACACGCCTTTCTTTCTCTGGTCAGCCCGTGGATGAACTCTCTGCCGAACGTCGTCGGGTGCATAAAAGGCGCGTGATACCAATTTCTTTTTTTATTTTTTTTGACCGCCCAGTCAACTTCCGTATTGCCTTCGACGCTGTAATCTAAAACGGCTCTGAGATATTCTTCGGGCTTGGTTTCAAAATTAATCGTTTTCCAACGGCACGTTTCGACGGGACACACCGGCGGCTCAATGGTCGGATAGTTCGCGCTCATTTCAAAAACCTGTCCCTTCCACCAGGCAGGTGCGGCATAATCCGACCGCGTCGCCGGAAATGTCAGATTGGCGAAATTCCACGTCGGTTTGCCCGTTTCGGCTGGCGGCAGCGTTTGCGATTCGACGCTCGCCAACTGTTTCGGGTAAAGCAAAAAGCCGATATACGCGAGCGCGAACAGCGCGATGATGGAAAGTTTTTTGAACATAGAAATCTCCGTTGTTTTACAAAAAAGCCCCGCCGGATTTAAATCCGGCGAGGCTTGCCGGGGTGATTAAGCAATCGTCGAACGGTCGGCAACCCAGGGTGTTCTCGGAACTGAAGGCTGAAAATGAATATAGTGGGTAATAGTGTAAGCGTCT
>CAXTKJ010000002.1:167258-179996 GCA_964244835.1 uncultured Pyrinomonadaceae bacterium
GCGTCTTCGGGAATGTTCACGCCGCCGATGTGTCCGCCGATTCTCGCCTGACAGACCGCCGTCGCCGTCCCGTTTCCGTTGTCGGTATATTTGACGGTGGTCGTATCAATATTGAAAAGAATCGCCGCCCCGCCGGTGCTGAAACTTTCAGCGATTTCGGCTTCGGAAACATTTTGTCCCAATAGATTTGCTTTATATCCATCGGCAGTCAATCTGCCGAACCACTGTCCGTTGCTATAGACTTCAAGCGAACGGCTGTACTGCCAGATAAACCAGCTAAACTTCGGATCATCCCAGATTGGCGCAGGTTCGGAACTCTTGAAGATTTTTTCGAGTGCGTGGAGCGGAATTTCGACACCCGAACCATCAGCTTCCGCCGTCTCTGCGCTGACTTCCGTCGCTGCGTTCGACTCTTTCGCCTCTGCCGTTGAATCGGCGGCTGCCGGTGCGAAAGTTTCTGCGTCTTCCGCCGTAACGGGGCTGAAAGTCGTTTGTCGAGAGTGCATCGCCGGCTCGAAGGTATGGGTGAAGCGAACCTGTTCCGCAAAAGGCGTACCGTTTAACTCGCCTTCTATGTTCGCTGTCCCCGATACGGTGTTGCCGCTGACGATCAGCCTGCTGTTAATTTCAAAGCGGGTAATGGCGATTACTTCATCGTCTATTGCCTTTCTGAACTGGTCTTCCGTGTAATTGTTCCCGCGAAAGTTGCTGACGTTGTAGCCGTAAGCGACCAGCCGACCGAACCATTGACCGTTTCCGCCGCTGCCGTATCTCACCAATGCCTCGCCGAACTCCTCTGCAAATGCTGCCGGATCTGTTGCCATAATTTTTATCTCCTTAAGTTATCTTTATTGATGATTGAACTGCTAAAACTGCTTTTAATGCTTGTGGTAAAACGTGATTGTGCAAACACTATACCACGCAATTTCTTAAATGAAACATTATTTTTTAAAAAAGCGTTCACTGAAAATATATCGAAAACGATAGTTAAACAAACGGTTTTGATATAGAATGGCAACGAGTCATCCCTATTCCGAATGAAACTGAATTTAGGAACAAAAATCGGGCGTTATGAAGTACGTTCTCTGATTGGTGCGGGCGGAATGGGCGAAGTGTATCTGGCGCACGACACGCAGCTCGAACGCGATGTCGCTCTGAAATTGCTGAAACAGGACGACGACGCGGAAAAACTCCAACGGTTTCGCCGCGAAGCCAAAGTCGTTTCCTCTCTGAATCACCCGAACATTTTAACGATTCACGATTTCGGCGAGCATCAGGATTTTCACTACATCATTTCCGAACTGGTCAAAGGCAAAAGCCTTCGGACTTTGATCGCCGAAAAAAAATTATCGTTCACGGAAATTCTCGACATCATCATTCAAGTCGCCACCGCGCTTGCCGTCGCGCACGAAGAATCTATCGTGCATCGGGACATCAAGCCCGAAAATGTAATGGTTCTGCCGGACGGCTACGTTAAAGTCCTGGATTTCGGCTTGGCAAAATTGGTCGGTTTGGAGAAAAATCTGGCGGCGAATCCAGACGTTTCGACGGTTTCTTTGATCGAGACGCAGCGCGGTTTGATCGTCGGCACGATAAATTATATGTCGCCGGAACAACTGCGCGGGCAGGAAATTGATCAGCGAACGGACGTTTGGAGTTCGGGCGTTGTTTTATTTGAAATGCTGACCGGCGAGCGACCGTTCGCAGGCGATTCGGTGAGCGATGTCATCGCCGCCGTTCTGCAGCATCCGCTGCCCGACTTCGCGCAGAAATTTCCGCAGATTCCGAACGAGTTAGGCGCGATTGTCGGCAAGGCTTTACAGAAGGAAAAAAGCGGGCGATACCAAACCGCAAAGGATTTCATCGCCGATTTGAAAATCATCAGAAACCATCTTCAAAGCCAGAATCAGATCGCTACCGCCGAATTAACGCCTTCGATGAATTTGATCGCTCAGAGGGAAAGTTTGACCACCGATTCAAATCAAACTGCCGCCGCGACGATTGAAAGCCGAACCGTTTCGATTTTGAAAAAAACGAGACGAATTTTACTCGCCTTGGTTTTGCTCGTGTTGTTTTCCGGCGGCATCGCTTATCTCTACCAGAAATATTACGCCGCCGCGCCTTCCTTCAGACAAATGAAAATCCGGCGGCTGCCGACCTCCGGCGACGTATCGAACGCCGCGATTTCGCCGGACGGACGCTTTATCGTTTATGTGAAGAGCGAAAACGGCGACGAAAGTTTGTGGCTCAGGCAGGTTGAGGAAACGGGCGGCACGGAATTGTTAGCTCCGACCGTCGGCAGATACGCGGCGTTGACCTTTTCGCCGGACGGAAACTCCATCTATTTTACGAAATTTGAACAGGCGTTCAGCGGAAATTTGTTTCGTCTGCCGATTTTGGGCGGCTCGCGGCAGGAAATCGCCAGAGACGTTGATTCGACACCGGCTTTTTCGCCGAACGGCGGCGAAATCACCTATCTCCGCCACAAACCGCAGACCGCGACCGACGAAATTATCGTTTCAAATTTCGACGGCACGAACGAAAGAGTTCTGCTCGAAAAAAAACTGCCTGAATTTCTTTCCATCGCCACCAAGGAAAGTCCCGCGTGGTCGCCCGACGGAAAGACGATTGCGTGTCCCTCCGGCAGAAACGATGCCGGCGGCGAGTTTATGACGGTTGTCGGCGTTGATGTCGCCACCGGACAGGAAAAACCTTTAACATCAGACAAATGGCTGCGGGTCGGACGCATCGCCTGGACGCAGAACGCCGACGAACTGTTAATCACGGCGGTTGATTTCGGTGAGGATTATTACAAGATTTTCAAAATTTTCCGGTCGGGCGCGAAACCTCAAAACGTAACCAGCGATTTGATGGATTATTATAATTTGAGCGTTCAGAAGGATTCGACCCGTCTGCTCGGCATCACGACCGATAAAACATCGAGCCTTTATCTCGCGTCAGTCAGCAAACCGAGCCAAACCAGACAGATTTCCGGCGGTCTCGAAAATGCCAAAGGAGTCGTCTGGGCGAACGACAACCGGATAATTTTTACCTCGATGGAAAGCGGAAATCGTGATATTTGGGCGACGGACGCGAAAGGACAGACGCGGCGGCAGCTCACCTTCGACAAAGCGGCGGACGATTATCCTTCGGTTTCGAACGACGGAAAAATCGTCTTCGTTTCATTCCGAACGAACTCGCAGCATCTGTGGCAGATGAACCCGGAAGGCGGTGAGCTAAAGCAGTTAACCAATAGCGGCGGCGAATCTTTCCCGGCGATTACCCCGGACGGCAAATCGGTCGTCTATTCTTTGCAGAGCAGCGGCAGCTATGTTTTATGGAAAATCGGTATTGATGGCGGCGAGCCAGTGCAGCTAACCGATTTTTTGTCGCATTGGGCGGCAATTTCGCCTGACGGAAAGCTGATCGCTTGTTTGAATAAGTCAGCCAGTCTCGATAAACCTATCCGGTTAAGCGTGGTTTCCGCTGCGGACGGAAAACTGCTCGACAGTTTTCCGATCCCGTTCGGAGTGGCGATGCCGGATATTGTTCCGGCGATTAGATGGATGCCGGACGGAAAAGCCGTCAGCTACATTGCCACCATAAACGGTATTTCAAATCTTTGGAAACAGCCGCTGAACGGCGAAAAAGAGCAGCTCACCGATTTTACCGCCGAAAAAATTTATTCTTTCGACTGGTCAAAAGACGGGAAACAAATCGTCTATGCTCGCGGAGTTGACCGGAATAATCTGATTTTAATAGAGGATTTTTAACGGCTCGCCACGAAAAATAAAACATCCCGACACCATTTGCTTTCAGTCATTTGAAAATAATTCGTTTCCCGCAAATTTTACAACAAATCATAATCATTTATAATTTTTGAAGACAAATCACTTCAAAAAATGCCAAAACGTACAGATATAAAAAAGATTTTAATCATCGGTTCGGGTCCAATCGTCATCGGTCAGGCTTGCGAATTCGATTATTCGGGAACGCAGGCTTGCCGCGCTCTCAAAGACGAAGGTTTCGAGGTCATTCTCGTCAATTCCAATCCGGCGACGATTATGACCGACCCGGAAATCGCCGACAAAACTTACGTCGAACCGCTGACACTTGAAACGGTAACGGCGATTATCGAAAAGGAAAAGCCGGACGCGCTGCTGCCGACGGTCGGCGGGCAGACGGCTTTAAATTTGTCGGTTGATTTATACGAGAAAGGTATTTTAGATAAATTCGGCGTGAAGCTGATCGGCGCGAACGTCAATTCGATTAAAGTCGGCGAAGACCGCGAACTTTTCAAAAAAGCGATGGACGAAATCGGGATTCCTTCGGCACGCGGCGGATTCGCGCACACTTGGGAAGAAGCGCAGAAAATGGTTGAGACGACCGGCTATCCGGCGATTATTCGTCCGGCGTTTACACTCGGCGGCACGGGCGGCGGCGTGGCTTTTAACCCGGAAGAATTTGAAGGAATCGTCAAAGGCGGACTCGCCGCATCGCCGATTTCGCAGGTTTTGATTGAAGAATCAATTTTGGGCTGGAAGGAATACGAACTCGAAGTGATGCGCGATTTGAACGATAACGTCGTGATTATTTGCTCCATCGAAAACTTCGATCCGATGGGCGTTCACACGGGCGATTCGATCACGGTTGCGCCCGCGCAGACTCTGACCGATGTCGAATATCAGCGGCTGCGCGATATGTCCATCGCCTGTATTCGCAAGGTCGGCGTAGAAACGGGCGGCTCGAATATCCAGTTTGCGGTCAATCCTGAAAACGGCGATGTTCGCATAATTGAGATGAATCCGCGTGTTTCGCGTTCGTCGGCTTTGGCAAGTAAAGCGACCGGATTTCCGATTGCGAAAATCGCCGCCAAACTCGCCGTCGGCTACACGCTCGACGAAATTCCTAATGACATTACCAAGAAAACTCCCGCGAGTTTTGAACCGACGATTGATTACGTCGTCACGAAAATTCCGAAATGGGCGTTTGAAAAATTTCCCGGCGCGGAAGACGTTTTAGGAACGCAGATGAAATCGGTCGGCGAAGTGATGGCGATTGGCAGAACTTTCAAAGAGTCGCTTTTCAAAGGCTTGCGTTCACTCGAAGCCGTCAAACCGTTGCGGCTCGAAGGCGTTCCCGACCACGTTTTGCAAAGGAAATTAGCGCGTCCGAATTCGCAACGATTTTCTTACCTGACTTACGCCTTGCAAAACGGTTATTCGATTGAAGAAATTCATCGTTTGACGAAAATTGATCCGTGGTTTTTGGAACAGTTACAGGAAGTGATGCTTTTGCAAAAACGCATCGAAACGCGCTCACTCAATGATGTACCGAGCGAAGTTCTGCGTTACGCGAAAGAGTTCGCTCTGTCAGATCGGCGCATCGCTCATCTCACAAAATCAACCGAAAACGAAGTCCGCGAGCGGCGCAAAAATTTAAATATCACGCCGGTTTATAAAAGAGTTGACACCTGCGGCGCGGAGTTTGAATCGCACACGCCTTACTTATATTCGACCTACGAAGAAGAATGCGAAGCCGAGCCGACGAATCGCCGAAAGATTATGATTTTAGGTTCGGGACCGAATCGCATCGGGCAGGGAATCGAATTCGATTATTGCTGCTGCCACGCTTCGTTTGCCCTGCGCGATGCCGATTTTGAAACGATAATGGTCAACTGCAACCCCGAAACCGTTTCGACCGATTACGATACTTCGGACAGACTATATTTCGAGCCGCTGACGTTTGAAGACGTGATGAACATCGTCGAAGTCGAACAGCCCGAAGGCGTGATCGTCCAATTCGGCGGGCAAACGCCGCTCAATTTAGCTGACAGATTACATAACGCCGGCGTTCCGATTATCGGCACGTCGTCCGATTCAATCGGTTTAGCAGAAGATCGCAAAAGATTCTCCGCGTTACTTCAGGAATTAAAAATCCCGCAGCCCGAAAACGGCACGGCGATTTCCGGCGAAGAAGCGAAAATTATCGCCGCTGAACTCGGTTATCCGGTCATTGTGCGCCCGTCGTTCGTGTTGGGCGGCAGAGCGATGGCGATTGTTTATGACGAGCAAACTTTGGACGAATATATGCGTTCGGCGGTTGACGCTTCGCCCGAAAAACCGATTTTGATTGATAAGTTTTTAGAACGCGCCGTTGAAATAGATGTTGACGCGCTCGCCGATGAAACCGCCGTCGTCATCTGCGGAATTCAGGAACACATCGAAGAAGCCGGAATCCATTCGGGCGACTCAAGCAGCGTTCTGCCCGCGCAAAAAATCGCCGCCGAACACCTCGAAACGATCAAACATTACACGATAAATTTAGCGAAAGCCTTAAAAGTCATCGGTTTGATGAATCTGCAATTAGCTATCAAAGACGACCGAGTTTACGTCATCGAAGTCAATCCGCGCGCTTCAAGAACAGTGCCGTTCGTCGCCAAAGCGACGGGCGTTCCGCTCGCCAAAATCGCGTCGCTGATAATGGCTGGCGATAAAAAACTTATTGATTTCAATTTGCCCGAAGTCTTGCCCGTTCCGAAAATATTCGTCAAATCGCCTGTCTTCCCGTTCAAGAAATTCGCTGGCGTTGACCCGGTTCTCGGACCCGAAATGCACTCGACGGGCGAAGTGATGGGCGTGGGCGATACGTTCGGCGAAGCCTACGGCAAAGCGATGGAAGGCGCGTTTTTGACTCTGCCGATGCAAGGCAAAGCCTTCATTTCCGTCAACGATTCCGACAAAGGTCAAGCCGTTATTTTAGCCCGCCGATTAAATAAACTCGGCTTCGATTTGGTGGCGACTTACGGCACGACCAAGCGTTTGCAGGAAGTCGGCTTAGAATGCGAAACCGTTTTCAAAGTCAACGAAGGTCGCCCGAACATCGCTGACTACATCAAGCAAAACGAAATCGCCCTGATTATCAACACGCCGCTTGGCAAAACTTCACACTACGATGAACAGGCGATTCGCAAATCCGCTCTCCAATTCAACGTCCCGACCGTTACGACGATGACCGGCGCGGAAGCGTTGATCGAAGCGATTGCGACGAAAAAATCACAGGCGAAAATCGAAGTGCGAAGTTTGCAGGAGGTTCACGATAAAAGTAAAACATTGGTAATAAACGGCTAATTACAAACAAAGTTAGAACTTAAACGTCGTCCATTAATTAAACTCAAAAATTTATGGCTCACGAAGAAATTAAAAAACTCGGAAGAAATCAAAAACAAATTCTTCTATATGTGTATTGGAATGAACTCGTTTTATCGGACTACCATCAGCTATTAAATCAATCTTGTAAAAGTTTGATTCAGCGCGGTCTGATTGAAGTTCATAATGAAGTTGTGGTTTTGACGGCACTCGGTAATCGAATTGTCGAAGCGGAATTTTTAGATAAAGCGGATTTATCAATTAGTTCCGTTGAAGGACTTCTAGCTTCTTTGCAAAGCGAAAAGTCCGTTCAATCTATCAAGATTAAGAAACTCGGTAAAAAGCAAAATATCTTTCTAAATTATATTGCCCAAAATCCATTAGAAGTAACCTCTGAATATTTTGAAAATATATTTATTTTGACCTTGGAAGAAAATGGTTTTCTGGAGTTTGATGAGAATCAAATAAAAATTACCGACGCGGGACTGTCAATTATAAACGACCCGATAAATGAATTGGATGAGTCATTAAAATCAGAAATACAAGCGATTCTTAATGCAATTGGAATAAAAACCAACAAACTTACCAAAAAAGAAACTATGTTTTTGCAGTTTCTTAATTACGAATCACCTCGACAGTTAAAGTATATTCGCAGTGCAAAACGGATAATACCAAATCTTGAGCAAAAAGGTTTTCTTGAAATTGTTGAAAGCAAATTGCAAATTACATCTGACGGAAAAAATACGCTTGAAAGAAACAAACGAAATTCAAAATACAATTTTAATATTTTGGAACTCACAGAATTATTCTCAATACCGAACAAAATTGAAGCCGAACAGCAGGCGCAGGTAAAGAGCAATGAAATTTTAGAACACCGAAAACAAGGTCTTACATTAGAAGCTATTGGTAAATTATACAGACTTACCAGAGAAAGAGTTAGACAGATTTTAGCGGCAAATCCAGATTTGGAAGAATATCTGAAGGGAGAAGAAGAGGCTAAAATTCTAGCTGAAAAAGAGGAGGAAGAAAGAAAGAAACAAGAATTTTTGGAAAATAGTTTGGCTTATAAATTTCCAGAGCGAGTTGCTGAACTTTGGGATTATGAAAAAAACGGCGTTTTAAAACCGGAAGAAGTTTTGGCTAGCAACACTCTACAACAAATTTGGCTCAAGTGTCCGAAAGATGGACATTCTTGGAAGAAAAAAGTTAGAGAAATAGCTTTTTATAGTTGGGAAAGAGTTGGAACAAGCGGTTGTCCTGCTTGTGCAGGTCGAACTAAAAAATCTGAAAAGCAACCAATGTTGGCGGAAATCTATCTTGAATTTGTAATTGACTATTGGAATTTTGAGAAAAATGAATCAATAGGATTGAACCCTGAGAAAGTTACATTGGCAAGTAATAAAAAAGCGTGGTTTAAATGTCCAAGAGACGCAAATGAATGGCAAGCAGGTATTGGTTCAACAGTTAATCAACAATGGTCGAAAGGAAATGCAGGTTGCAGGGTTTGTAACGGAACGCATTTGAGAAAAAAAGGAATTTGGGGAGAAGCAGGAAAACTGTCGGACGAATTCCCGGATGAAGTTGAAAAGTATTGGGATCATGAACAGAATGATGAATTAAAAATATTTCCGTCAAAAATTACAATTGGTTCATCGAGAAAGGCGTGGTTCAAATGTCCTATTGATAATCACAGATGGCAAGCAAGTGTAACTGCAATTGGAAGAGGATCGTGGAAAAGAGGAAACAGCGGTTGTCCGGGATGTAGTGGAAAAGTTGTAACTGAAAAAGGTTCTTTATTAAAAAACTATCCAGAGTTTATTGAAAAATATTGGAATTTTGAAAAGAACGGGGAACTTGATTTATTTCCTAATGAATTGACGATTGGCACGCGAAAGGAAGCGTGGTTTAGATGTGTTACAGACAATTATGAATGGAATTCTCGAATAGCGGATATTACCAGAGGCTATTGGAAATTTGGAAATAGTGGATGTCCTCGTTGTAGTAAGCGTTGGACGACAGAAGCGATTCGTCAGTTTATTGCAAGCCTTGAGGAGTATATTCCAAATCTTACGCAATCAGAAAGATATAAGATATTTGAACAGTCTGGGATTTTAGGAACAAACAATATAGAAAGTCTAAAAATCGTAAAAGATATTATTAAAGGCAAACTCACAGGGCAGAAATTACGCGAAGTAATACAAGGAAAACAAGATGAAAAAAATGAACTTTTGTCAATAACAGCCGAAAGTCTCGATGCAAATTCAGAGTTAAAAATTAACGAAACAGAATCAGCTATTAGAAATCTTCAAAATTCTCAGAATGAATTTGATTTCACCGAAGAAACTGAGGAAACTGTTGATTTGCCAAAAGTTAGAATTCAAAAAAGTCTTGAATTTTTGAGCAGCAATATCGTTGCATCGTCAGACCAAGAAGCCGTTGATTTCTTTGTCGCTTCAAGACGCAACCGTATTTGGGCGGAAGTTTTTGAAGATGAATCTGCGGTTGAAGGAATGGAATTCTTTGCCGATGACGGATACGGTCGTCAAGTCAGAGATCAGTTTCTTGACGAATATATCCAAGCCCGTGATATGCAGATTCCGAATGGTTGGGCATTTAGAATTGACGGCAAAATTACGCCGCCGAATTTGATGCAGAAAGTAGCGGCGGTTCGTTTGAAAAATCAAAAACGAATGCTCAATTTGTCGCTGACAGGAACGGGGAAAACAATTGGCGGGATTTTGAGCAGCCGCATTATCAACGCCAATTTAACTATAATTATCTGTCCGCTCGACACAATAAATAATTGGCACAGCGAAATTAAGAATGTTTTTCCTGACAGCAAAGTTACGACCAAAAATTTTAATCCTTACTGGCTTGATGTCGAAGACGGACATCATTTCATAATTTTGAACCACGAAATGTTCCAGCAGCCGACATCGGCAATCAATATCAAACAACTTCTCGACCGTTACAAAATAGATTTAATAATCGTTGACGAAATTCACCGCTGCAAACAAAGAACTGAAGACCCGTCGAAAAGAAGACAGATGGTTTTGGCTTTAATTACCAATGCAAATGAGGTAAATCCTGATCTCCACGTTCTCGGAATGAGCGCAACGCCGATTATCAATAATCTCAAAGAGGGGAAAAGTTTAGTCGAGTTAGTAACGGGAATCGAACGGGCGGATTTGAGTGAACGCGCCACTATAAACAACTGTATGAAATTGCACCAAGCGTTTGTAACGCTTGGTATTCGCTCGAGAGTTAAACCCAAAATCACAATAAATCGCGTCAAAATTCCGATTGACTGCACGCATTTAGTTGATGAAATCCGCGAAGAAGGAACATCTGTTTTGAAAATGGAGCAAATCCTGACAAACGCGAGAATGCCGACAATTATTGAACAAATTCGACCGAAAACGATTATCTACACTCATTACGTCGAAGGAATCGTTGAGCAACTGAAAGAGGCGATTGAAGCCGCCGGATGGTCTGTCGGTTTTCATATCGGCGGAAACAAAAGCGGTCGTGAAAGTTTTATCAACGGTTCGACTGATGTTTTGATTGCCAGCAGTGCGATGGCGGTTGGAGTTGATGGTTTTCAGAGAGTTTGCGACCGTTTGATTTTGAATATTCCGCCGTGGACAAGCGCGGAATTAGAACAGCTTGAAGGCAGAATAAATCGGCAGGGACAAATTCACGACACGCTCACAATTATTTTTCCGATAACTTTTGGAACGGACGGCGAAGATTACTGGAGTTGGGATGAAGGACGTTTAGCGCGGCTTCAAAATAAACAAACTATCGCCGATGCCGCTGTTGACGGCGTTATGCCCGAAGGACAATTACGCACGGAAGCGCAAGCGTTTCGTGATTTAAGAAAATGGCTCGATAGATTAAAAGACGGCGAGCAAAAAACAATAGTTCGTCCAAAGATTTTTGTGCCTTTGCCTGATGTTGACGAATCCGAGGTAAAGCGTCGAATTGGTCAATATGGCGATTTTAGCAGAATGAATGCGCGTTGGAACACCAGTTACAGTTCGACAACTTACCGGAGATTACAAAATAGCCCGGAAGAATGGATGCAATATCACACGCTTTATCAGAACGCGAGAAAAACTTGGGAAATTGTTCCATACGAGGAAACAATTAAATGGCTGGAAAAACGCTCGAATCTTGTAGTTGGCGACTTTGGTTGCGGTGAAGCCATTATTGCTAAAGAAGTTTCAGAAAAACATACGATTCATAATTTTGATTACATAGCTATAAATGATTTGGTTATCGAGTGCGATATTTCAAAAGTTCCGCTTTTAAATGAAGAATTGGATGTTGCTGTTTTTAATCTTTCACTAATGGGAAAGAATTATGCTGACTATTTAATTGAAGCAAAAAGGACTTTGAAATTAGACGGGCAGCTTTTAATTTACGAAGTCGAATCTCAATCGAAAGGTATTGACGAGTTGGTAAGAAATATAGAATCGTTAGGATTCGATATTATCGAAAACTACATTAATTGGAAATTTAGATTTATTAGGGCGATAAAATCTGAATAATTTTGCTTAATACTTTTGTGTTAAAATTGTAAATTATGGAAGTTACACTAAATTTACCCGAAAATGTCTATCGAAACTTCAGCAAGTTGGCTGAGAAAAAGCATCGGCGCGTCGAAGAAGTTATTACCGACCGGCTGCAAGATGATTTTTCGGCGGAAACGGCAGATTATGAGGAAACGGTTGCAGGTTGGACTGACGAAGCGGTTTTGGCATTGGCAAAACTGAAAATACCGGGCGAATACGCTGACGGGATGAGCCTTTTGCTAGAGCGTTTGGACGAAGGCAAGATTACTGATGCGGAAGAAATGGAACTTGAAGTTTACACCGAAGTTTGCCAAATTTCGACGCTCCGCAAAGCATACGGAATCGCTGAAGCATTCCGGCGCGGTTTGATTTCTTCACCTGACGACTTAAAATGAGCCGAATCTCAGAAAAACTCCGCGAGAAAATTCGACTTGCGGCGAAAGACTACTGCGGTTATTGTCAATCTCCGCAACATCTGATTCCGATTGCTTTTGAAATGGAGCATATTACGCCGACAGCGGAAGGCGGCACAAACGACGAGGAAAATCTGTGGCTCGCGTGTCGCGTCTGCAACAGTTTCAAACACGCCAAAACTCACGCCGTTGATCTGCAAACGAAGCGCAAAACTCGTCTTTTCAATCCGCGAAAACAAGTTTGGAGTGACCATTTTGAGTTTAGCGAAGATAAAACTGAAATAATCGGTAAAACGGCTTGCGGACGGGTAACGATTATTGCTCTAAAGTTAAATAATGCTCGTTCAGTTAAAATGCGAAAACTTTGGGTCAGCGTTGGTTGGTTTCCGCCAAAAGATTGATTCGCCGACTACATCAAACAAAGCGAAATCAGCCTGATTATCAACACGCCGCTCGGCAAAACTTCGCACTACGACGAACAGGCGATTCGCAAATCCGCTCTGCAATTCAACGTCCCGACCGTTACGACGATGACCGGCGCGGAGGCGTTGATCGAAGCGATTGCGACGAAAAAATCACAGGCGAAAATCGAAGTGCGAA
>CAXTKJ010000003.1:0-32138 GCA_964244835.1 uncultured Pyrinomonadaceae bacterium
AGCGGATTTTCCGTCGAACCGCGAAGCCCGTGCGGATTGAGCCGCGCCAAACCTTTGACGGTCGCCAGATAAATTGTCCCGTCGCGCGTTTCGAGAAAATCTTCGACGAAATGCGCGGGCAAACCGTCGGCAGTCGTGAAATTCAACATTCCCGCGCCGTCAAACCGCGAAACGCCTTCCCAAGTGCAGAACCACATAAAACCCCGTGAATCCTGTTTGATTTTGACCACATTATCAAGCAGCAAACCGTCGGCGACCGTGTAGGTTTTAACCGGCAGACGCTCGGCTTCGGCAAATACGGAAAAAAATAAAACGAGCGCAAACAAGACGAAAGGAGTCGAAAAAATTCGAGTTTTCGACTCCTTCGATTTTTGATTTGCGCCCGCACCCATTTTTTGTTGACCTCTTAAATTAAGGGATGGTTGTCGAGCGAATTATAGCACCGCGCCGCGATTTAATCATCACGGCATAAATGCGTTGGGAATCGGTTTATCGCTTGCCGCCCCGAACGATACGCCCGTAAATCCGCCGCTGGAGCGTTGCAGATACCACGTTCCCGAACGAAATACGGCGATGTCGTCTTTGCCGTCGCCGTCATAATCTGCCGGAACGGGCAAATCCGTGCCGAATCCGAATAAGATTCCTGCAAATCCGGCGGTGCTTCTCAGCAGATACCAGTTGCCGTTTGACGGGCGAAAAACCGCCACGTCGGTTGTGCCGTCGCCGTCGTAATCCGCCGCGACGGGTTTGTCGTTTATATCGCCGAATTGAACTGCGCCGTAATTGGTCGCCACGTTTTGCGACAGATACCAAGTGCCGTTCGACGGGCGGAAAACCGCGACATCGGATTTGCCGTCGCCGTCGAAATCGCCCGCCGTCGGCTGATCGCCGTTCTGTCCGAATTGAATGAAAGTGAACTGATTATTAACTAAATTCAAGAAATACCAGTAGCCGTTCGACGGTCGGAACACCGCGATTTCCGCTCTGCCGTCGCCGTCATAATCGGCGGGAACGGGAATGTCAGATGCTTCGCCGAATACCGTGCCGAGAAATCCGGCTTGACTGCGCTGCAAATACCAAGTGCCGCCGCGATAAACCGCGATGTCGGTTTTGCCGTCGCCGTCGTAATCGGCGGGAACTAATTTGTCGGAAGCGAAACCGAATCGCAATGCGCTGAAACCGCTTGCCGAATTATTCAAATACCACGTTCCATTTTCAGGGCGGAACACGGAAACATCGGCGCGTCCGTCGCCGTCGAAGTCGAACGCGGTGCGGGCGGTCAGATTGTTAATCGAAATGCGCCCGTCGGTGCGAACGACGTTCGGAACACCTTCGTTGAACAGAAAATTATTCCACGTTAAAGCCGAACTCGCGCCCGCCTGTCCGACGGCGCGGAATTTCAGATTAATCAGCGTTCCCGAATTTTGCAGATTGCCCGCGCCGTAACCCGACACGCGCAGTTTGCCGGGAGCGATGACGTTCGCGCCGACGGCGAATTCGCCGCTCAAAGTTTCAGTATTGACGACGGCTTGCGCCAGCGGTTCGATGACGGTCGGATCATAGAGAATCTCAAAATCGAACGAACTGATTTCGCGTCCCGTCGCGTCGCCGATAATGACGGGAACGGTAAATTCGGAATTTACGCCGACGTTTCTCACCGGCAAACTCACCGGAATTCTATCCGCAAACGATTGTTCAAATACATTTTCGGGAATGTTGAAATCGTTCGCTCGCGGCAACGCCGTTGACCAGTTGCCGGAGACTTCGCCCATCAAGACGGCGGTGTAATTTTGCGCGGTTTGATTGGCGGCGATGCTCGAATAAGTTCGATTGACCGGCGTAAATCGCCACGTTCCGGCGTTGCCCGCGTTCGGGATTCCGAGAACCGTTTGCGCGATCAGGGAAGCGTCGAAAGAAGTTACCGAACCGTTGCCGGAAACATCCGCCGCCGCGAGTTGCGGAGGTGTCAGCGTGATGCTCTGCACTAAATGTTTCGAGATTTGCGAAGCGTCGAATGACGTAATCGCGCCGTTTGCGTCGCCGGTTTTCGACGGCGTAACGGTGTATGCGCCCGCGCCGAAACCGCTCAAAAGGTAATTGCCGTTTGCGCCCGAAGCCGCCGTTGTATTCGTCGCGCCGACCGACGTTAAAATCACGCCCGGAACGAAGGTTTGCGTCGTCGTCATCGAATTGCCGTAGAGAATCGAGCCGCTTACCGTGCCGCCTGCGAGACACGCCTGACCGTTGGTGATGACGGGCGACGGATTGCCTTCGTTGAAGTTGAAATTCGTCAAATTCAGAGCCGTGCAAGCCGACAATGCACCGGCGGCGTTGAATTTGAAATTGAGCAAAACGCCCGCGCCCGTCAGCGGCGCAGTTCCGAAACCGGAAACGATCAGCGTTCCGGCGGTCGGCGTGTTGACGTTGATTTCAAATGCGCCCGCTAAAGTTCCAATCGCTTCCACCGGCGTTGCCGTCGGCGTTAAAATTGCCGGATCGTAAGTCAGACGAAAATCGAATGACGTAACGCCGCTGCCCGTCGTGTCGGAAAGACTGACCGGCGCGGTCAAAGTCGTGTTTTGCGCGGCGGTCAAATTCGTCGGAATCGAAACATTGATCGTCGTGCCGCCGGTCGCACCGACAGGCTGATTGACCGTCAAAGTTTGTCCGGCAATCGTCAAAGTTCCGCTGCGCGGCGCGGCGGTATTGTTGGAGGCTGCCGAATAAACAACCGTTCCATTGCCGCTGCCGTTTGCGCCGTTGGTGATCGTCAGCCACGAATTATTACTCGCCGCCGTCCACGCGCAGCCGTTCGCGGTCGTTACGGTCGCGCTGTTGCTGCTGCCCGCGCCCGACACATTTTGCGTCGTCGGTGAAATCGAATAAGCGCAGGAAACGTCATTATCAACAATCGTCAGCGTCGCCGCGTTCGGCGAACCGAGCGTCGCGCCGCCGGTCGCGTTCGATAAAGTCAGGTTGACGGTTTCGCTGTTTTCGACAAGTGAGTCGTCGAGAATCGAAACGGTGAAAGTTTTGCTGCCGCTCTCGCCGTCGTTCCAATTTAATGTGCCGTTCGCGGCGGTGTAATCGCCGCCCGCCGTCGCCGTGCCGTTTGCCGTTGCGTAATTTACGGCAACCGCGCCGTCGCTGCCGCCCGCGCGGGAAACGGTGATCGTCGCCGTCGCGCCGTTTTCATTGATGGTGAACGCCGTGTTGCCGAACGATAAAATGCCGTTGGCGGTCGGCGCGGCGGCGAGCAGGTTATTCCAGAAACCGATTTGTAAATTAAAAACGCCGCCGATTGAAGTTTGTCCCGCAAAGCCCTGTCCGAACGTGCCGACGAGCGAAAAATTAGCCGCGCTCGTCAAACCGCCGCCGAACGAAGCGGTTTGCTGTTCGGAATACGCCGGAACGATGCCGCCGACCCATTCGGGATTGGCTCCCGCCGTGATCGGAATGCGCCCTAAAATATTGCCGCTGCCGTCCGCCGCGATTTTGTAAATTCCGGCGATGCCGTTCAATTTGGCGGCGTTCAGAATCGTTTCATTGTCGAGCGTCCAGACCAAACTGTAACTGAAACCTTCGCCGGTCGGCAGATTATTAAGAAACGTCAACTGCGTTTTATTCGCGCCGTCCGGCTGAATTTTAAACAGGTTGGTAAAAAAATAAGGTTCGGCGCGTGATGTCGGCTGAAATGCGTAAGCGATGGTTTGCCCGTCGTTCGACCACGCCGGATTTAGATCGCCGTTATTCGTGTTCGGGATTTTTTCGCGGGCTGAAAAATTGTCGAAGCTCAGAGTGTAAAGTCCGCTGACCGGGAAGTTTCCGGCGTTGTTCTGCATCACTATAAAATTATCGCCGCCGCGCAAACTCGGATGTCCGCCGCCGCGAATCGGGTCTAAATCGGGAATGCCGATGCAGATTCGATTCGTGCCGTCCTTGTTCATCGTGCAGAGCGAAGCACCGTCGGAATTGATGATTTGGCGGTCGGCGCGATTGGTTTCGGGCGCGAAAAAGTGTCCTGTGGATTCGCGGGTGTTTTGCGAAATCTGCGTTTCCCGGTTGGTCGCCAGTTCACGAATCCACCAGCGCGGCGCGATGCTGAACGGCGAACAGAGCGAACCGCTGTCGAATCGCTTGAACAGAAGAAACCTGCCGTCAGGCGAGATGCGCGGGTGAAAGCCCTGCGTGATAAAACGGTCGTTTGCGCCGTCCTGCCCGACGACCCAAACCGCGCCCGAATCGCAGCTTCCGTTCGCCGAAGTCGAAGCGCGGCTGTAAATTATTTCGCTTGGTTTTAAGATTTCAGCCGAAACACCGGATGCGAATAGGAAAACCGCCGTTATCAGGCAAATCGCAGACAACAATATTTTTGTAGATTCTATTTTTTGAGTTTTCATTGTTGATTTCTCCAGTCAAATTCATCTCTGCTCTTTGAGCAATTCGCTTCATCAAAAAATGATAATCATAAAATCGTTATCATCTTTATCTTCAAATTCATCCGAATAAAAAGTGAAAACATTAACGGTATTAGAACTGGAAAAAAAGAAATTGGCACCGCGATTAAGTGTGCTTTGTGTAGCGGTAACAGCCACAAAGCGATCACTCACTTGAAATCCAAAGTTAATTTCATAGCGTCCTGCGCCGTATTTGTTAATCGAAAATCCGCAATTTCCGGTTGACGCACCGGTTATCCCGTTGTAACACCTTAGTATTGAGCCGGATTGAAAGACGTAAATCATTGCTTTAACTGTGCCGCCTTTGTCTCGGTTTTGCTGAACATTGCCCGCGACGTTGAGATTGCCGCCGACCACGCCGCTGCCCGAAATGTTAAAGTTTGAAGTCGGCTGGGCGGTCGTCGAATTTCGGATAAAATCCGTCGAATTCAGGTTGTTGAGTTTGTCGCTGTTGGCGGCGTTGGCGGCATTCGTCGCATTCGTCGCCAACACCGCATTTTGCGAGTTGAGAGAGTTTTGAGCGTTTGCCGCGTTCGCCGCATTGGTGGCGAGGTCTGAAAAAGTCGAATTCATCGCTCTGACGGCAAACGGCACGACGGTTAATTGCTGGCGCGGTCCGAGAATCGTGTAAGCATTCGTCGAACCGTTCGGACGAATCCCGATTTCGATAAAAATGCTCGCCGGATTATTAAAAGCCGTCGCCCCGAAATCGAGCGCGACGCTGAACACGCCGTTAATCAAAGTCGTATTCGGACGCGCCACCAGCGAATTGATTGGATTGCCGCCCGTAATCGCATCATAAAGACGAAAATTCAAATCGTAACTCCCGTTCGCCGGAGTCGTGCCGTCGTTAAGCCGTCCCTGAAAATTAAACGCATTGCCCTGCGCCGCCGCCGATCCTGAAATCAGCAAAACCAAAACGAAAATAAAAGTAAGTTTTTTCATAAATGCTCCTTCTTTGCCGGTTTCTGGTTTCTGGTTTCAGGTTTCAGGTTCAAGACTAAAAACCAGAAACCAGAAACCAGAAACCTTGAATTTCTATTCAAACCTCGTCGCCGTTTCCGTCGCGCAAGCCGTCGCCACCAGCACTCCGGCGGGATTATAGACTTCAATGTCCGCTGTTGCCGAATAGCCGTTGCCGTATTGATTCAAAGTAACGGCGCGGCGGGCTTTGGTCGTTCCCGCGACCGTGCCGTCGGCGTTGAAGCGGAAGAATTGAAAAGCGTAAGTAAAATTGCGTCCCGCTTCGTGATCCCAAACGCCGTGTCCCGGACCGCGCGGCAAAGGAGCCGCGCCGGTGCTGAATTCCTGCATCGTGCCGCCGCGCATAAACGTATTCATCGCCGAAAACGCGCCGACCGCCGCGCCCGTCTGACAATTCCGAACCGTCACCGCGACTGTCCAAGAACCTTCCAAATCTCTGGCATAGCCGCGAAAAACGTAATCCGGCTGTATCTGCCCGAAGTCTTGTTTTTCCGCGTTTTCCTGCGCCGCCGCTTGCATTGACGCGAAAACCGTTACCGTCAAAATTGCGAGAAACGCCGTGCCGATTGTTTTTAAGAATTTATTTTTCATTTTGTTTAACTCCTTGAAGAAAATTTCATTTTTTTATATAAATGTCCGAACAAAAATTGTGTCCGCTGATCCGTAAAGTCGTTTGATTGCCGCGTTTTTCACGCATCAATGCGAAACTCTGAACAGCGGAAAAATTTTGTCTTCATCTAATAGCGCGTCATCGGCGGGAAAACCGTTCAACTTTTTTTTCGTTTTGCGGTAAAAAAAATTGTTTGACCCGAAAATTTGCGGATATAATTTCAAAGGCAGACTGCAAAAATTAATTAAGCGAGGTGTTTATCGGTCAAAATCATCAAATAACTCAAATGCTGCGCGAATGGGGCGGCGGAAATCGTGCGGCTCTGGAAGAATTGATGCCGCTCGTTTATGACGAACTGCACAGTCAAGCCGCCCGCTTTCTGCGCCGCGAACGCTCCGACCACACTTTGCAGGCGACGGCTTTGATTCACGAAACTTATTTGAAATTGATTGACCAGCGCGCCGCCAACCTCGAAAGCCGGACGCATTTTTTTGCCATCGCCGCCAGCCTGATGCGGCGGATTCTGGTTGATTACGCCCGCGCCAAACACCGCGAAAAACGCGGCGGCGAGGCGGTAAAATTATCTTTGAACGAAGATGTAATGGCTGGCGGAAAGGAAAATTCGATTGATTTGATGGCATTGGACGAAGCGTTAAACCGGCTCGCGGAAAAGGACGCACAGCAGGCGAAAATCGTCGAACTCCGCTATTTCAGCGGTTTGAGTTTGGAAGAAACCGCCGCCGCGCTGAAAATTTCGCGCACCACCGTCGCCACCGATTGGAGTATGGCGAAAGCGTGGCTGCACCGCGAATTGACGAGGTGAGAGGTTTCTGGTTTCTGGTTTCTGGTTTCTGGTTTCTGGTTTCTGGTCTTGAACCTTGAACCTGAAACCTAAAAAAATGGCAGACGAGAATTGGCAAAAGGCAAAAGAGATTTTTGCGGAGGCTCTGCGGCGGAAACCTGCCGAGCGTCGCCGGTTTCTCGACGACGTTTGCGCTGACGATGCCGAAACGCGCCGCGAAGTCGAATCTCTGCTGGCTTCGTTCGATGATGCCGGAAGTTTTATGGAATCGCCCGCCGTTACTGAAGTCGCCGACGCGGTTCAGCGGCATAAAATTCTCGAAAAAGGCATTAAATTCGGGCATTACGAAATCGTCAGACAAATCGGCGCGGGCGGAATGGGCGAAGTTTATTTGGCGAAAGATAACAAACTAGACCGGCAAGTTGCCGTCAAAATTCTCAACGAACAATTTTCCAGACACGAAGCGAATCTCGACCGATTCGTCGCCGAAGCCAAAGCCGCGTCCGCGCTGAATCACCCGAACATCATCGTTATTTACGAAATCGGCGACGCGGACGGCGCGAACTACATCGTCAGCGAGTTTATCGAAGGCGAAACTTTGCGCGAAAAAATAGTCAGAACCGCCTGCGTGAGCGGGCGGGTTTGCTGCGACGGCAGCCCGCCCGCTCACGCAGGCGGTTCTGACTTACCGCTCGCGGAAGTTTTAGAAATCGTCATTCAAATCGCCAACGCTCTGACCGCCGCGCACACGGCGCACATCGTTCACCGCGACATCAAACCCGAAAATATAATGATTCGCCCCGACGGTTATGTGAAAATTTTGGATTTCGGCTTGGCAAAATTAGTCGAACAAAAAGCCGTCGGGTTTGACGAATCAACCATTAAACAAAACCGGACGGCGAAAGGCGTAATTTTGGGAACGGTCAATTATATGTCGCCCGAACAGGCGAAGGGCGAAAAGATTGATGCGCGAACCGACGTTTTCAGTTTCGGTGTCGTGATCTATGAAATGATCGCGGGCAGAACGCCGTTTGCGGGCGATTCGATGTCGGAAACTTTTGCGAATTTAATCAACAGCGAGCCGCCGCCGCTCATCCGTTACTCGTCAAACGTGCCGGACGAATTGCAGCGCATCGTTGCCAAAACGCTTCACAAAAAAAAAGACGAGCGTTATCAAACGATGCGCGACGTTCTCACCGATTTGAAAAGTCTGCGGGAAAATCTGGCGTTCGACGAGCGACTGGAAAAATCCAATTCGTCAGGCGACAGAAACGCCACCGCCGTTTTACAGGCGACGACCGGCGAAGCCAATCAGCGAACGGCGGAAACCAATAATCCGACCGGAAGATTTAACCGGCGTAAATCATTCGCCGCGCTCGCGTTTGCCGCTCTGCTCATCGGCGCAGTCGGTTTGGGATATTATTTTTGGACGCTGAATAAATCGGCGTCAAGTAAAAAATCGCTCGCCGTGCTGCCGTTCGTCAATGTCGGAAACGATGCGAACGCTGAATATCTGTCGGACGGCATCACCGAAAGTATTATCAATAATTTATCGCAGCTTTCGGGATTGAAGGTGATGTCGAGAAATTCCGTGTTTCGATTTAAGACCAATCAAATTGACACGCGCCAAATCGCTTTGCAGCTCGGAGTGGAAACCCTTGTAACAGGCGATATTAAACAACTCGGCGATAAACTCGTCATCAACGTCCGCCTGATTGACGGACGTGATGATTCGCAGATTTGGGGCAATCAATACGTCAAGAATTCCACCGACATCATCGCCGCGCAAAATGAAATCGCGCAAGCCGTCGCGGGCAATCTGCGCGTTAAATTGACCAATTCCGAACAGCAGCAACTCCGAAAAAATTACACGGAAAACGCCAAGGCTCTCGAACTTTATCTGCGCGGGCGTTACGCCTACTTCAAAGTAACCGAGCCGGAGTTGCGTAAAAGCATCGAATTTTACCGGCAGGCGATTGATGCCGACCCGAACTACGCACTCGCTTACGCCGGTATCGCCGATGCTTACCGAACGCTGTCGGTCTCCGGCGGCAGCGTCGCCCCGCAAGAGGCTTTTTCGCAAGCCAAAGCGATGGGGCAGAAGGCTCTGGAACTCGATGCAAACTTAGCCGAAGCCCACATTGTGCTGGGCTGGACTGGATTTTTATATGATTGGAATTGGAGCGCGGCGGAAGCCGACCTGAAAAAAGCCCTCGAACTCAGCCCGAACAATGCCGACGCGCTGCGCGCCTACGCGCACCTTTTGTCGAACGCCGGACGACACGACGAAGCCGTCGCAATGGGCAGACGCGCCCGCGAACTCGACCCGCTTTCACTGATTACCAACGCGCTCGAAGGTCAATTTTTGTTCTACGCCGGACGCGACGAAGAAGCGATTGCCCGCCTTAATAAAACGCTCGAACTCGATCCGAATTTTTGGGTCGCGCACAATGTTTTGGGAAGAGTTTATCTTCGTCAAAAACGCTTCGCCGAAGCGATTGCCGAATTCAATGCCGCCCGCAAATCTTCCGGCGGCAGCAGCGAACCGCTCACGCAGTCGGGCTATGCGCTGGCAAAATCCGGCGACCGCCAAGCCGCGCAAGCCGCGCTCGAAGAATTGCAATCAATCGGTAAAGAAAACTACGTTCCGGCATATAATTACGCGATGATTTACAACGGACTCGGCGAAACGGACGAAGCCCTAAACTATCTCGAAAAATCGTCAAAACAGCGCGAAGCGCAAATGGCATCCATCAAAATTGACACGCGCTGGGACAATCTGCGCTCCGAGCCGCGATTTAGCGGGTTAATGAAAGATATGAATTTCGAGTGAAAAAACTGTTGTCCAATAAAAAAAGCGGTCATCTGACCGCTTTCAAAAAGTGTCCTTTAACAACTCTTAGTTTTCTAAAGCCTTCGCCGCATTGATGCGTCCGCCGGTTTCGATTTTTCCGTTCAGAGAATCAATTTTATCAACCGATTTGAGAATTCGCTTGCGAAGCGTCTCGACCGACATTTTCGGCTCCTGCGATAAAATCAAAGCTGCAACACCGGCAACATACGGCGTTGCCATCGAAGTCCCTGACGCTTCACGGTAATCGTCGTTCAGCCAGGTCGAAAGAATTTCTCGTCCCGGCGCGGCGACGTGAACCGTTTTCGCTCCGTAGTTTGAAAATGAAGCCAGATTGTCGTTGCGATCCAGAGCCGCGACGCTGATGACGTTCGGCAAATCATAATTCGACGGATAATGCGGGCTTTTATCGTTGTTCGTACTGTTGTTTCCCGCTGCCGCAACGAAAAGAATTCCTTCTTCGCCCGCCGCTCGGATCACGTCTTCCAGAGCTTTTGAATAAGCTGTCGAACCCCAGCTCGCGCTGATGATGCGGACATTCACGCCGTTGCGTTTGCGGTCAATCGCGTAATTGATCGCTTCAATCGCATCTTTCGTCGTGCCGTAACCGCCGCGTCCCATAAATTTGAGCGGCATAATCGTCACGTTCCAGTTGATTCCGGCGATGCCTTCGCTGTTGTCGCCTTCCGCGCCGATGATGCCCGAACAATGCGTTCCGTGTCCGTTTTCGTCCATCGGATCGCTTTGGTTGTCCGTGCCGTTAAATCCGTGCAGATCGTTGAAAGTTCCAAGTTCGTCGTCTTTATATTGCGGAACATTGTCGGGACGAATCCACATATTCGACTGCAAATCGGGATGATTATATTTCACGCCCGTGTCGAGAACGGCGATGACGACATCTTTGCTGCCTTTGGTCTTTTCCCAAGCCTCGACCGCTTTGATGTCGGCGTTCGCTTTGCCGCCGTTCTGCCCGCTGTTGCTCAACGCCCATTGTTCTTCAAACATCGGATCATTCGGCAGATTGGCGTTCAACGCATTGTCGCGCAGAAGCGCATCGGAAAGCGAAGGACTTTCCGGGTCATCGAGATTGATTTTGTAGTTCGGTTGGGCATAAACGACGAGTTCCGATAATTGGCGATACTGCTCGGCGACCGTATCCATATCTTTATCGTCCATATCGTCAATCGAAACCAAACCTTTCACGGTTTCGATTTCGTCTTCCACGCGGTCGTTATATTTCGCCGCGATTTTTTTGATTTCCGCCAAAGAGACGTTCGGGCGGAATTTCACCAGCACTTCCGGCTCGCGGTCGGAAGAAGCGCGTTTCGGCGCGTTCGGCTTCGGCGCGGTTTTGGTCGTGTCTTTAAACGCAAAAAACGGCTTCGACTGCCACATTCTCAACTGCCCCAAAACCGCCGCGAACGCGATGATGATCACGGCGACGCAAAAATGTATCCAAAAATTATTTCGATTCATTTGTTAAACTCCTGTTTAGAACAAAACTATTTTGAACGGCGATTTTTATCGCCCTCCGGCTTTTTGCCTGATTTCTTATCAGCTTCCCCAAGATCGGCGATTTTGAAAATCGGGTCGCCGTTTTTATCCACGTCGGGAATTTTCGCCAGTTTTTTCTTTAATTCTTTGTCTTCCATAATTCAAATTTCCTACGAACTGATTCACGATTCGATGACGTAATTTGTTCCGTCAAAATCGTACAGCCGCAGATGATATTTATCGGCGCGATATTCATAATCTTCGCCGCCGGCGCGTAAGTTTATTTTCCAGCCGGTCGAAATCATCTGCGCGGACATTTCATCGGCGACCGCCGCGCCGAGCGACATATCTGGAAAATCGGTTTCCTCAACGGAAACCGTTTCGATTTCGTTTTCGGCAACGCCTGTGCGTTCGGCTAAATCGGCTTTTGCCCTCTCGACTGCGCTTTGTTGGTTGAATTTCATTTTTTAAGGTTCGGAATTAAGATAAATTTTGCGCTTCTTTGACGGCTTAGTCAATTAAAAAGATGTTACAAAATCGCCTGTCGAATGACGGGAAAATTTATGATAAAAAGTTAAGTCGTTAATTACAATAGTTTTAGCTTTTCCGCACCGCCGAAAATAAATTTGCTGCAAAACTTGTCAGCCGTCAAAAAGAACGGCTATAATACTACTTAACTATCAAGGGCGCGGCGAGCGTTTCGCCTCGGTACCGAGAAAATTATCAAAGATTAGTATCGTAAATATAACTTTAGATGCGAAAAAGCTGTCAATTTGACAGCTTTTTTCCTTGCCTTTTACTCGTCAAAAACTGAAAAAGCTCGACTAAAGCCGGAACGATAAACAATCCGCAAGTCGTTCCCAAAATCGCGCCGGTCAGGAATCTGGAAAAATGCGTGTTCTCCCAAATCTCGAAAAATCCGAGCGACCAGTCAACGCCCATCGGAATCATCGCCAAAAATAACCAGAAACGCGGAAACGGTTCGGTTTCCTCAATTCGCCGAATCAAAGGGTAAATCAGAAACCCGAAAAATAACCCGAAATAAACGCCGAAACACCGCGAGCAGACGGCGAAAGCGTGTTCGTCAATATGCGGCGAACGCTCCGGCATTTGATGACAAATGAAACTAAAAAACTTATAAATCGGTTTTGAAACGCCTGTTAATTCATTTGCTTCAGCAACCGGCGCAAGCACAATCGCAAAAAGCCACGCAAAAACCAGCAACCCGAAAACGCTCCACACGACAAAAGCCTGTCGCCGCATTTTAACGGCGAAATTTTGCGGAATATAATTTTCGATGGCTTCAGGCAAATTCATTAAACATTTATCATTGAACATTTATTGAATCGCCTCTGATAAATGTTCAATGATAAATGATAAATGTCTAAAATCTGATTACCGCATCAGGTCCGCCTTCGACGTGAACGGTGTCAACGAAGCGGATGTTTTTCGTGTCGGTCGTCATCACGACGGAGTGCGTACGCTTGCCCGAACCGAAAAATCTCACGCCTCTTAAAAGTGCGCCGTCGGTTACGCCGGTTGCGGCGAAGATAATGCGTTTGCCGGGTGCGAGGTCGTTCGTGTCATAAACTTTGTCCGGGTCGGTAATGCCCATCGAATGCAGGCGTTTCATCAGTTCTTCGTGCGGCGGAACTTTCGATTTATCAACGCCCAGTCTTTCCGTATCGAAAACGAGTTTCGCCTGAATTTCGCCGTTCAGACAACGCATCGCCGCCGCCGTCAAAACGCCTTCGGGCGCACCGCCGATTCCCATCAGCGCGTGAATGTTCGTTCCGGCGACCGCCGCCGAAATGCCCGCCGACAAATCGCCGTCGCTGATTAAACGGATTCGCGCACCAGCCGAACGAACGTCGTCAATCAACTGTTTATGCCTCGAACGATCCAAGCACATAATCGTCAAATCTTCGATGTCGCGGTTCAAACTTCGCGCAATCGCCTTTAAGTTTTGCTTAACCGGCGCGTCAATATCAATCGCGCCGCGACACGACGGACCGACGACGATTTTGTCCATATAAATATCCGGCGCGTTTAATAATCCGCCGCGTTCCGCCGCCGCTAAAACCGCAATCGCGTTGTTCGCGCCGAGCGCACAAAGATTCGTGCCTTCGAGCGGGTCAACGGCGATGTCAATTTCGGGGAAAGTTTCGCGCACTTCCGGCGGATAGTCCTTGCCGCCGAGTTCTTCGCCGATATACAGCATCGGTGCTTCGTCGCGCTCGCCTTCGCCGATGACGATCCGCCCGCGCATCGGAACGGTGTCCATCACTTCGCGCATCGCTTCGACGGCGACGTGATCCGAGTATTTGCGGTCGCCCTGACCCATCGTTTTCGCCGACTCAATCGCCGCCGCCTCGCACACGCGCAAAAAATCCAGCGATAATTCGCGTTCTGCTCTCATATTTTTCATTTTATTTTTCGATTGTAAAAATCTCGTAATACTAATTTATTACGGCATTTTATCACTTGTCTTACCCGCTTTGACAAGTTATGCTTTTCGATAACAGATTATTTGATTTTTCAGAAACGAGAGGAGAATTAACAAAAAATGACGTATATCGTAGCCGAGCCGTGCATCGAATGTAAATATACCGATTGCGCGGCGGTTTGCCCGGTCGAAGCCTTCCACGAACTTCCCGACAAACTTTTAATCAACCCCGATACCTGTATTGACTGCGACGCTTGCCTGCCCGAATGTCCGGTCGAGGCGATTTTTTCCGATATGTCCATTCCCGACGAATATATGAGTTGGCTCGAAATCAACGCGACGGCGGAAAATTACCCGATTATCAGTACGAAAATTCCCGCCCTGCACGGCGCGGGCTGTTCCGGTCCGCCGGAATAAAATAACAAGCATTTTAAGATTAGAAGGAGCGGTTGCAAGCCGCTTCTTTTTTTTTAATTGGCGAAATAATTTAAAAACGATTGAAAATAATATCTCAAAATGAGATATTCCTTGTGAGATTTGATTTATGAGAATTATCAGCGAAATGCGGTTGCGGGAGTTTTGGGAGCAAAATCAGAACGCCGAAACTGCAATGCGCGAATGGATAAAAATAGTCAGACAGGCGAATTGGACAAACTTTTTTGATATTCGTCAGACTTTCAATCACGCCGACACCTATAAAAACTGCGTAATTTTTGATGTCGGGGGAAATAAATTCCGCATCATCGTCAAAGTCGCTTATCGAACGCATATCGTTTTTATCCGTTCTGTACTGACACACGCCGAGTACGACGAAAATAAATGGTGCGATGATTGTAAATAAGGAGCGAATCAAATGACTTTTAATACGAAAATCTATGGAAAACTTCTGGCGGAAACTTTGCCGGGAGTTATTGATTCAAAGGAAGAATATCTTCGCATCGAAAGCCTTTTCAACGATTTAGTTGACAAGGGCGAAGATAATTTTTCTCCCGAAGAATCACGACTGTTCAATCTTTTGGCTAATTTAATGGAAGGTTATGAGCAAACCGCTTTGCCGTCGCTTGAATCATCAGCACCGCTCGAAACACTAAAATTTTTGATGTCCGAAAATAATTTTAAGCAAAAGGATGTCGTGAGTATTTTCGGTTCGCAAGGCGTTGCGTCCGAAGTTCTCGCGGGAAAGCGCGGCATCAGCAGAAAACACGCCAAACTGCTGGCGGAAAAATTTAATGTGTCAGCAGAATTATTCACCTAGAGCAAATTTGAGATTAGCGGATGGGCAGAAACCCGCGCGTGAGCAAGGGTGCAGACAACTTGAGCCTTTGGCACCCTTGCTCACGCGCGGGTTTCGCCTTCAAAAACCATATATCAATCCCGAATCTGCTCTAAACTCTAAACAATTTCCTTTCAATTCCAACGCACACCGAAACGAATATTAATCGGCGAACTGACGGTTCTGAGCGGTGTTCTGCCGACTGAATAACGCGAATTAAATATATTTTCAATGCCGGTGAAAATTTGTGTATTTTCGCTGAACCGTTTCGATATAAAAGCGTCCGCCTGAAAATACGGTTCGAGCCGGAACGTATTCAAATCATCGTCAAACTGCGCCGATGATGCGCGGCTTTGGACGGCAAAATCCCAACTTTTAAGTGCGTAATTCGTCTGCAAAGTAAATTGATGCCGCGCCGTCTGCGGTACGCGCCGATTTTCCAGAGCGCGATTGGCAGGGAGTTCGGCGACGCGCGAATCGGAAAACAGATAACCGGCGGAAATTCTCAGTCGTTTAATCCGCGTTTCCGCCTCGATTTCCGCGCCGCGAGCCTTTATCTTGCCGACATTCTGCCGCTGCCGTGTAATCAAACTCGGCGTGGTCGTTAAAGTTACGTTTGAAACCGGATTGGCAATCGTCGCTGCAAAGAAATTTCCGCGCAGATAAAATTTATTTTTCGAGAAACTCGCACCCGCTTCAAAATTATTGGCGCGTTCGGCGCGAAGATTTTCGTTGGCG
Organism: uncultured Pyrinomonadaceae bacterium; assembly: GCA_964244835.1. Classification (GTDB taxonomy): domain Bacteria; phylum Acidobacteriota; class Blastocatellia; order Pyrinomonadales; family Pyrinomonadaceae. The sequence goes on from CAXTKJ010000003.1 coordinate 15,656, forward strand.
TTCGTCACGACGCTGCCGACGCGAAAGCCGCGATAAAGCTCGTTCAAAGTCGGCGCACGAAAACTTTTTGAGGCGAGCGCGAACACCGAAAACTCATTCGTAATTTGGTAAAGCGCGGAAACCTGCGGCGAAAAAGCCGTTTCATCGCGGTCGGCAAATCGAATCACATTCGTCAAATTGGTCGCCAGTGTCCGCGTCGTCGAAGCCGCCGCAAAGTTACGCCACGAATCATAACGCGCACTCGCCGACACGACTAATTTCGAGCCGATTCGCGCAAAATCCTGCACGAAAACGCCGTAAGTTCGTTCGCGTCCGCCCGCGCCCAAAAGGGAAGTCGGACGATTATTAGCAATCCCGATTTCATCGCTCGCACCGCGCACTTCCCGCGCTTCAAAACCGGCGACAACCGTTTGATTTTTCAAAACAACCGCCGAAGCATTCGCCGAAAACCCGATATTCTGCGCCGGCACGCGCTGCACGCGATTCAAAGTTTCACTATTTCTGTCCGCGCTGACGGCGGAAAAAGTCTGATCGTAAACCTGCGTTCCGCCAAAGGCGCGAATATCAAACTTCAAATCCTGAATCTTGAATCTTGAATCCTGAATCCTGAATCCTGAATCCTGAACTCCAAACGTGCCGCCCGCGACAAATTGCCGAATATGCGTCCGATTAATCTGCGCGGGCGTTCCGTTCGTCCGCGCTTCGCCGAAATACGACGGCTTAAAAAAAATGTCGGCGCGTGTTCCGAACGATTTAGCGATTCGTGCTGACAAACTCAAATTGCGCGAACCGGCGAAACTGTCCGCCGCGCCGCGTTGATTTTCGTCGGTCAAAATATAGCCTTTCGTCTGAAAATGCGCCGCGACAAAATCCGCCGTCCAATCTTTTCGTTTGAATCCGAAGAACGTCGAACCGGAAAAAGTATTCTGCGTTCCGCCGTAAATTTCGCCCGAAAAATCAAACTTTTTATCTGCTCGTTTTGACAAGATATTAATCGCGCCGCTTAAAGAATCGCTGCCGTAAAGACTCGACGCGCCGCCGCGCAAAACTTCGATGCGTTCAACAGCAATCGGTGCAACGCGATTCCACTGCACCCAACCGCCGAACGGATCATTTAACGGAACGCCGTCAAATAAAACCAGCGAACGCGACGCGCCCGACGCGCCGACACCGCGCAGGGAAACGCCCTGCGCCGTCTGATTCGCCTGCCGACTGCCCGTTCGCCGAAATAAAGAAAATCCGGCGACTTGGCGCAGAGCGTCGTCAATCGTCGGCGCGGCGGTTTGTTTGATTTCAGTTTCGGACAGCGTAACGATGCTCGCCGGAGTTTCGCCAAGGCGCGTTTCGGTGCGATTGGCGGTAACGACGACCGTCTCGCGCAGCGAGGCAAGTTCGAGCGTAAAAATTCCGTCGGACGGAAAATCTTGCAAATTTACGAAGTTTCGGCGTAAAATGGAAAAGTCTCGCGCTTCGACGACGAGCGTAAATTCATCATCAAAACCCGACTCGCACACGAAATAGCCTTCCGATTCAGTTTGACAGGGAAAATTTTGATCGGTTTTTGAAACGATTTTGACCGTCGCGTTTTCAACCGGCAAATTATCTTTATCAACCACTTGTCCGCGCAAAGTTTTTTGAGCGGTTTCCTGCGAAAAAATCTGTAGAAAAGCGAAAAAAAACAAAACGATTGCAATAAAAATCTTCATCGCTTAGAGTTTATCAATTCTCGAAGACACAAGAAAACAAATGTTAGACGGCTTTCAAAAAACGAGGACGCGAAACGGCAAAGTTTCCAAAGCGGCTGAAAAAACTACGGGCAAAATCGTCGTGCTTTTCGGCACGCGCCCGGAAGCGATCAAACTCGCGCCCGTGATTCTCGAACTGCAAAAAAGCGAAAATTTTCAAGCCGTCGTCGTTTCTTCGAGCCAGCACACCGATTTGCTCACGCCGTTTCTCGAAATTTTCAAGATCAAAGTTGATTACGATTTGCGGGTAATGACCGCTAATCAAACGCCGAACTCGGTCGCGGCGAAAGTTTTGGAAAAACTCGACGTGATTTTAGACGCGGAAAAACCTGATCTTGTTATCGTTCAAGGCGACACGACGACTGCGTTCGCGGGCGCGTTTGCCGCGTTCAATCGAAAAATAAAAGTCGCGCACGTCGAAGCGGGTTTGCGCTCAAATAATTTGCAAAGCCCGTTTCCCGAAGAAGCCAATCGGCGTTTGATTTCGCAGTTGGCGACGTTTCACTTCTGCGCCACTATCGGCAATAAACGAAATTTGACGGCGGAAAACGTCGGCGAAAATGGTATTTTCGTTTGCGGCAACACGGTCGTTGACGCGCTCGATTTTATATTGAAAAATAAGCAGTCGAGCGCAAAAATAAAAAAGCTGATTGACGAAACGAACGGCTTGAAGCGGATTCTTTTAACGACGCACCGCCGCGAAAGTTTCGGCGAAACGATGACGGAAAATCTGGAAACTTTGCGCGATTTTGTTTCTACTAATCAAGATGTCTGCGTAGTTTTCCCGGTTCATCCGAACCCGAATGTGCGCGTCGTAACCGAAAAAATCTTAGCGGAGCGGGAAAGAATTCATTTACTCGAACCGCTTGATTACGCCGATTTTGCCGCGCTGATGAAAGCTGCGTGGCTGATCGTCTCCGATTCGGGCGGCGTGCAGGAAGAAGCACCGAGTTTCGGCAAACCGCTTTTGATTTTACGCGAAAACACCGAACGTCCCGAAGCGATTGAAACGGGCATCGCGCAACTGGTCGGCGAAAATCTAAGAGAGCTTTTAGAAAAAAACTACGCCGACGAAACCTGGATCAATTCCGTCGGAAAAATCGCCAACCCGTTCGGCGACGGCACGGCGGCAAAACAAATCGTTGAAAATTTGCAGGAAGTTTTGAGTCCCGCCTTCAGGCGACTTCCCGCAACAATTTGAAAACAGCCGCCTGAAGGCGGAACTCAAAACTTCAAATCACAAATTAAAAATGAATCAAACGCCACCAAACAAAAAAAATCTGCTGACCGTCTTGGTCGAAGACTATTTTCACGTTGGCGCGTTTGAAAATCTGATTCAGCAGCGAAATTGGTCGCGCTTTGAGCCGCGTTACGAACAGAACACGCGGAAAACTTTGGATTTGCTCGACGAACTCGACACGAAAGCGACGTTTTTCGTGCTTGGCTGGATTGCCGAACAGAATCCGAAACTGATTCGTGAAATCGTCGCGCGCGGTCACGAAGTCGCTTCACGAGGGTTTTATCACCGCAGCTTGAAAAATCTCACGAACGAAGAATTCCGCGAAGATTTGCGCCGCACGAATCGCGCTCTGGAAGACGCGGGCGGGCAGAAAGTCGTCGGTTATCGCGCCGCTGAAAAATTAAATTACGAGAAAGACGACTGGATTTTCGACGTGCTGGCGGAAGAAAATTTCGTCTATGACGCTTCGTTTCTGCCCGTCAGAAAAGACGAAAAAGCGAAACGCTTTGCCAGACAAGTTCCGGCGGGCGAAAAAATCATCTGGGAATTCCCATATTCGACGCGCAATCTCGGTGTCGGCTTGCTGCCGATTTCCGGCGGCAATTATTTCCGGCAGATTCCATATACGCTGATGCGAACCGCTGTCAAAGATTGGACGCAGCGATACGACGCGCCGTTCGTGATGTATTTTCACGTCTGGGAACTCGATGCCGAACAGCCGCGCATCAACGCCGCGTCCGCCTTCAACCGCATTCGCCATTACCGCAAGCTCGATAAAATGGAATGGATTATTAAGGAAATTCTGCGGAAATACGAATTTGCAAACGCGGCGGAATTTCTGGGAATCAAGTCAGAACCGCCTGCGTTAGCGGGCGGGTTTTCCGTTGCTGACAACAAACCTCTGGCGATAATTCACCCGTCCGCTAACGCAGGCGGTTCTGACAAAACTCCGATTTCCATCGTTATTCCTTGTTATAACGAGCAAGAAACGCTGTCGTATCTGGCGAACACGCTACGCGGGCTGGAAAAAGATTTGGCGGAACACGATTATCAAACGAATTTTATTTTCGTTGACGACCGCAGCAAGGACGAAACTTTTAACCGATTGAACGAAATTTTCGGCGAGCGTGAAAATGTCGTGATTTTACGGCACGAAACCAATCAAGGTGTTGCCGCCGGAATTATGACCGGAATAAAAAACGCCGCGACCGACATCGTTTGTTCGATGGACTGCGACTGCACTTACGACCCGCACGAACTCGTGAAAATGCTGCCGCTGCTGGCGGAAAACGTAGATTTGGTTACGGCTTCGCCGTATCATCAGCAGGGCGGTGTCCGAAACGTCCCCGAATGGCGTTTGTTTTTATCCAAAGGCGCGTCGTTTCTTTATTCGAGAGTTCTGCGCTCGAAACTTTCGACTTACACGAGTTGTTTTCGCGTTTACCGGCGTTCGTCGTTCATCAATTTGCCGATTATCGAAAAAGGATTTTTGGGCGTGGCGGAAATGCTCGGACGGCTCGATCTGCGCGGCGGGAAAATCGTCGAACATCCGGCGATTTTGGAAGTGCGTTTGTTCGGGTTTTCCAAAATGAAAACGCTTCGCACCATTTTCGGTCATCTCAAATTGCTCTCCAATCTGCTGAAAATTCGTCTCGACAGCGGAAAAAAACCACTCGAAACCACGCCGGTCGAAGAAATCGCGGAAAAACCTTGAAATCTTGGACTAATCATCATTTAATAAAAAAGAAATTTTTCACAAAATTTCCACTTTGATAAATTTACAAATAAAATTATGTCCCCTGAAACACAAAAACAAACAATAAAATTACCGTCCGATCAGGATATTTCGGGCAGAACATTCGGCGCGGAAGAAATCGCCGCCGTCACGGAAGTTTTGCAGTCCGGCGTGTTAATCACGACCAAAGGCAAATTCGGCAAACAACTCGAAGAATCATTTGCAAAGCGTTTGGGCGTGAAACACGCCTACGCCTGCAATTCGGGTTCGGCGGCGGTTCACGTCGCCGTCGCCGCGATCAACCCGAATCCGGGTGACGAAATCGTTACCACTTCGATTACCGATATGGGAGCGTTGACTCCGATTATGTTTCAAGGCGCGATCCCGGTTTTTGCGGACGTTTGCCCGAAAACTTTAAATGTTACGGCGCAGACGATTGAAGCTGTGTTAAGTGAACGCACGAAAGCGATTATCGTGACGCATCTGTTCGGAAATCCGTGCGTGATGTCGGAGATTATGGAACTCGCCGACGCTCGCGGCATTCCCGTGATCGAAGACACGGCGCAATCTCCGCTCGCCACAGTTGACGGAAAGTACGTCGGCACGATTGGCAAAATCGGCGCGTTTTCGTTTCAGCAAGGCAAACATTTAACGACCGGCGAAGGCGGAATCGTCGTTACCAACGATGACGAAATCGCCCGCCGAATGTATCTTTTTATCAATAAAGCGTGGGGTTACGGCGACGCAAACGCCGATCATTATTTTTCCGCGCTCAATTATCGAATGACCGAATTGCAAGCGGCTTTAGCGTTTGAACAGTTGAAAAAACTCGATGCCTGCGTCGAACAGCGTCAGGCGATGGCGAAGATTCTCGACGAAAAACTCGAAGGCATTGACGGCATCGAAGTTTACAAATCCGCGCCGAATGCGACGCACGTTTATTGGAAATACTGTCTGCGCGTGGACGATTCAAAAATCCAGGACGGCGCAGTCGGACTGGCAAAAGCGTTAAAAGTTTACGATGTCGCGTCTGCGCCGCGCTACGTTGTCAAACCGGCATATAAATGTCAGGTTTTCACCGAACAAAATACTTTGGGCGATTCGCATTTCCCGTTTAATCTAGCGCGTCCCGAAGCCGTTGATTACAACGACGACAATTTCAAAGGCACGATCAAGGGCTTGCACGACGTTCTCGTGCTGCCGATTAACGAAAAATACGAAGCGAAACACGCCGAATTTTTAGCTGAATCAATCCGCGAAGCCGCCGAATCGGTGAGAATTATCGGCGGCGCGAGCCAAACCGGTTGCGTCGTCTGCGGCGGCAATCGGTGTTTTGAAAATCAAACTTAAGTAGAAAGAGCATCTGATTTAAGCACGAAAGACGCGAACATAATTCCTCTAAAACCATAAATTATGAAATATAAGATTATCTTGTGGATTGGAATTTGTGCTGTAGGTTTCAACCTGGTGGCGGGCAAAGGTGGAAAGCTAGATGACCATCTTTGGGCAACAACAATCGCTATTGCATTAGGAATTTTAATTGGCTTACTTGTCTATCTACGAAATGAGCAAAAATCTTCAAAGTGATTTTCTACCTTCTTTCTATTGTTGTTACGAATAAAATTATGAACAAATTAAAATTTGCACTCGTCGGAACGGGCGGCATTGCCCAAACTTACGCGCAGGCGTTTCAATCGAGCGAATGCTGTCAATTAGTTGCGGTTGCCGACATCAATCAAGAATCAGCTAAAGCGTTTGCCGAACCGTTCGGCGCAAAATACTTCAGCGACTACAAATCACTGGCTGAAAATTGCGCGATTGATGCCGTGATAATTTCCACGCCGCCGAATACGCATCTCGAAATCGCCGAATTTTTTATGAATCGCAAGGTTAATGTTTTATGCGAAAAACCTTTGTGTTTGAGCGTTGCCGAAGCAAAACAGATGATCGAAACGGCGGAGCAAACCGGCGTAGTCTTCACGATGGCGACGAAATTTCGCTACTGCGAAGATGTCGTCAAAGCGAAAGCGATTTTAGCGTCGGGCGTTCTCGGCGACATCGTGCAGTTTGAAAACGCTTTCACGGCAAAAGTTGATATGTCGAAGCGTTGGAATTCACAATTTGAAATTTCCGGCGGCGGCGTTTTGATGGACAACGGGACGCATTCGGTTGATATTATCCGCTATTTTCTCGGCGCGATCACGGATGTTTTAGCTTTGGAAACGAGCGGAACGCAAGGTTTGTCGGTTGATGAAAACGTCAAATTGTTAGCCAAAACCGAAAACGGAATTGCCGCGAGCGTTGATCTGACTTGGGGAATCAACAAAGAATTGCCCAATTTCATCAGCGTTTACGGAACGAACGGAACGCTGCACATCGGCTGGCGCGAATCGAAATACAAACTCAATTCGTCGCCCGACTGGACTATTTTCGGCAAAGGCTACGACAAAATTCAGGCGTTCAAATCGAAAATCGAAAACTTTCGCAACGCGATTGTGAACGGCGAAGAACTTTTAACCAAACCCGCCGACGCTTTGGCATCAGTCGAAGTTATCGAAGCAGCATATAAATCCCTTAACCAAAATCTCTGGCAAAAAGTCGTCGAGAAAGTAGAAACGGCGAAGAATTAGCCACGAACGAACACGAAAAAAACACGAAATAAGAGAGGAAATTTAGTCACAGATGGACACAGATGGACACAGATAAAAACCAGATTAAAAACAATTTGATTTTATCTTTCTTAAATCTGTGTTTATCTGTGTCCATCTGTGGTTAAAAATTCTTCACTTCCTTTCGTCTCTTTTTCGCGTTTGTGACAAAAGCCTTATTATCAAAGATGAGGTTTCAAAAGAATGAAAAGCAAAATAATCTACAACAGAAGTTTTCAAAAAGCGTTGGCGGTATTCTCTTTTTTCGGCTTCGCGCTAAGTTTAATTATTCACTCGTTCTCTGTTTTGGGAACAAACATAATCAGTAGTAATTCGCTTTATTTTTTTCTTTTTCATTTCCTTGTATTTCTTCCTTTCGGCATATTAGTCGTCGTTTCCCAACCGCAATCTAAACTTCATAAAATGACGGTTGGAAATGATTATCAAAAATGGTTTTTCTCACCGATGCCGAAGTGGACGAAGTTTGCAGTTTACATTTTTAGCGGTTATGTTCTGCTAAATTTTATTTTCTGTCTGCCAATGATTGCGACAGCGAAAGCGAAAATTTTAGATGGAAAATACGTTTTAATACCAATCAAAAAAGAAGTTGTTCCGCAAAATATTATTCGAGAAATCTCGCCTCAAGAATACGAATTACAAACTTCCTACGAAACAAGATCAGTTTCCGGTCATTGGATGATTTTTTATCTGATGCCCGCGCTTTTCTTTTGGTATAAAAGAGAAGATCCAACTTGGTCAACAAGTCCAAATCAACAAAATGATTAAAATTCACCCGACAGCAATTATCGAAGACGACGTAAAAATCGGCGAAGGCACGAGCGTTTGGGACAGTGTGCATATCCGAACGCGGGCGGAGATCGGCGAAGAATGTATCGTCGGCGAAAAGACTTATATCGCTTACGATGTCAAAATCGGCAATCGAGTGAAGATCAACGCGATGGTTTACATCTGCGCCGCCGTGACCATCGAAGACGGCGTGATGATTTCCGCCGGCACGATTTTTACCAACGACCGTTTTCCGCGTGCGACGATGCCCGACCTGAAAACTCTGCGACCGAGCGAGCCTGACGAACACACTCTGCCGACGCTTGTCAGAGAAGGCGCGACCATCGGCGCGGGCTGTGTGATCGGCAACGATTTGGAAATCGGACGCTGGGCGATGGTCGGAATGGGTTCGGTCGTGACAAAATCAGTCCCCGATTTTCATCTCGTCTTAGGAAGTCCGGCGCGAAGCATCGGCACGGTCTGCAAATGCGGACAGCTTTTTCATCGGTTTTCGGCGGAAGATGCGGAGGAATTTGAAGCGAAATGTTCGACTTGCGGTTTGGAATATGAAATTAAGAAACTTCAAGTCAGCGAGAAATAATTTATGTTTCTATTCTTTCACGACATCGGTTTTCCCTGGTGGGCGTTTTTAATTTCGTTCGTTCTTATTATTTTATGCTTCCTCTTAACCATTCGAGGGTTTTACGTTCTTCTAACGCAAACGCCAAAGAAAACATTAAGTTATTTGGGAACTGTGTTCGGCGTTTTTTTAATAATCTGGCTGACGTTTCTTTTGACGAACAGCGACGTTCTTCAAACAATTTGTACTTGCTTCGCCTTGCCTTTCGGAATTTTTGCGGGAATGCCATTTTTGTTATTCATCGAACCGCCCGCGTCAATAATGTATCTGGGCGCGACTTTTCTTAATTTAGTTGCTGTCTGCGGCGTTATTGAATTTATTGAACGGGTGATAATTAGAAGACGTTCATCACGAATGCGATTGATCGAAAACAAATGCCTTTAAATACGTTTGCGGTTTGCAATACGAAATTGAAAATCAAAATTTGACGAAAAAATTCATTGAACCGGCTAAACTTCAAATGTTATTCTAATGTAACGACAGTGTATCGAGCTGCCGGCTTCCAAAATCTTTAGGTAAAAAATTCAATCGCCCGCCTTTAATTGCTTTCCGTTTCCTTCGATAAAATATGCCGAACGTCGAACTGTTACATCAGAGAATTTCGTCTTCGCATCTGCCCGCGCTGGACGGTTTGCGGTTCGTGGCGGTCTTGCTGGTGATTTTTTACCATTCGGGATTTGAAAGTGTTCCGGGCGGACACGGCGTGATGCTGTTTTTTGTTCTCAGCGGATTTTTAATCACCTGGCTTTTATTAAAGGAAAACGAAAAGACGCAGACGATTTCGTTAAAGGGATTTTTTCGGCGGCGCGTTTTGCGAATTTTCCCCGCGTTTTATGCGTATGCGCTGGTAACAATCGGGCTGCTGATTGCCACTAAAAAAGACGTGCCGTGGACTCACGCGATAAGTTCGTTTTTCTATTTCAGCAACTATTTTGCAGCGTTTAATCCCGAATCGAATAACGCTTTCAGTCATACCTGGTCGCTGGCGGTCGAGGAGCAGTTTTATTTATTTTTCCCGTTTTTGTTTCTGCTGTTTTGCCGCAATCTGAAACATCTGACCGCCGCCGTTTGCGCGATCATCGGCGCGGCTTGGCTGTGGCGCGTAATTCTGGTTTTCGGATTTAACGCGAGCGGCGGGTATATTTACAGCGCGTTTGAAACACGCCTCGATCATCTTTTAATCGGCTGTCTGCTGGCAATTATTTTGCGGCGAAAAAGTCTGGAAAAAGTTTGGCGAATCGTGCTTGTAAATTCATTGATGCCGTTTACAACGCTCGCGTGTTTGGCGATTTCGATTGCTTTCAGCCAGTCGAACGTAACTTATAAATCCACGCTCGGTTTTACGATTGAGCCGATTTTGATGGCGATTTTCATCGTTCAGGCGATGACTTTTTCCGGGCGCGGAATTTGGAAATGGCTGGAATACGAATCAGTCAAATTTCTCGGCGCGCTTTCGTATTCGCTTTATCTTTATCAGCAGCTGACGACTTCGATTATTCCAAACAAACTCGCCGGTTTTCCGGTCGTTTTGCAAATGACGGCGACGATCACGATCACGATTTCCGTCGCGGTTATTTCATATTATTTAATCGAAACGCCGTTTCTAGAACTGAAAACGATGTCGGTCAGAGAAGTAATCAATTATAATTGGCTGAAAATACGGGTGATTTTTGCCCGCGATCAAATTTCGCGTGAATCTTTGAAGGGATTTTTAGCGCAGCAGCAAACCGAAACGAATTCAGCGGCACAGGAATCAATCAATATCATTGAAAAACGCAGCAATTAAAAACACCGCCGATTCAAAAAAAATCGCCGTCGTCGGCAGCGGATTTCTCGGTTTAACGCTCGCTCTGCGGCTTGCCGAGGCGGGAAACCGCGTAACCGTTTATGAATCCGCGCCGGAAATCGGCGGGTTGGCGAGCGCGTGGCAGATTGGCGATGTCGTCTGGGACAAACATTATCACGTTACGCTTCTGTCGGATTCTTTTACGCGCAAAGTCGTTGAAGAAATCGGGTTGGCTGACGAATTTGAATGGGTTGAAACGAAGACGGGATTTTATACGGACGGCAAATTAGTTTCGATGTCGAACACGCTCGAATTCTTAAAATTTCCGCCGCTCGATTTGATTTCTAAATTCCGTTTGGGAGCGACGATTTTTTATGCTTCGCGGGTGAAAGATTGGAAAGCATTGGAAAAGATTTCGGTCGAAGATTGGCTGACGAAACTTTCGGGTAAACGGACGTTTGAAAAAATGTGGAAGCCTTTGCTCAAGGCGAAATTGGGCGAAGCCTACAAAGAAACTTCCGCCGCGTTTATTTGGGCGACAATTCAAAGAATGTATGCGGCGCGAAATTCCGGTTTGAAACGCGAAATGTTCGGTTACGTTCGCGGCGGTTACGGAAAAGTTTTGGAAAGATTCAGCGAGTACCTGAAAGAAAAAGGCGTTGAAATAAAATTGAACAGTCGAATCGAAAACGTCGAAAAATTGTCGGACGGAAAAATTCGCGTTCTCATCGCTGAAAGGGACGAATTTAATAGCGTCGGGAGCCTCCCGACGACGCAGCCGACAATCGTTCCGATGCTGAAAGTGTCGAATAAAACCGTTAGTAATTCATCCCTTTCAGGGACGGAAAACTTATTGCAATCCAACGTCGGGTTACACCCGACGTTATTGAATTCGTCGCCTTCAGCCACAGGAAACAGCGAATATAACGACCGAACGCCAAACGCCAAACGCCAAACGCCAATTTACGATGCGATAATTCTCACCTGCCCGTCAAACGTCGCCGCGAAAATTCTGCCGCAATTATCCGATGACGAAAAGGTGAAGCTCGAAAATATCAAATACCAGGGCATCGTTTGCGCGTCGGTGCTGATGAAAAAATCGCTCTCGAATTTTTACGTTACGAACATTACCGACGAAACGCCGTTCACGGGAATTATCGAAATGTCGGCGTTGGTTGATAAAAAAGAATTCGGCGGCAGTGCGCTCGTCTATCTGCCGAAATACGTCGCGCCGGACGATGAATTGTTTGAAAAGTCGGATGCGGAAATCAAGGAAATTTTCCTGTCGGCGTTGGAAAAAATGTATCAACATTTCAAGCGCAAAGATGTCGAAGCATTTAAAATTTCGCGTATCCGCCAGGTATTTCCGCTGCCGACGATTGATTATTCGGCGAATGTGCCGAGCGTGAAAACTTCGCTTCGTAATGTTTTCATCGTCAATTCGGCGCAGATTACTAACGGAACTTTGAACGTCAACGAAACCGTGATGCTGGCGGAAAAGTTTTTTGAAAAATACTTGAAAAATTAGATTTTCATCTACAATCGAGAAATGGAAAATCTGGTTTTTCTCGCGCACACGGCAGCGACGCTTTATCTGGTCGGCGTGATTTGGCTGGTGCAGCTTCTGGTTTATCCTTCGATGGCGCACGCGGGCGCGCACACTTCGCGCATTACGCCGGTGGTTGCGCCCGCGATGATCGTCGAACTGCTGACGGCGATTTATCTGGTTTTCGCGCCGCTTGAAACGATTGATTATCGTTTTTTCTGGGGCGGATTGATTCTGGCTTTGATAATCTGGGCTTCGACTTTTTTGCTGCAAGTTCCGCTGCACGATCAACTCGCTAAAGGCTTAAACTCTAATGTGCAGGCGCGTCTTGTATTGACAAATTGGCTTCGCACCATCGCCTGGACTTTGCGCGGAGCGTTGGTTTTGTGGGTTTTGTGGCTGAAAATCAAATGAAAGAAAATTCCCGCCGATTAAATTTACTGCCGCCGGACGCGCTCGTGAAAACGGGCGATGTTGACCACGCCGATTGGAATCATAAATTTCTACTCGGAAATATCTCACGGGCGCGGTTTCATTTGATAAAACGTCTGCTGGGCGAAAAGCGCGGCGCACGATTGCTCGAAATCGGTTACGGCAGCGGCGTTTTTCTGCCGGAACTTTCAAAATATGCCGACGAAATTTACGGCGTTGACGTTCATCACGAATATGAAAAAGTTACGGAAAAACTTGCGGCTTTTAATGTTGAAGTTAAAGAATTAACAACGGGCGGCGCGGAGAAAATGATTTGGGAAAACGATTTTTTCGATGCGGTCGTCGCCGTCAGCGCGTTGGAATTTGTTGACGATTTAGACAGCGTTTGCGAGGAAGTGAAAAGAATTCTCAAACCGTCAGGCAGTTTTTTAGTCGTTACGCCCGGACAATCGCCGCTGCTCGATTTCGGTTTGAAAATACTGACGGGAAAAAGCGCGAAGGAAGATTTCGCCGACCGCCGCGAGGTAATTTTGCCGACGCTTTTCAAACATTTCGACGTGAAAAACCAGCTTGCCTTTCCGCAATTCGGAAACAGTTTAATAAAACTTTACACCGCGCTCGAATTACAGCCGAAATAATTCAATTTTTTATGAAACCGACTGCCAGTTTATCGCTCGATTTGGATAATAAATGGTCTTATATGAAGACGCACGGCGATGCGGGTTGGGAAAAATATCCGACTTATCTGGACGTGATCGTGCCGCGTTCTTTGGATTTTTTGAACGAGCGAAACTTAAACATCACTTATTTCATCGTCGGACAGGACGCGGCGCGGGAAGAAAATCACGCGGCGATAAAACAAATTTCCGACGCGAAACACGAAATCGGCAATCATTCGTTTCGCCACGAACCGTGGCTGCATCTTTATTCAAAAGCGGAACTCGTCGAAGAATTTGAACGGACGGAAACCGCGCTCGAAAATGTTACGGGACAAAAAACGAAAGGCTTTCGCGGTCCCGGCTATTCGCTTTCGCCGACGGTTCTGGAAGTTTTGAGCGAACGCAATTACGAATACGACTGCTCGACGCTGCCGACGTATATCGCGCCGCTTGCCCGCGCATATTATTTTTTCAAATCGCCGGAAATGTCCGACGAGGAAAAGGAAAAACGCAAAAAACTTTTCGGTAAACTTTCCGATGGCTTTCAATCTCTGAAGCCGTATAAATGGCGTATCGGCGAAAAATCTTTGATCGAAATTCCGGTAACGACGCTGCCGGTTTTCAAAACGCCGATTCATTTTTCTTATCTTTTATATCTGGCGACGTTTTCCGAATTGGCGGCGAAAACTTATTTCAAAACGGCTCTGCGTTTCTGCGTTCTAAATAAACTCGCGCCGTCTTTGCTGCTTCACCCGCTCGATTTTCTCGACGGCACGGACGCGGCGGAGTTGAAATTTTTTCCGGCGATGAATTTACCGGCAGAGAAAAAAATGGAATTGCTCGGCGGCTTTCTCGAAAGTTTCTTAAAACATTACACGCTCAAAAACGTCGGCGACCACGCCCGCGAAATCGCCGCTGACGGAAATCTGAAAATCAGAAAAAGCGACGATTGAGAAATAAAATAACCGCCCGCAATGTCGAAAGAAAATCGAAAACATCTGCTCGTTTTAATCGGTCTGCATTTGGCGATTGTCTTGCCGATGGCTTACTGGCTGAACATTTGGGTTGACGAAGGTTCGACGCTTTACACGACCGAACGCGGAATTTCGTTTGCGCTGCAAAATACGCTGGCTGATGAAAAACAGGCTCCGCTTTATTTTTGGCTGCTGAGTTTGTGGCGCGAAATCAATCATTCGATTTTCTTTGCGCGGCTTTTTTCCGTCGTTTGTTCGATTGCCGCGATCAAACTTTTTGCGGATTTGGCGCGACGGCTTTTTAATGGAAAAGCGGCGATTTTGATGACGGCTTTTTTCGCTCTGCATCCTTATTTGATTTGGACGAGTTTGGAAATCCGCGTATATTCGTCAGTCGTTTTGCTTTCGATTTGGCTTTTGAAGTTATTTTATGAAGGCTATTTTAAAGGCGAAAACAAAACAAAGCAGATTTATTTCGTCCTGTTTTCCGTCGCCGCGCTTTACACGAATTATTATCTCGGATTTCTACTCGTCGGAAACTTTTTTGCGCTTTTGATGGTTAAAAAATGGAGCGCGGCGAAAACATATTTTCTACAAATGTTCATCGTCGGCGCAGCGTTCGCGCCGCTGCTGTGGGCGATAAAATCGCAGTTTGCGGCGAACACGCGCGAATTTCAGTTGGAAAAATCCGTCGTCGAAGGTTTACAGATTTTGTGGAATTTCTTTTTGAGTTTCACTTTGCCGACGGAAATTTTGCCGCCCGAAGACGCGACGATAATTTCGATTGTCCGGCTGTGGCTGATGCGTCTGGCGATTCTGACGGGCGTTGTTCTGTTTTTCAAAAATCGCCGGAAATTAAGCGAGAATCTTTTAGCTTTCGGCGTAATCTCAGCCACGATTTCAGGTTTCCTGCTCATCGCTTATTTTCTGCTTGGAGCCGGTTTAGTCGAAATCAGGCACGCTTCGGTTTTGTTCGCGCCTATAATTTTATTCGTCGGATTGTTTTTGCGTAATCTGTTGCCGGAGAAAACAGAAAGCGATGAAAAGCGGAATAAAATTGTGAAATTTTCGTCAGCGATTTTGCTAACGATATTTTTCGTTTATTCGATTTACACGCTGTACCCGAATCTGACAAAACGCGGAGATTGGGAAAAAGTCGGCGCGTTTATCGAAGCGAACGAAAAACCGAATCAGCCGATTATCGTTTTTACCGCGTTCGACGCGCCGACTTTGCCGTATCATTATCACGGTGTAAATCGAATCTTGCCCGACGAAAAATTTTTCGATTGGGGATTTGAAGCCGAAATCGGCAGCGCGGACAGTTGGCGGCGGCAGACGGAATTTATCATTTCCGAAATTCCGGCGGACGCGGCGGAAATCTGGCTTTTGACGAATGAAAAATGCCGCGCCGGACAAGCGTGCGAGCCGTTGGAAAATTTCGTGCAGGCGAACTACACTGTTATTCAGGAAGTAAAATTTTATAAGGAAAAAGTTCGCCTGTTGAGGAGAAAATAAAATGATCGAAACGATTGACACGAAAGAGATTGACAAACCGCTTGCGCGATGTGTCGAATGCGACCGCGAAATGGAGCATTACAACATCTTCCTCAGCCCGACCAACGAAGAAAAAGTCGTCTGCTGGGAATGTCTGGGGCGCGAAGAAAAAGGCTTTTTCGCCAAGCGCGGCTTCCGGCGCGGCGCGCGGGACGGGAATATACCTCGATGAAAACAGTGAGCAGTAAGCGGTGAGCAGTGAGCAGAAAGTTCAATCTTATCTACTCACTGCTCACCGCTTACTGCCCACTCTAAAATTATGCCTGTTAGAAAAATCACCGAATATCCCGAAAAGATTCTCGCTGAAATCGGCGAACCCGTAACGGTTTTTGACGAAGAACTCGGAAAATTGTGCGCCGATATGTTCGAGACGATGTATGAAGCGGAAGGTGTCGGACTCGCGGCACAGCAGATCGGTTTGCCGCTTCAGCTTTTCGTGATGGACTGCGAAGGCGTTAAACTCGTCGCCGCTAATCCTGAAATTATTGCGCGGGAAGGCGAGCAGTCGAGTTCGGAAGGCTGCCTGTCGCTCGGAAAGATTCCGGCGGTCGTCGTCCGTGCCGAACGTGCGACTTTGCGGGCGCAGAACGAACACGGCGAATGGTTTGAAAAAGAAGCCGACGGTTACGCGGCGCGATGGTCGTCGCTTCCCCCGACGAGGCCGGCGTCGTCCAGAGTCGTCAGCGGGACGGTGACGAGTTTGAACGTGTACGCCGAGCCGAGGGCGAGGTGGTCGGC
>CAXTKJ010000003.1:32148-66544 GCA_964244835.1 uncultured Pyrinomonadaceae bacterium
GATGTTTTCAGCACGAAACCGACCACTGCAACGGCGTACTTTTTATAGATCATCTGCCGAAAATGCGGCGCGATATGGTCGTTAAAAGATTTAAGAAAGAGAAGACTTGGAAGTAATCGGAGTTTGTAAACCACATAGAAACATAGGACACATAGAATGAAAAAACTATGTGTCCTATGTTTCTATGTGGTTTACAAACTTTTTTGTATCCGAACGGTTGATAATAAAACAGCAGCGCAAATCGAAATCACCGCGCTTGTCAAAAAAGCCGCGCTCGCGCCGAATTGATTCCACAACGCGCCGAAAATTATCGAAGCGGGAAGTACTGTAATCGAAAAAGCGAGATTGTAAAATCCGAACGCCGTGCCGCGTTTCGCTTTCGGGACTAAATCCGCGACGAGAGCTTTTTCCACGCCTTCAGTCAGCCCGAAATAAACGCCGTAAATCAAAAATAATGTCCACGTCTGCCACGCTTCGCTGACGAAAGCGAATCCGGCATAGACGAGCGCGTATAAAATCCAGCCCGCGAAAATCAGATTTTTTCTGCCGAGTTTGTCCGACAGATCGCCGAAAATCAAGGAACTGAAAACTTTGCTCAAGTGAAGAAACATCCATAAAAGCGGCAGAACGGCGGGCGTGATGCCTGATTGTTCGGCGCGGAGCAGCAGAAATGCGTCGGTCGAATTGGAAAGCGTGAACAGCGCGACGACGACTAAAAAGCGTTTGAAATTGCCGTCGAATTCTTTGAGGGAAAGTTTGATTTTCGGCGGTTCGATAGCGTTTTCAATTTCGATTTCCTTCGGCGACTCTTTGACGAAAAAAACGATGACGAATAAACCGAGAGCGACGGGAATTGAGGCGTATAAAAAAACTCTTTGATATTCGTTAGCTGTCGGATGATCGGTGTCGGCGGCGAAATAAGACAATAAAACAAACGCGACAATCGGACCGATGACCGCGCCGAGATGGTCGGCGGCGCGGTTGAATCCGAACGCCAGACCGCGCTTTTCTTCCGGGACACTCGCCGCGATAATCGCATCGCGCGGCGCACCGCGAATGCCTTTGCCGATGCGGTCGGTTACGCGCACGGCGAAAACCTGCTGCCAGCTCGTTACGAACGCGAGAAACGGACGCGCCAGACTTGCCAGTGAATAACCCAGAAAAACAGGAAATTTTCTTTTGTCGAATTTGTCGCTGAAATAGCCGGAAAATAATTTCAGAAGCGCGGCGACTGATTCGGCGAAACCTTCGATTAAGCCGATGTAGAAAGGCGACGCGCCCAGAGTCAAAGCTAAAAATGCGGGCAATAACGGATAAATTATCTCGCTCGAAGTGTCGTTTAAAAGGCTGACCAGACTGAGCGCGAAAACATTGCCGGAAAGATTTTTATAACGTGAGAAAAATCTTTTGAGATGATGACGCATTTGAAAAATTCTTTAGCGTGATTTCTTGACATTCGCGGGCGGTTTTTCCGTCGAACCAGAACCGCTGCCGAACCACCAGAGCGATGCGCCGCCGACAATGGCGACGAGCAGAATAACGGCGACAATCGCCGCGCGAATCGCCATCTTAAAGGCTTTTTTCAGCGCGAAAAAAGTAATCGCCGCCGTCGCAATTAAAAAAATCACCAGCACTATCGCCGCAATCGCCATAATTTAATATTCCTTTGCCCGTTCTTTTTCAATGAGAGCTTTTTCAATCTGGTCTAAATCTTCTTCGCTCAAAGCGGTTTCCTGCGTCGGCAAAGCGTACTGCTCGTCAGCCCACGCGCCGAAGTCGAGCAGCTTGCATCTTTCGGAACAAAACGGGCGGTATTCGTTGCCGGTATATTCGGTTTCGCGGTTACAAGTCGGACATTTAACTTTTGGCATAATGGTAAAACTCAGATGCTATTTTACCACAATTATTTGCCGTCAAAAGTCGGCGGCGGCGGCGGCGGAACAAACGATTCGTCGTCTGGCAATTTGTCGAGATAACGCAAAACCAGCCAGGTGCTGCCGAAACTGACGATGATCGCAAGAATAGTAATCGGGATCGTGTATGTGTCGAGAATAGTTTCCGACCAGCCGAGAAATTGAATGCCCAAACCGAGCATAATTCCGAAACCGAATTGAACGACCAACTGCGTTCCGATGTAAGTAGCGGCGGCGATAAACGCCCATAAAATCGCGTTACGATTCGTATCTTTGGCTTTTTTATACGCGAGCCACGCTGAAATTATTGCGAAAATCATTTTTTTATTCACCTCGTTTGGAATTTTCTATCGAAGAATTTTAAGACAAAACACGCCGAATTTCTATTGCTCGGAAAACTTCGGTTTCCCACCGCTCGATTTTTTATAGTTCCCCTGTGAATTGACGTTGAAACCGAAACCGCAATCGCTGACACCTTCCTGCGAAACTTCAATCGTGCCGCGTTTGACGAATTTGATCGTTATCGTACAGCCTTCCGTTTCGGGCGGCGTGAAAGTCGCCGTGTCGCCTTCGATGGTCGCCGTCCCTTCGGCAGTTCCGGTGTTCGCCATCGGTTCGCCGTTTGCCATCGTATATGGATAAACCAATTCAAAAGCGACCCGCAATTTGCCGCCGCCGAGCGCGAGAATTTTTATTTCGTTGTAACTGTCTTTGTATTTGCCGCCGAAATAATCGCGGAACGTGCCGTTGACTTCCGCCGCGCTGACGGATTTTCGATCTTGAGAGTGAATTGTTTGAACGGACGAAAATATAAAAGCAAGGATGGCTAAAAGTAATAATTTCTTCATTTATTGATAATCCCTTAACATTAACATTTATTTAAATCGAATAATCTGTTATATTTTGCCCTAATCTTCCCAAAATTCAAACGAAGGAAAAATTTAAGATGAGTGTTGCGACAGAAAATATCGGCTCAAAATCCGACCGCAGTCTTTTCGACGGAAATACCAATCATAATCGTTGCGCGACGGTTTCCAAAGCATCTTTCGCGGCTCGTTAACGGCTTTATGAAAAGCCGGAAAAAGTCGCACCGCTTGAACCGATTTGAAGAAACTTGAATTAACTTTGCCCGGACAATATTCAGATGGAAAACTGAAGATTAACACGGTTTTATCAAAAACTTTTAGAAGGAGAAAATTATGGCAATTTCTGCAGCGGCAGACGGCATTATCACGGAAGCGACGGCTGATTTAGATAAACATCCGAAGGGTCTTTATGTTCTTTTCGGAACGGAAATGTGGGAGCGATTCAGTTTTTACTCGATGCTCGCGCTGTTCACGCTTTATTTGCGCGATCCGGTCGAAGGCTTCGGCTGGACGGCTGGTGAGGCGACGACTCTTTACGCCAATTATTTGATGTTCGTTTATGCCAGCCCTTTAATCGGCGGTTTGATTGCCGACAGAATTACGGGTTATCGCAAAGCGGTGATGATCGGCGGATTTTTCTTTATGGCGGGACACGGACTGCTTTCGATTCCCGCGCTGTGGGCGGTTTATGCCGCGCTCACCTGTCTCGTCATCGGCAACGGATTTTTCAAACCGAACGTCTCGACGATGGTCGGCAATCTGTACCCGGAAGGCAGCGCGTTAAAAGATCGCGCCTATAATATTTTTTATATGGGCATCAACATCGGAGCGTTTATTGCGCCGATTGTGATGGAAGTCGTCAAATCGAAATTCGGCTTTCACGCCGCGTTCGCCGTCGCCGCTTTCGGAATGTTGATTTCGGTCGGCATTCTCTGGTATTTCCGCAGCATCGTCGAAGACCCGGACGCGCTCGCCGCCAGACAACGCGCCAATAACGAAGTTACGGAAAAAGCCAACTCCGCCGCGACGAGCGTTGACGCGCCGCCGAGCGGCATCAGCGATCAGGAATCGGATGAGCAAACACCGCGTTCGGCGCATCAGGCGCGGCAGGATTTGATGAACACCGTGCCGGACTGGAAACGCATCGCCGCGCTGATCGTCATCTTTGCCATCGTCATCGTTTTTTGGATGGCTTTCCACCAAAACGGCTCGACGCTGACTTACTGGGCGGACGATAACACGAACTGGAATGTTTCCGGCACGATTTCAAATTCCATCAACGCTTTCTGGGTCGTTACGCTGACGTTTCCGCTGATTTGGTTCTGGGGTTTCTTGAGCAAGCGCGGCAAAGAACCGTCCACGCCGACGAAGATGGCAATCGGGATGACTTTGACCGGGCTTTCGTTTCTGGTTTTGTGGTACGGCGCGACGCAGGGCGAGAGTCAAACGCCGACCGCACAGCAGCTTTCGGCGGGCGCATTCCGCGTTAACGAGCGCGTTGCCGCGAATCTCGTCGCCGCCGGTGTGCCGAAGGACACGATTGACAAACTCCTCGCCGCCAAAGATGCCGACGGCAAGAAGGTTATTGACGGCGTAAAATTCGCCGCCAAAGAAGACGCGGCGACCAAACAGACGGTTTCCGGCGAACAGCATTTAATCAATGCCGTCAATTCGGTCGTTCCCGGCGTGGGCGACCAGCACCGCGAAGCATTTCTAACCAAATCGTACCTGTTCCGCGTCTCGGCGTTCTGGCTGATCTTCGCTTACGCCGTCGTAACTTTAGGAGAGTTGATGTTGTCGCCGATGGGCTTGTCGCTCGTGTCAAAAGTCGCGCCGATTCGTCTGCGCGGTTTGCTGATGGGCGGCTGGTTCGTCGCCACGGCAATCGGCAATAAACTGACGCAGATCGGTATTTACTGGGACATTTGGTTACAGTCAACCTTCTTTTTGGTGCTGGCGGGAATGGCTCTGTTTATGGCGGTCGTTTTATTCTTCCTGCTCAAACCTTTGAAAAGGGCGATGCCGGGTGTTTAGAGGATTGTTTTTGATGTTCATCAGAAAGGTCGAAGTTATTTATTTAACTTCGACCTTTTTTTCGCGGCTGTTCACAGAGGAGAAAATAAATTGACCGCTTCGGCAAAATCACTTAAAATATTTTGGTTTCTTTGAGAAGAAAATCAAATTCTCTTAATCCGATGCTTGATTTGAAATCTCATACTCAGATTTACAATATTCAAAATATAAAAGTTTTATGAAGTTAAAAAGCATTACGTTCTGTTTGATTTTTGCCTGTTTCCTATTTACCGCTCAAACATTTTCCGCTCCTAAATTCGACGACAATCAATTCGTCGGGCAGTTCGATCCGACGCTGGCGGCTTACACGGAAGACACCGAAAGAGTCATCTTTAAATACGCAACAAAAGATAGTTTGAGGGGCAGCAAGGTCGAAGATGACGACGTTCATTTGACGACTAACCGTTTGCAAAATCCGACCGGCGCGTCGCTCGTTTCCGTGCTGGTCGAAGTTCCCGACGCAAAGCCGATGATTTTCGTTGATTTGAACGCTGACAACGCTTTCAGCGACGACGAAAAATTTACCTTTAAACGGCAGGAAAAAGACAATCCGTATCTCTGGATAACGACGATCAATGTCCCGATGAAGAACGGCTTTTTCACCGCGTGTCCGATCTTTATCCGTTATTTCAGAGATGTTAAAACCTCGAAAATGAGCGACAGCGACCGTCTAATCGAGCATTCAACGCAGGTTCTGGCACGCGGCGCGGTAGATGTTAAAGGCAAAAAAGTTCTCGTCCAATACGCTTACAGTTTTGAAGACAAAAAAATATTGCCGGAAAAAGGCTGGCTCGGCGTTGATACCGACGAGGACGGCGAGATTGATATGGACAGCCTTTCGCCGGAAGCCGCCCGCGCCGATAATGAAACGGTCGTCTTTCGCGCCGGTCAAACGTACGTTTCGACCAAAAAAGCCGATGTCGCCAAAAATCAAATCGTCCTGCGCGAGCATCAGGTGAAAGATTACAAGCGCACGGAATTCGGCGTTGGAAAAGAAATGCCGGATTTCGCGTTCGTTGATTTGAACGGCAAAAAACGCCGTTTCTCGGAGTTTCGCGGCAAATACGTTTTGCTCGATTTCTGGGGTTTCTGGTGTCCGCCGTGCCGCGAAGAACTGCCGTATCTGCGCGAAGCATACAAGCGTTTTCAGACCAGAAATTTTGAAATAGTCGGAATGAACACCGATGATTACACCATCGAATCAATCAAAAAATCTCTGACGGAAAACCAGATGCTGTGGACGCAGGCGCGGCAGGACAGCTTTTTGGAATTAAAAGATTTTCAATTCAGAATCGAATCTTTCCCCTCGACTTTTTTAATTGCGCCCGACGGAAAAATTCTTTCGATGAGCCGCCAGGATAAAGACGAACTTGATTTGCGCGGCAAAGATTTGCTGACCACGCTCGACAAGATTCTGCCGAAAAATTAGCTCGCCGTTTGCGGCGGAGATAACTTTCCTTTAAACTGAAAAAGTTTTGCCCCTGTAGCTCAACGGTTAGAGCAGCAGACTTAGCGGCGGAAATCTAAGTGGAAAAAGTCGGGTTATGAATCTCGGCGTGGCAGTTCAGACAAAGCAGTCGGCATTTGTCAGCTTCTTCGGTCAATCTGCTCCAAGAAGCGTTAGAGCATCTTCTGATGTCTATTTGAAAAATTTTAGTTGATGGATTTAAGTGGTGAAAACAGAGTGCTGATGAGTTCTTGTTGTAGCCGCAAATTTCGCAGCAACTGCCTTTCATTTTCATCAGCTGAGTTTTACGTTTATGACCTCTGCGTTGTTGAGCAACGTAGTTTTGATGTTTGCGATTTATTTGTGATTGCTTACACTTCGTCGAACAAAATTTTCTTTGACGACCTATAAGTAATATACTGCACGACAAACACTGCTTTTCCATATGGTTTCAGGCAAAAGGGTTGCTAATTTGTTTATAAAAGCATTTTAGTAGAATCTGTCAAATTCGGGGAAACCTAAACATTGAAAAATGCACGGCAATCCCGAACCAAGCCTCAGTTAAAATTTGAGGAAGGCGTAGAGACTGAACGGCAGACTCGCAAAGAGAAGAGACAGTCCAGACCACAAACCGGAAACGGGCGGCGAAAGTCGTAGCGGGTAAGCATAATCTGTTGGTTGCAGGTTCGAATCCTGCCGGGGGCAATCACCAAGTAAAAAGGCAAAAGGCAAAAGTATAGAAAGATTTTATACTTTTGCCTTTTACCTTTTGCCTTTTGCCTTATCAAAGCTGCGGCTTCCAAGCCATAAACAAATGGCGGCAATCAGACACGAAAGCGGGCAGACGAGCAATGTATAACGCATCATTTCCGCGTTTGTCGTGAGACCCGTCTGCATATCGGTAACGACTCCGGCGAGGTCGTTTAATTTGCCGATTAAAGGCGCACCGATTAGATAAGCCGCGATATTGACGGTGAAAAAATAGACGGCGACCGCCAAGCCGCGCAGATTTGCGCCCGCGATTTCGGTCGCGTCCGCCGCCGCCGCACCGAGCCACGCGAGAGCCGCAAATAACAAAATGAAACCCGCCGGTAAAATCAAATAAAAATTGTCGGAAAACAGCGCGGCGAGCCAGCAGGGAATCGAGACGAGCGACAAAATCATTCCATAAAACATTCGCCCGCCGCTTCGCCTGCGCCGAAACCAATCGGCAATCGCGCCGCCGAACAACGTCGCCGGAATGCCCGCCGTCAGCGTGAAAATTCCCGCCCAATAACCGTAATTAGCAAGACTGACGTTGTATAAACGACTGAAATATGTCGCGCCCCAAATCGAAATGTTATTTGTCGCCAGTCCCAAAAAAGCGTAGCCGAGACACAAAAAAATAAATGCGCGGTTCGATAAAAGCGATTTCCAATCGGCGGCAGACGCGAAATTTTCTTCGTGCAGACTAACGGTTTTGGTTCGCGCCGGTTCGCGC
Organism: uncultured Pyrinomonadaceae bacterium; assembly: GCA_964244835.1. Lineage (GTDB taxonomy): Bacteria > Acidobacteriota > Blastocatellia > Pyrinomonadales > Pyrinomonadaceae. The sequence continues at coordinate 39,928 of CAXTKJ010000003.1, forward strand.
ATCAGAAAAACCATCACGGCGAAAAACATTCCCGGAAAACCGACGATATAAAATGCTTCGCGCCAGCCGAACTGACTCAAATAGCCGCCCGCGAGCGCGGCAAATCCTGCGCCGACGGCGATGCCCATCGAATAAACGCTCGTTACCGTCGCCCGTTTCGACGGCGCGAAATAATCTGCCAGCAGAGAAATCGCCGCCGGACCCAAAGTAGCTTCGCCGACTCCGACCATCACGCGGCAGGCAAAAAGCGTCCAGAATCCGTCGGCGAATCCGGTCAAACCCGAAAACAAACTCCAGACGGCGAGACCAATCGCAATCAATTTCGTCCGCGAAGTTTTATCCGCTAATCGTCCGAACGGAATGCCGAGCAAGGTATAAAAAATCGCAAACGAAGTTCCGCCCAAAAGCGCAAGCTGCGTGTCCGTGAACGCCATCTCCTTTTTCATCAGCGGAAAAAGAATGTAAATAATTTGGCGGTCGAGAAAGTTCATCACATAGACAAACGTCAGAAGGGCGAGCGCGTAGTATGAATAGTTTTGGGTTTTCTCTTGCGTCATCTGTTTATTTAAGGCAAAAGGAAAAAGGTAAAAGGCAAAAGTGTGGAATTTTTATTTTTCTGATTTTGCAGAGACGATTATTGATGCGACGATTTTTGATATTTCGGACGCTTCTTCGGCTAATTGGTTGATGCCGTCGCTTATCTTTTCGTCAAAACTGTTGGTTGCCGAGATCAGGCGCAGCCAGTATTTCGATTCTCTGGCTTCCTTCAAAGCAATGGCGTTTTTGCTGATAAAATCGGGTTTGCTTTGACCGGCTTGCGCTTCTTCGAGATTCGCGCCGACCGATGTTCCGGCTTTTAGTAATTGGGTAATAATCATTCTGCCGACATCGGATTTTTTCTCCAAATACTGACATAATTTTATCACCCGAACCGCAAACGCAAACGCAAACGCAAACGCCCGCTCTCGAATATCTTTAATTTTTACTGCGCCTTCATCATCTTCCTTCATTTTTCCTTCTGCCTTTTTCCTTTTGCCTTGATTATGATTTTGCTAAGGCAAAATCATAATCTTCCCTTCGCCGGTAACGACTGTCTCTCCCTTCTGATTGGTGCAGATAGTTTCGATGGTAACAATCGGCTTATCTTCGCGGATGTCTTTCACGGTTGCCGTTGCCGTTACTGTGTCGTCAATAAAAACGGGCGCGATAAATTTCATCGTCTGCGATAAATAAACGACTTTTCTTTCCTTAAATTCGTAGCCGAGAACAGCGGAAATCAACGCGCCGGAAATCATTCCGTGCGCGATGCGCTGTTTAAACATCGTCGTTTTCGCAAATTCTTCGTCCAGATGAATCGGGTTGTAATCGCCCGAAAGTTCGGCGAAAGCGCGAACAACCGCATCGGTAATTTGTTTGGTGGTGGAGAATTTATCTCCGACTTTCAAATCCATAATTTTATTTTGTCTGCAAAAATTCGATGATCTTCTTATTAAAATCCGCCGCTTTTTCAAATTGCGGAACGTGACCGCAGTTTTCAAAAACGACTAATTGCGAATTCGCAATTCCTTTGTTAAATTTTTCGCCGTCGGCGAGCGGAATCAAACCGTCCTGCTTGCCCCAAATAATTAACGTCGGTTTCTTGATTTCGCCGAGCCGTGTGTCGAGAAAATCTTCCTTGCGCTTGATTGATTCAATCAGCGAATTAATCGTATAACCGTCGTTGGTCGTGATGCGCTGCGTCATAAACTGGTCAACGAGCGTTTCGTTATTTTGAAACATCGGGTTAAAGAAAATCAGTTTCAGATTGGCGCGAACTTCGTCTCGGGTCGAATTGTTGAGTTGATAAATGCGCTCGAAATCAATCGCCGGCGGCGCAATTCCGGCGGCATCGGCGAGGACGATTTTCTCGACGCGGTTCGGATATTTAACCGCCGTCAAAGCCGCCACCCAACCGCCCAAACTGTTGCCGACGAGCGATGCTTTTTCGATTTTCAATTCCGCCATCATCTTGTCGAGAAAATCCGCGTAAGTTCCGACGCGGTATTTCAAAAACGGCTTATCGGATTTGCCGAAACCGATCTGGTCGGGCGCGATCACGTGATAATTCGCCGCCAAAGCCGCGATATTCAACTGCCACGATTCGGCTTGCGCTCCCAAACCGTGCAGCAAAATGACAGTCGGCTTCGCCGCATCGCCTGATTCGAGATAACGGATTTTCGCGCCGAAAACCGTGACGGTTTTTTCCTGCGGCGCGGCGGTTTGCGCGAAGGCGGCGAATGCAAAAATCAAAATGAACAATTTTGCGAAAATAATTTTTCTCATAATTTTTTAGACTGGAGCGCAAGCGTCCCGCTTGCAATGAGCGGTGTTTTTTACCGCGAAAAAAATGTTAATGACGAACAGATTTGTCGGCAGCGACGGTTTTCGCGCTCTCGCGCTCACTGCAAGCGGGACGCTTGCGCTCCAGTCGGTTGTTCGTACAAACATTCAATTATACTCTCGAAATTTTTTGCTGCGACGTTTCTTTTCAATTTCATCGTCGGCGTTACTTCATCCAATTCCGCCAAAAAATCGCGGTCTAAAATCACGAATCTTTTGATTTGTTCGGGTGAAGAAAGTTTGGCGTTCGCCTTTAAAATCGTTGCTTCTATCAAAGAAAAAATTTGCGCGTTTTCGGTTAAATTGGCAAAGTTTTCAAATTTGATTTGGTTAGCTTTCGCAAACGCTTCCGCTTCCGCTTGATTCAAAGTTACGAGCGCGACGCAGTAGCTTTTGCCGTCGCCGGAAACGAAACACTGACTGACGAGATGATTTTCCTTAACGAGATTTTCGACCAGCGCAGGCGCGACGTTTTTGCCCGACGACAGCACGATGATTTCCTTTTTACGTCCCGTGATTTTCAAAAATCCGTCCGCGTCCAAATCGCCCAAATCGCCGGTTTTCAGCCAGCCGTTTGCGTCAAACATCTCGGCGGTTTTTTCTGCGTCTTTGTAATAACCTGAAAACATCATCGCGCTTTTAACGAGAATTTCGCCATCGCCGGCAATGCGAATTTCACACATCGGCATCGCTTTGCCGACCGTGCCGAATTTGAAATCGTCGGCGCGGTTAAACGCGACACAGATATTTTCCGTCAAACCGTAAGCCTGCAAAATCGGCAGATTTCTTTTCGCAAAAAAATCGGCGATCTCATTCGGCAAAGGTGCGCCGCCGCTCGTCAATAATCTGACGTTTCCGCCGAATGCGTCTTTCAAATTTCGCTCGCTTGCATCTCTCCCGAATTCCGAGACGACTTTCGCGTAAATCTTTTCAAAAAATCTCGGCAGGCTCGCAAAAACCGTCGGTTTTACTTCAAGCATATAAGCGTAAAGTTTCGACAAATCATCAACAAAATGCACGGGCGTTCCGTTATAAAGCCGATTGTAAATTCCCGAAATCCGCTCGGCGACGTGGCAGCCGGGAAGATAAGAAAACGAAACATCCGCCGCAAAAATCGGCACGGAATTTTTGAGCGATTCGCACGAATTCAAAATATATCGGTGCGACAGCATCGCGCCCTTCGGTTGCCCGGTCGTGCCGGAAGTATAAACCATTATCGCCGTTTCTTCGAGTTTGGCATTGAAGCCGATTTCTTCAATTTTCGGCAAAAACTCAGCGCGGGTTTGTCTGCCGAATTCGAGAAATTCTTTGTAGCCAAAAACATTTCCAGTGTTAGCACACGCTCCACTCAAAGATTTGTCCAAACAAATAATCGCTTTAACAAATGGCTTTCTGATTTTATAAAACTGTTCCGCCGTATCAACAAAAATAAATTCCGCGTCCGAATGATTGATAATATATTCGCATTGCTCCGTCGAACTCGTCGGATAAATTCCAACGCCAACGCCGCCCGCCGCCATCGTCGCCACATCAACAATCGTCCATTCGGGAACATTGCCCGCCAGGATTGCGACCGACGAGCCTTTCGTCAAGCCTTTTGCCAGCAGCGCACACGCAAAATCTTCGACCTGAGTTTCAAAATCTTCCCAATTCTGCGATTTCCAAACGTCGTTTTCGCGCGAATAAAAAACCGCTTCGCCGCGATATTTGGCGGTTTGTTCTCGGAATAAACTGTAGATATTCTGATATTTCATTAGAGTCTGCCGCGCCAGTTTCGCTTTTCAAATTTGCGAATGTTTTCGATCTTATTCAGCCTTCCGAGATAAACAATCAAATGTTTTAATTCATCGTCTTCAATTTCGCCGAAAAAAGGTTGGACGCGAACCAAATTTCCGTAGCTCGAACGCCATTTTTCTGGGCTGTCGTCAACGACGATGACCGATTGCAAATCGTAGCCGCGCCGCTTGATTTTGAGTATTTTCTTTTCGTGAAAATTAACTCTTTCCTCTTCATCAAAACTGACGGTGCAGCGTTCACGCGACCAGATAAATGAAAGCACATCTTTATAATCGAAGATGTTTTCGATTATTTCAGCCGCGTAAATGGCGGTCGAAGAAGTCCAGACTGCAATCTCGAAATTTTCAAAACAAAACTTCAAAAACTCATCGAGATACGGTCGCTTATAAACGAAATAAGGACCGACGACGAAATCGAAATCGCGCTCCAGATTTCTTTCAGTGGCATAAATCAGCGTTTCATCCAAATCTAAAACGAGAAGTTTTCTCTCCGAGTTTTGCATCAATCAAATGATGCTGAAAAAATCAAATCAAATCAATTTTGCCTTTTACCTTTTTACTTTTGCCTTGTTTCGCTAATAGCGAAATATCATCGCCGCCATATTGATGCCGCCGCCCGACGCGCACAAAACAAAAACGTCGCCGCGCTTTAGTTTGCCGTGTTCAATCGCGTCGTGCAAAACCATCGGAATACACGCCGAACCCGTGTAGCCCCATTTGTCCATAACCGTATGCGTCTTTTCAAACGGCTGATTTAACGCCGCCATTACTTCTTTGATCGTGCCGAGATTGACCTGCGTCCACAAGAATAGATTTACGTCGTCGAGCGTTAAATCAATTCTTTCGAGCAATTCTTTGACGATGCGCTGCCAACCGACGAAATTGATTTCGGGCGGTGTGCGTTTGGCGAAACGGACTTTGTTGTAATAGCCGTTTTCTAAAACTTCAGCGGTGATCGGCGTTTTCGAGCCGCCCGCGAAAATTCCTAAATAATCGTGATATTCGCCCATCGCTTCGAGCTTTGAAGCGAGAACGCCGTGTTCGCCCGATTCGACAGATTGCAGAACAATCGCGCCCGCGCCGTCGGCGAAAATCGTCGCAGTTTTCTTTTCCGTCCAATCAAGAAATTTCGTCATCGCGTAAACGCCGATGACCAGAATGTTTTTGTAATTCGCATCGGCGATAATGTATTTCGTCGCCGTGTCAAGCGCGGTAACGAATCCGGCGCAGGCGCAGTTCGTGTCGAAAGTTCCGGCGTTTTTCGCTCCCAAACGATGCTGCACGACGACCGAAGTTCCGGGCGAAAGATATTCGGGCGTGTCGGTCGCCACGATTATCAAATCAATTTCTTCGGCGGAAATTCCGGCGTTTTGCAAAGCGTTTTCCGCCGCCTTTGATGCAATGTCCGCCGCGCTTTCGTCCGTTGCGAGAACGTGGCGTTCACAGATTCCGAGATTTTTTTCGACGAATTCGCTGATGTCTTCGCCGAGCATTTCGCTCAAATCTTTGTTGGTTAAAATTTTGTCGGGAACGGAAACTCCGCTGCCGATAATTTTTGCATTACGCATTTCGAGTTCGAGTCAGAACCGTCTGCGGTAGCAGATGGTTAAAGTTTTTAAAGGTTTAAGATTATCGCAATCGTGCAATCGGCTAAAATTTAACCATCTGCTACCGCAGACGGTTCTGACAGAATTCTTCTATCGTCCGATTAAATTCCTTTGCGTTTTCGATAAAAAACAGATGACTGCCGTTTTCGATGATTTCCAGTTTCGCATTCGGAATTTTCCGCGCTAAGTTTAAGGAATTTCCCATCGGCACGACTGAATCTTTGCTGCCGGTTATAACCAGAGTTTCATTCGTGATTGCGCCGAGTTTCGCTTCCGCATCAAATGTAAAAGCCGTTTGTAACTGCGCCAAATAAGCTGCGTCGGAAACGACGTTCTGCTCGCGCATTCGACAAACTTTTTCAACTTCGTCGGCGTGTTTTTCATTAAATTCGACGGTGAACGCCGGACGAATAAAGCGGCGGATTTTCTCGCCGAGCGGCAGAGACGGATCGGGCGCGAACGAGCGCAGAATTTCGATGTCCGGCTTGACGTGATTTACGCCGCCCGCCGTCGTGCAGGCTAAAATCAATTTTCCTGTGCGTTCGGGAAATTGCAGCGCAAACTCCTGCGCGACAAATCCGCCGAAACTCGCGCCCAAAACGTGCGCTGTTTCGATTTTCAAATCATCTAAAATGTGCGCGACATCTTCGACAAAAGTTTGCATCGAAAGATTTCGCAAATCATCGTCAGACGCTTTCGACTGACCGATTCCGCGCGGGTCGAACGTGATGACTTGAAAATCTTTTGACAAATCTTCAACCTGGCAAAACCACGTCCACGCGCCCGAAGCGAAGCCCGGAATTAAAATCAAAGGCTCACCCGCGCCGTGAGTTTTGTAAAAAAGTTTCATTTGTTTAGAGAGTCTGGAGAGTCTGGAGAGTCTGAAATCTCTCCAGACTCTCCAGACTCTCCAAACTCTTGACTAATTGGTTGCGTGATATTTCACCATTCGCCATTGATAATAGCCGGTTAAATCCTTGGAATTGATATGACCGTAAGGATAACCGCTGAAAGTTTTTTCGCCGTTTTGTCCGGGGATTTGCGAAGTGTAGCGGTAATAGACGACATCGCCGTAACCGATTACTTCATCAGCCGTTGACCAGATCGAATAAACAAATGAGCCTTCGTAATGCGACGCGGAATAATTCAAATTATAAAGAATATTCGATAAGCCGTAAGGCGGCGAACCGGCGGCGTAACCGGGATAAAGTCCGTTTGTCGCGCCGCACGTCGGCGTTGACGAACCTGTTTGATAGCACGAAACCAAACCCCAATTTGCGCCCGCGATGCCGACGAAAGCGTCAACGCTCGAAGTCAGCGGCGAACCCAAATTATAATTTCCGCCGTTTGCCGCGTCGTTTCCCGTGCCGCCCAAAATCGCTTTGCGCGTCAAAGTAACGCCCATCGAATGCGTTACGATGTCAACTTTCGCCGCGCCCGTGTAGGCTTTGACGGCTTGAATGAAGGCGCGAATTTTCTGAATGTTCGGCTTGGAATGATATTGGTAAGCTGACAAATACGGGTCGGCATCGCCCCACGTCGTCGCGTAAAGTTCCGACGTTTTATAACCCTGCGACGCGAAATAATTGATCGAAGAATTCCAGCCGGTCAAAGCCGAACTCTGCCCAATCGCGGAATCGGAATTTCCGTGAATAAAAATCACCGGCTGATTGACGACCGAATCAGCCGCGCTTGCCTTGCCGCCGTAGGAATTGCCGCCGCGATTAAAATCGTAGCCGCTGTAACCGTTGGCGTTGAGCCACGTTTGAAAATTCGCCGTCAACTGTGCCGAAGCGGAAGCGGCGGACAGAAAAAATAATCCGAACACGAAAACAAAACTCGAAACCTTGATTCTATTTTTCATAATCTCTCCCGCGTTCAGAGTTACGCCTTCAGGCGTGAAAGAAACGCATAAATGCGTAACTCTGAACAAATTAAAAACCGAGTTTGAAGGCGAATTGAATTACGCGCGGTCCGGTCGCGGCGCGTTCGATGCGCCCGAAGTTCGCGCCCGAAATGTTGTTGTTCGGGTTGGCGTAATTGACCCAATTAAACAGGTTGAAAAACTCCGTCCGAAACTCGCCGCGAAAGCGTTCTGAAAACGGGATTTGTTTGATAAACGAAACGTCCACGTTTTTCTGTCCCGGTCCGGTCAGAAGGTTGCGCGGCGTGTTGCCGAAAGGCGCGGTCGGATCAATGTTCGTGCGCGACAGTTGAAAAGCCGTCGTGTTGAAATAACCGTTCAGACGTTCGGAAACCTTGCCGCTCGTGTATAAATCGCCGTTGAAATTGCGGTTGTAGTTGGCTCGATTGATGATCGTCGTGTCGTTTGAATCAACCACCGAGAACGGCAGACCCGTTTGAAAAACGGCGATGCCCGCCACTTGCCAATCGTTCAAAATCGCTTTCGCAAAACCTGATTCCGAGTCGAGTTTCGGGAAGGCATACACGCCGCTGACGACGAAACGCTGTTCGCGGTTAAAGTCCGAACGCCCGCGATTCGTGCGCCAGTTGAATTGGTCGCCCGGAATGTTGGTCAGTTCGTTGAGATTGGCACCCGAATAATAGTCTATTGATTTGCCGTAAGTGTAAGCCGCCAGAAACTGCAAACCGCTGGCGAAACGTCGCGTAACGGACGCTTGGAGCGAGTTGTAATTTGAAAGCGAAGTCGTCTGAATCTGCTGAATGCCGCCCGTCGCATTTTTGTTGGCGGCGAACGCCGACCCCAGCGGCGCAGGATTAAACGCGCCGGTCGTCGTATTGAAAGTCGCTTGATTCGGCGAGATTATCTGTAAAAGATTCGTGCCTTTGTTGCCGACGTAGCCGACATCAACCAACAAATTTTTGGCGAGTTCCATCTGAAAACCGAAATTGAACTGCTGAATATAAGGCGTTCGCAAATCTTCGTCAACATAAACTCCGGCAATCGGCACACCGATAAACGGCGACAGCGGCGACAGCGGCGACGGCACGGTCGCGGCAACCGGAAATTGCGAAGGCGCGGGCAGCGGAATGAACGGATTCGCAAATCTTTGCGTGATTCCTGGCAAAGTCGAACCCGGCAAGCCGACTCCGAGCGCGAAATACGGGTAATTGAAAAGCTGCGTGTTGGCGAAGCGCGTCGAAAGGCGGTCGTAATAAATGCCGTAACCGCCGCGCATCACGAGATTTAATTTTTCATCGAGTAGATACGCGAATCCGATGCGCGGCGCGAAATTATTTTTATCGGTCGGAACGAGGGTTTTAATAACCGTCGGAACTCCCGGAAGCTGTCCGCCTTCGGCTTGGACGAAACCGTTCGGCGCACCGGCGGGCGCGGCGGTCGTGCCGGAACGCACCTGACCGGGTAGAAAATTGACCAGTCTGCCCTGATTTTCCACCGGCAAGCCGTACATATCGTAACGCAAGCCGATGTTGATCGTCAGCCGTTTGCTGATCTTCCAATCGTCCTGCACGAAACCGCTGTAATCTTTGACTTTAAAATATCGGTCGAACACGCCCGAACCGAGCAGCGAAGTTCCCGTGCCGGTCAGAAAAGTGTTAAAGCCGGTGAACAGCAACTGTCCGCGTGAAAAAGCGTTGAAGTAAAATTTGACCTGCGAATATCGAAACTCGCCGCCGAAACGAAGGCGATGATTGCCCGCCGTTACCGAAAGCGTGTCATTAAAATTGTAGCCGTTGATGCGCGAAGATTGATCGGCGAGCGTTCCCGAACCGAAGAAAAACGCCGAGTCCGTGCCTAAAACGCGAATCGTCGGCGCACCGGGAAATAAACTTGCCAGTGGACTGGAAATGCCGAGCGACGCGGCGGTAAAAGGTTCTTCCGGGACGCTCGTTACGCGCAGGCGGTTGAATCCGAATCGCGCCTGGTTGACGACGTTCGACGAAAATACGTAATTGTCGGTGATCGAATAAAGTTTTTGTTTGATAGTCAAATCGCCGCCGAATCCGATAAGCTGCCGTTCGCCGTTGCCCGCGCCCGCGAAATTATAGTTTGCCTGCGTAGTCGGGTTGTCGGCGACGAAAAATTTCGCCGAAATGTTGTGATTATCAGAGACGATAAAATCGCCGTTGGCGTTGAATTGGTTTTCACGAAATCTTGAAATTCCCGATTGCGGTACGTTGACCGCCGCGTTTGCCGCCAATCCGTTCGCGCCCGAAGACGGAATCGCGTATTGTCCGCTCGACAGACGGGCATTCAAAATCGCAATCGCCACCGGATTAATGCTGGCGACCGGCAAATTAAATGTCGCCGCCAAACCCGCCGCCGTGCGATTCGTATCGGTCAAACCGGCGGGAATTAAAGGCGAAGTCAAACTGTTGGTCAGCGACACTCCGTTCTTTTCGCGTGTTCCCTGATACGAACCGAAAAAGAAAACGCGGTCTTTGACGATTTTGCCGCCCAGAGTTCCGCCGAACTGAGAACGGTCGAGCGGCGGGCGTTCGATACCGCGAGCTTTGATAAATGGTTCGTTGGCGTTCAGAACGCGATTGCGAAAATAATAATAAGCGTTGCCGTGCAAATCGTTCGTGCCGCTGCGCGTTACCGCTTCGACGTTGCCGCCCGCGTTGCGCCCGTTCGACGCATCGTAAAGCGAAGTCTGCACGACGAATTCCTGCAAACTGTCCGGCGCGGGAACGGCGATGTTAGGCGTGGAATTCGTGCCGATGGAATTGGCATCAACGCCGTTAATGCGAACCGAGTTGGAAGTCGTGCGCTGTCCGTTGACCGAAATCGTCGCGTCGCCGCGCCCCAGTTCCGTCGTATTGGAAACGCTCGACTGCGCTCCCGGACTCAAAGTTAAAAGCTGCTGGAAATTTCTCGTCGGCAGCGGCAGTTGGTTCAAAGTTTCGCCCGTTACGACACGCCCATTCTGCGAAGTCTCCGTCTGCAAAACCGGTGCTTCAACATTCACTGATATTTCATCGCCTCTTATGAAAAGTTGTGCGTCAATAGTGGTTGTTTGAGTGATATTAACAACGGCTCTGGCAACGTACCTTTGAAAGCCCGTTACAGTAATTTCAACTTCGTAATTGCCAGCCCCTAAAAGTTGAAAAGCAAACGCTCCATCGTCTCCGGTTGTTGTTTCGCGTTCTTCACTCGTCCCAAGATTTTTTACTTTCACCGCCGCACCGGAAACAACCGCACCATTGGGGTCGGTTACTGTGCCGCTTAACTGTCCGGTCGTGCCTTGCGCGAAGATATTCACCGAAAAGATGAGCAGCGAAAAAATTAAAGTTAGCCAACTGATTTTATTTTTTAACATTGTGTCCTCCAACCGAATTTTATAATTGCAAAAAAAAATGAACGTCCGTTTTTGTTTATTGACATTTAAAACAGAAACTTTGATTTTTTAGGGAAATCGGATTTCTGTCGTCTAATTCGTCTTCGCTTTTTTGAGCGACTTTTTCTTAAATTGCGCGAGCTTGGTTTCGCTCAAAACGCCGTAACTAAAAATTTTCGTCAAATAATTTAACGCCTGATCGTCGGTCAAACCGAGATGCAGATTGCCGCCGAAAAGTTTTTCGACTAGGAAGTAATTGAAAAACTGCATATACGCGACCGTGAAACCGATTGCCGGATCAACGCCGCTTCGCAGGTCGCCGCGCTCGATTGCCGACGCGAATTTTTCTTCAAACAGGCGGCGAAATTTTTCCGCTAAACCTTCAAACATTTTACGAAAATGGCGGTTCTGAAATTCCAGTACGTCAATATACATCAACAGCCAAAAATCCTGATGCTGGTCAACCATCTCGCCGATCATTTCGCCGAGCCGCCGCATATCGTGCGGGTCGAGCGGCTCGTCAATTTCTTCTAAAATATCTTTTATCTTCTGGTCAACGACGACGAGATAACGGTTGATAATTGATTCAAAAATCGCTTCCTTCGTTTCAAAATAGTTATAGACGTTGCCCAGCGAAATGTCGGCGCGTTTAGCGATGTCGCGCATCGAAGTCGCGTGAAAGCCTTGTTTGATTAAAAGCTCTTTGGCGGCAAATTCGATCTCAGTTTTTCTTTCTTCTATTTTTTCGGAACTAAGTTTGGGCATCGAACAAAAACGAACGCTCGTATTTTTATAATGCGCGGGCGGAACTTTGTCAAGCGGAAAATGAGTCGCGCAAAAAAAATACTTTTTGATCTGATCGTGAAAAATCCGGTCGGAAAATTCCGTCGAAACTAAATTTTGCCGTCGAGCAACCAAAAGAAAAACTCGTCGCATCACAGGCGATAAGTATCAGACGAATTCCCGTAAAACTTTGCAATAATCGGAGTAAAACGTAATGAAGGAATTTTTTTTCCTCGCAGTCTCGGTGTGTCTTTTTTTGATTTCAGTCGCTGACGCGCAAACTTTTCTAAAAGTTGATGAAACGAAAGCGCAGATAATTTTAAGTGAAAATGCGGCAAAGATTTTGCTCGTCGCCGACGCGCCGAATGCGGCGAACGTAACGGCGAAAATCGAATTTCTCGATCCGAAGGGCGTGACGAAAATGTACGCCGAAAAAGATTTCACACTGGCGAAAGGTGCGAACCGGCTCGAAATTCCTGTGGCGATTGGTGAAATTATCAACCAAAAAGATTTCGCATTTTATCGTCTTCGATACCGGATCGGAAATGCGGGCGGCACGATTTCAGCGTCGCGGATTGCCGCCGGTATTTTCGATCTGGAAGCGTTCGCTTTCGATTTGTTACAGGAAAATGCCCGTTACGTCGTGCGCGTTCGGGCGATTCAGCCGATTAATTTGAACGGCGTGAAAAACGTCCGATTAAATGGTGAACTCAAAGTTTCGTTCGATGAAAATCAGGAAGCGAATATTAATCTCGAAGCTGAAACCGATGTTGACGGTTTCGCCGATTTCGAGTTTCAGATGCCGAAGTATAACCGGCTCGAAGATTTGAGCCTGAAAATAAAAGGCAGCAAAAACGGCTTTACTAACGAGATTTCCAAAAATCCTCCAAGTTACAATTTTCAACAAAATGCTTTTCTTTATTTCCAAACGGACAAGCCGATTTACCAGCCGTCGCAAAAATTGCGCGTGAGAACTTTGTTTTTCGATGCGGACAAAAAAGCGATTGCCGACGAAAATCTGACATTTTCGATCAAGGACGGCGACGGCGCGGTTCTGCAAAAAATCGAAGCGAAAACTTCGCGGTTCGGCATCGCCAATCTCGAATGGGAAATTCCTGAAAATGCCAAACTCGGACAATACGAAATCGTCGCCGAAAGCGGGCGCGAACTCGCCTCTGACCGCCGTTATTTCAAAGTCAGCCGTTATGATCTGCCGAATTTTGTGGTCAACGCCGAAGCGGAACGCAAATTCTATCTGCCCGAAAACAAAAATGCGACGGTAACGATTCGCGCCGATTATCTTTTCGGAAAACCCGTCAGCAAAGCCAAAGTGCGCGTCGTGCAGGAAATCGAGCGCGAATGGGATTACAAATCGCAAAAATATGAAACGAAGGAAGGCGCGGTTCGGACAGGCGAATTGGGCGCGGACGGGAAATTCGTCGCCGATTTCGATTTGACCGAACAGCACGAGGATTTTCAGGAAGGTCGCCGGGAAAAGTTTAAAGATTTAAGATTTGCCGCTTACGTTACCGACGTTTCGACGAACCGCACCGAGCAGCGTCGTTTTGACGTTCGCCTGACGAAAAAGCCGATTCACGTTTATTTGATCGGCTACACGAGCAACTTGAGCAAAATGCTGCCGCCGAGATTTTTCGTTACGACTTTTTATGCCGATGGAACGCCCGCCGCCTGCGACGTGAAAATTTATCAGGCGCACGAGGACAGCGACGAAGATAAACCGAAAGCGGGAAAACTTCTGGCGAAAATGAAAACAAACAGCATCGGCGCGGGAAAAATTTCCGTTCCGCTCGATGTTTTGGACGAAGACGATGACGAATTGGAATTGGTCGTAGCGGCGAAAGACGCGCAGGGAAACAAAAGTCTGACGGCGGAGGATTTGAATTTCGATGAAGAAAAACCTGCCGTGCAAATCGAAACGGACAAAATAGTTTATCGCGCCGGTGAGATGGTGAAAATTTCCATCGTTTCGAGTCAGTCAAATGCCGTGCTTAATCTGGACGTGATGCGAAATTGGCGAACGCTTTACAGTCGGCGAATCAAGCTCGAAAACAATCGCGCGACACTGGAAATTCCGTATCAGGAAAATTTCAAAAACGCTTTGACTTTTGTCGCTTACGGCAGTTTTCGCAATGATTACGGCGATGCGGAAGAATTTTCCGATGATAAAACCGTCGTTTATCCGTCGCCGTTCGGTTTGCGCGTTGATGCGAAAGCGGAAAAAAATATTCTGCGTCCGGGCGAAGAAGCGGTGATTGATTTGACGGCAAGCAAGGCTGACGGCACGGCGAACGAGACGGCTTTCGGCGTGGTCGTGCTGGACAAGGCGATTGAAGAACGCGCCCGCACTGACAGCGAATTCGGCGGAACGTATCAAAGTTTTTACAGCGATCTGGAAAATTTGCTCGGCTTCAGTCGCGGCTTCGGCGGCATTTCCGGTTTTGAAATTGATAATCTCGACACGACCAAACCGCTCACGCCCGAAGCCGAAATCGCCATCGAAATCGCTCTGCGCCGCAACTATTCGCCAAACATCGAAGCCAGCGGAAATTTTCTGCGCGAACTGAATAACGCTTATCGTCCTTTGTTTGCCGAACAATTTAATAATCTGGCAGCTTCGCTCAACCTCCGTTATTCGCAAAACGCGCTCACGCCGGTTGATGACGAATCTTTGAGAGTAATTCTCGCGCTTGACGGAATAAATTTCGATTCTTATATTGACGCTTGGGGAAATAAATTTTCGACGGCGTACATTCGTTCGCAGGATCAAATCAGATTGGAAATTAAAAGCGCGGGCGCGGACGAAATTTTCGATACGGGCGACGACGTAGCGGCTTTTTCGCAGAGCTTTCGATATTTTTCCGCGACGGGCGTAAAAATTGACCGTGCCTTTGCCGATTACAAAACGCGCACCGGCGATTTTATCCGCGATTATAAAACTCTGGGCGAAGAATTGCGCCGTCAGAATTTTGACCTCGACGAGTTGCGCGACGCTTGGGGCAGAAAATATCAATTCGCTTTCGACATCGAAAATTCAAATTATGTTTTGAAAATCAAAAGCGGCGGCTGGGACAGAAAATTCGGCGGCTTCGATGATTTTACGATTTGGACGAATACGATTGATTATTTTACGGCGACGCGGGCGAATATGTCGCGTGAATTTCGCCGCGCCGTCGGCGAATCGCAAACTTTTCCGCGTGATGAAACGGAACTTCGCGCCATTTTGAAACGAAATAATTTCGATCTCGATAATTTGAAAGATGTTTACGGCAGAAATTATTACGTCGAAAAGGAAGAAAAATCTTTCTATACCGACCGTGTGAAAATAAATCCGGCACAGAAAACCGAAATCACGCCGATCACGCAGGAATATGTTGTGTTCAGCATCAAGAGCGTCGGCAAAGACGCGGCGCGGAAAACGACGGATGATTTTGAATTAGTCAGATTTGTCGGTATCGTTTCGGAAAAATCGAAAGATGCCGTGTTGAGCGACGGAAAAATTAAAGTCGTGCCGAGTTCGACCGCGAATCGCGGTGCGATCACCGGAAAAATCGTTGACGCGACCGGCGCGGTTATTCCGAACGCGAAAATAACGGCAGTTTGGTATGTTGCAAAGCTGAGATTTGAGGCGAACTCTGACGCGGAAGGGAAATTTGTGTTGGTGGATTTGCCGCCGGGAGTTTATGAACTGACGTTCGATTCAGTCGGATTTAGAAAAACAATCGTGCAGAATGTTTTCGTCCAACCGCAGCAGCTAACGGAACTCGATATGCAGTTGGAAGTCGGAAATGTTTCGGAATCTGTTTCCGTGACGGCGGACGCGAGCGTGATAGAAACGACTAATTCACAGGTCTCGACGACAATTACGCAATCGCAGATTCAGGATTTGCCGCTGAACGGTCGAAGGCTTTCAAGATTATCTCTGCTTTCTCAAGGTTTTCAAATTGACGGCGCGAGCGGTTCAGAAAATGTTTTCGTCGTTGATGGACAAGAGGTTACCAATTTTAAAACAGGAACTCTGAATAAAAAGGATGAAATTCCGAAGAAAGATAATTTACCAAACGAGCAGCCAATCGAAACGCCGCGCCTGCGCGAATATTTTCCTGAAACGCTTTTGTGGTCGCCGGAAATCGTCGCCGACCAAAACGGCAGAGCGCAGGTGAAATTTAAGCTCGCCGACAGTTTGACGACGTGGAAAATCGGGGTCATCGCTTCGACGGCGAACGGCGATGTCGGCATTGCAGAACGCGAAATCAAAGCGTTTCAGCCGTTTTTCGCCGAACTCGAACCGCCGAAATTTTTGACCGTTGGCGATGAAATAAAACTGCCCGTCGCCATCCGCAATTATTTGAGCGACCGGCAAACGGTCAAAGCGGAAATGGCGCGAGGCGATTGGTTTCAATTCTTAAACGAACCGACGCAGACCGCCGAAATCGCGCCGGATTCTTCTGCCAACGCCGTGTTCGATTTTCAGGCGACGAAAGCCGTTAAAAACGGCAAACAGAAGGTAACGGCGATTGGAACGAGCGCGGGCGACGCGATTGAAAAGCCGGTTACGGTCAAACCGAACGGGCAGGAAATCGTTACGACGCAAACGGAATTATTCAACCAATCAATCGCTTTCGACGTAAATTTTCCGGCGAACGCCCTGGCAAAAACTCAGCGTGCCGAACTCAAAATTTACCCGAATCTTTTTTCGCACGTTACCGAATCGGTCGAGGGACTTTTGCAGAGACCTTACGGCTGCGGCGAGCAGACGATTTCTTCGACTTATCCGAATTTGATGATTCTGAAATTCGCGGGTGTGGATGAAAAAACAAAACGAACGGCGCGAACTTATCTCAAAAAAGGCTACGAACGCCTGCTCGGTTACAAAGCCGTCGGCGGCGGTTTTACTTATTGGGGCAGCGGCGAAACCAATCTCGCGCTGACGGCTTACGCTTTTCGCTTTCTGACCGACGCGCAGGAATTTATCGCTGTTGACGAAAATATTCTGACGGAAACGCGAGATTATCTGGTCAAAAAACAATCAGCGGACGGCAGTTTTGAAGGCGGCGTGATGAACACGGCTTACGCGGCGCGAACTTTGGCGAGAAATATGCGCGACGAAAAATCGAACGCCGCCCTGCAAAAATCGCTGGCGTTTCTGCGTGAGAAAACGGCGAAGTTTGATGAACCTTACGCGCTCGCGCTTTACGGGCTGGCTTTGTTCGACGCGGGAAATTTATCGGAAGCCGAAACGATTGCGGCGCGGCTGGAAAAACTGGCGAAAGTTGAAGGCAATTTGGTCTATTGGAATCTCGAAACCAACACGCCGTTTTACGGTTGGGGAACTGCCGGACGGGTTGAGACGACCGCGCTCGTCGTGCAGCTGCTTTTGAAAGTTCAAAATTCAAAGTTCGAGGCTCAAAGTCAGCCGACATCCGGGATTTCAAATCTGAAATCTGAAAATAATGACGGAAAACTAAAGTCCGAAAGTTTAATCAGCAAAGCGACGCTTTTTCTGTTGAAAAACAAAGACCGTTACGGCGTTTGGCATTCGACGCAGACGACGATTAACGTGCTGGACGCTTTTCTCACCGCGCTTTCGTCGGCGAAAAATCAAACGAAGAATGGTGAAATTCAGATTGTTTTGAACGGCGAAAATCTGGAAAAAATCGTCGTTTCGTCAGACCAGATCACGCCGATAATTTTCGACGTTTCGGAAAAATTAAATTCGGGCGGCAATCGAATCGAAATCAAAACTTTGAGCGGCGAGCCTTTGATGGCGCAGATCGTCGCGGCGCATTACATTGATTGGGCAGACGCGAATCTTGCCGCATCAAACCGCGCCGTGCGGCTCGATTATCAATGCGATTCGCAGACGGCGGCGATTATGCAGGAAATAACCTGCGCGGTTGAAACCGAACGAATCGGTTATCGCGGTTACGGAATGCTGCTGGCGGAAATCGGCATCCCGCCAAGCGCGGATGTCAGCCGCGAATCCTTGGAAGCGGCGATGAAAACGGATTCGAGCATCAGCCGCTACGAAATTTTGCCCGACCGCATCGTCGTTTATTTATGGGCGAAAGACGGCGGCACGAAATTCAATTTCAAATTCAAACCGCGCTACGGAATCGAGGCGCAAACTCCGGCTTCGACGGTTTACGATTATTACAACGAAGAAGCCAAAGCAACGGTTGCGCCGCTGAAATTTACGGTGAAGTAAAAGTCTTTCATTCGTTTAATTCACGGCTGATTTCTTTATTCCGATCTATCTTCTAAATTGATTTCAGGAAATTCCTGCGCGAATTGCTCACGCGGTTTGGAATCTATCTCGCCGCGCAAGGGTTTCGTGCCGACGTTCGGTTTGAACTTTCCGTTTTCGTCATACAAGCGGCGATACTGTGCCGAGTTGCGAATTACGCCCTGAACGTAGCCTTTCGTTTCCTTGAATGGAATTTCTTCGACGAATTCGTCCATTTCCAGAGGCAGAGTCGCCCGCCATTGCGGAACTCTACCCGGTCCGGCGTTGTAGGCGGCGGCGACGTATTCGATGCGTCCGAATTTGTCCAACTGGTCGCGCATATACGCCGTGCCGAGTTCGATATTCAGCGCGGGTTGAAATAAACTTTCGCCGTTGATTTCTGCCGTGCTGCCGTATTTTTTGGCGGTCGCTTTGGCGGTCGGAATCAGAAGCTGCATCAAGCCGTAAGCCTGTGCGCCGGATTTGGCTCGCGGGTTGAAAACCGATTCCTGACGAATCAAACCGGCGACTTGATACGGGTCGAGACTGCGCGATTTCGCCCAACTTTTGATGTCGTTCCAGTTCGTCAGCGGATAGAAAAATTCCCATTCTTCGCGTCCCATTTCTTCAGGAAACATCTGCGCGTAATCCGGGTAACTTTTCGCCAAGGCGAGCAACGCGCCCGTGTTGTCGCCGCGAAAACGGTAATGCCGCGCCAGCGCGAGATTGATTTTCGGGCTGTTGTTCGCTGTCTTTTTGGCTTCCTGCAATTCTTCGACTGCCCAATCGAACAGACCGATTGTTCCGAGTTCGTCGGCGTTTTCGACTCGTGCCGTTTCTTTCGCAGTTGAAGTTTCCGCCGCGACTGTAACGGTTTTTAAGTTGGCGGCGGCTTTGGCGACTAACGAATCGGGCGCAAAATTAGCGGGCGTTTGGCATTTTCCTTGTTGACGCAAATTCGCCAATCGTTGCGTCGCCAGATAACCGTACCAGTTCGCGCCGTAGCGATAATTTACGGCATCGTAAAGCGTACAGGCTTCCGCGATTTTTCCGGCGCGTTCCGAATCTCGCGCCGACCAGTAACCGGCTTTGCCGCGATTGGTCGTGTCTTTGGCGGCGTAACGCGCCAGATGTTCCGTGAGCAACTGCGAAGAATTTGCAAAATTTTTGTTTTCGTGTTCGAGCCACGCGAGTTCAAACTGCGCTCCGGCAACTTCGACCGCGTTCGGGAAAGAGGCGATTGCCGAGCGCAGAAAATAAGTTTCGTCAGCCGAATTTCTCACATCACGCGCCGCCATTCCGACGGCGATTAAAGTCTTCGGTGTCCAATCGCTCGACGGGTATTTGCCGCGCATTTCTTCGACCGTCGTTCGCACCTGTTCCCACATTTTGGCTTTGGCGTAGCCGAGCGCGAGTTGATAAAATGCTTCGGCTTTCTCGCTCGCCGTTGGTGCAATTAAATTAAACGCGCCGTTTGCTTCGGGCATTTTTCGCAGATTTGAAAATGAAATCAGCCGTTTCAAATTCATTGACGGCGAGCCTTGATTCGGAAATCTGAGAACGAAATCCGTGTAGCCGTTCGCCGCTTCCGCGTAATTTTTTGCGTCGTAAAATTTGTCCGCCCGCGCCTTCGTTTCGTCGGCGTTTTGCGCGGTCAGGCTTTGCTGTAACAGCGTCAATTTCGCTTCGGCTTCCTTGCCCGCGTTCGTTCCCGTGCCGTAAAAGTAAGTTTGGCGGTAAAACGAAATTGCCTGTAATTGATTCGCCTGCTGCTCGTAAGATTTCGCAGTTAAAAGCAGCGCGTCGGCGTTTTTTTTATCATTCAATTCCTGCAAAAAAGCCGGAACTTTGTCGGCTTGTCCGGCGGCAATCGCGCTCGTCGCCCAGAGCGTTTTCGATTCACGCGCCCGCAGCGAATCGGGAAAATCGCGGACGAGTTCGGCAAAAACATTCATCGCCGCCTGATGATTTCCGGCGTTCTGCAAAGCCTTGCCGCGCTGCCACAAAGCGTAATCGGCGACCGTCGTTTTTTCGCGGAAAACCGGCGAATCGAGAATCTGCGCCGCATTTGCAAAATCGTTCGCCTCAAACCGAATCCGCGCCCGAAGCAGTTTCGCCAACGCGCCGGTTTTCGTTTTCGAGAAACGATTCTCGATGTCCAGCACGGCGTTTTCCGGCGGCAATTTGCCGTCTTTCGTCAACGCCCGCAAAACCTGCGCGGCTTGCTCTTCCGACATCTGCGAAACAATCGCCGAGCAGCTGCTCATCAAGGGAACGAAGAAAAAAGCGGCGGCAACCAACAGCGTGGTCAAAAACAAAATCGAACCGAAACGTAAGTTTTTAGAAGACATTTTTATTTAAACTCCAGAAATTTTAGATGCGAAAAAATAACATCCGGCAAGCAGATTTATTATATAATATCAAACGAATTTACATTTTTGCGGAGAAGTATGATGAAAAAATTGTTTGCCTCGCTCGTGTTTGTTTTTCTTTTAACCATCGGCATTTTAGGGCAAACGCCGACACCGACCGCGACACCCATCGAAGACGAGGGCGATGTCGTCAAAATTTCGACGACGCTGATTCAGATTGACGTAACCGTTACGAACAAAAACGGAAAAGTCGTCAGCGATTTGAAGCCCGAAGAAATCGAGATTTACGAAAACGGAAAGAAACAGGAAATCACAAATTTTTCTTACGTTTCTGCCGCGCCGGAAACCGCGCCGCTCGCCGAACCAAAGGAAAAAGAGAAAAAATCGGATATTCCACTTCCGCCGAGCGGGTCGCTCAAGCCCGAACAGGTCAGACGAACAATCGCGCTGGTCGTTGACGATTTGGGATTGTCTTTTGAAAGTGTTTATCAGGTTCGCCGCGCTCTTCGGAAATTCGTTGACGAGCAGATGCAGCCGAACGATTTGGTGGCGATTGTCCGCACCGGCGGCGGTATCGGCGCACAGCAGCAGTTCACTTCCGACAAGCGACAACTTTACGCGACCATCGAAAACATCAAATGGAATGCGCTCGGTCGCAGCGGAATCACCGCTTTTGAACCGCTCGAAGCTACGCCGCAGGAATTATCAAAAGCCAGCGGCAATCCGGTGAGCGATGAAGAATTAGAAGAAGAACAAAAACAAATTAAAAGTTTCAACGATTTCCGCGAAGACGCTTTTTCGGTCGGAACTTTGGGCGCGATAAATTTTATCATCAAGGGGATGAGCGATTTGCCCGGACGAAAATCCGTGATGCTTTTTTCGGACGGTTTCGGCGTTTGCACCGCTGAAGATACCGACCGCTGTGCGCGAATAGTTGATACGATCCGGCAGCTAACCGATTTATCGAACCGCGCCGCCGTTACGATTTATACTTTTGACGCGCGGGGACTTCAAGTAACCGGATTGACGGCGCGGGATAATACGAGCGGCGTAGATGCCGAGCGCGTTCAAAATCTCAACAGTTCTCGTTCGGCGGAAATTTTCGATAAACAGGAAGGTTTGGCTTACCTGGCGCGTGAAACCGGCGGACGGGCATTTTTCAACAGCAACGATATAAACAACGGGCTTGAAAAAGCACTGGAAGATCAAAAAGGTTATTATCTGATCGGTTATCAGCCGGATAATGAAACTTTTGACGCGAAAACGCGGCGGTTTAATAAACTCGAAGTAAAAGTTATCAGAAAAGATACGAATGTCCGTTATCGCAGCGGATTTTTCGGCATTGCCGACGAGAAAACCAAGAAACCGGTTAACCAAACCGCCGCGCAGCAAATTTACACGGCTCTGGTTTCGCCGTTTGCCGTCAGCGACATCGAACTGCGGCTCAACACGCTTTTCGGCAACGATAAACAAGGCTCTTTCGTTCGTTCGCTGCTTCACGTCAACGCCAAGAACTTGAAGTTCACCGATGATACTGACGGCACTAAAAAAGCAGCTTTTGATGTTTTGGCAATGATTTTCGGCGAGAACGGCACAATGGTTGAGCAGATCGGAAAATCCTACACGATAAACGTCAAAAACGATAAATATCAGGAATTTTTAGACAAGGGATTTGTTTATTATTTTACTCTGCCCGTTAAAAAAGCGGGCGCGTATCAATATCGCGTGGCGATTCGGGACAGCACTTCCGGCAAACTCGGTTCGGCGAATCAATTTATTGAGACCGCAAATTTAAAGAAAAACAGTTTAACCGTTTCCGGCATAATTTTGGAAAATTTGACTCTGGCGCAATGGCAAAAACTTGGCGGCAGTAATTCTTCGGCGCAACCCAGCCCGTCTGAAAATAATGTGCAGGAATTTTCCAATTCGCTGATTGATACGTCGCTCCGGCGTTTCAAGCGCGGCACGATTCTGCGTTACGGTTTTGAAGTTTATAACGCCAAAACCGACGCTTCGCAGAAAACAAATCTCAGCTCGCAAATAAGAATTTTTCGTGACGGTAAAATCATCCTTCAAGGGAAGAGCGTACCGCTCGACATTCTAGAGCAGACTGATTTGCAAAGGATAAAATCATCCGGTGCAGTTAGCCTGGGAACTGAACTGCCGCCAAGCGAATACGTTTTGCAGATTATCATTACCGACAATCTGGCAAAGGAAAAACGCCGTCTGGCGACGCAATTCGTCCAGTTTGAAATTCAGTAACGACTTTAAAAAGGCGAAAGGCAAAAGTTTGATTTAATTTCAAACTTTTGCCTTTCGCCTTTTACCTTTTGCCTTCGTTTAAGTCGTCGCGCCCGGATAACCGTTGCCGAGTTTGGTCGGTTCGCCTTCGGCTAAAGTACTGACTAATTCGTAATGGAAATAGTCGAATTTAGCGGCGACCGGCGGCTGGACGCGCTTGTCATACATATCGCGTGAACGGTCAATCGCTTCGCGCAGGCGGTCGTATAAATCCTGCGCCTCGCGTCCTTCTTTAACCTTTTGCTCGTTATACAATTTGATTTCCGAAACCAGCAGACGCGCAAACCGTCGGGCATCGTTGTGCAGACGGCGTTCGTCTTCGCTGACTTCAATCGGCAAATCTACGTTGCGGTCGCTGAAGCGCGATTTGACCGGCGCGGCGGCAACGGTTTCGACAACCGCCGGTTCAGGCGCGTAAGTCGCATTGCCGTTAGACGTTTCAAAAGTCCCGGAGAAATCATCTTTTTCAAAAGATTTGGTAGTAAATTCTTCCGTCTCAGATCCCGGTACCGTTTCCTCGTTTCCGACGAATTGGAAATCCGTCGTTGCCGAATCTTCGCTTGGTGAATTTTCCGGCTGTTCGGCTTCTGTTACGGCTTCAACTTCCTCAGCCGGTTCGACGGAAATTTCCTGAACGTCCGTATCGGCTGCCGCCTGATAATCATTTTCCGCCGCTTCTTCCGGTTCAGGAACGCTTTCGGGTAATGGTTCGGCTGGTTGGGCAACCGGCGAATACTCTTCAGCGGGTGTTTCCGTTGTTCCTGCCGCTTCTTCCTGATGTGATTCTTCCGGCTGTGCGACCGGCTGAACTGCCGTCTGAGCGGGTTTCGCCGCCGATGAAGACGAAGCGAGAACTTCGACCGTTAAGCCGGCAACGCGTACCAATGTTTCGAGAGCTTCGACGTTGACCTGTTCGCCCTGCGAACCGTAATCGGCGTAAAGCACGGCGACTCCGCGACCGCGAGCGACGAGCGGAATGGCGATCATTCGTTCCGGCTCGCCGAATCCGATTTGATTTAAGTAACCGGCATCGTCCGCGTATGTTCCGAATGAACTTTCGACCGCGCTCATTGACCTGACCGATTCGCCAAGGACACTTTCCGAGGAAACAGGCAGATAAATTTCACGCACTGCATCTTCGTTGGCTTCGCCTTCTTTGTTAAAGACGCGCCAGCCGACGAAATGCTCGTTTTTGATAATGAAGAACGCTCCGCGCGGCGTGAATTGAGCGGCGTGCTGAACCAGCGATTTGAGAATCGTTCCCTGTGAATCCTGTGCGGTAATGTCGTTGATGGCATCGCGGAGTTCGCTGACTCCGACTGACGGCGCGGCTTGTGCCACCGGCATTGCGGGCAGCATTTCGGTCGGCGCGGACTGTCGCTGCATTTCTTCCGCTTCGGCGAGTGCCATCGCTGTAATGCGTGCGCCTTCGTCACGCGCCAGCCGCAGATGTTCGACAACCGTCTCCTTGAAACCCAAATCAAGGTCTCTGCCCGTTTCAAGACGCGCGGAAAAATCTTGAAACACAGTGTCTAGCTGCGATTTATGCTTGTCGAATTCCGCATTGACTTTTTCCTGAAACCGGGAAAATTCCTGCCGCATATCGGCAAGGACATTTTTGAGATGGCTCTCAAATTCGGTTCTCAAACTCATTTCGAGTTCTTCACTATTCACAATATTTCTCCTCCGTTATGTTGAAACACAGCACTTTTTTTAGGAATGAATTGGCTGGCGGTTTTGAGTAGATTTTTGAATCTTTTAAGACGAGATGACGTTTGACTCTCAAACATCAACTTTTCGATTATTAAACTTTTTCCGGCTTGCTGTCAAGAAAATCTTTTTTGCGGGAAATAAATCTTGTTAAAAGCGGTTTTTGTGAGGATTCTAAACCGCGACGACTTCAATTTCCGAATCTATTTCGTCCCGAATCATATTCTCAATCGCCGAAAGCGTTCCGGTCAGACTCGAAGGACAGCTTCCGCACGCGCCCTGATAGCGAATCTTCAAAGTCTTATCTTCTAAATCGAGAATTTCCAGCCAGCCGCCGTCGCTTGCCAGGTAAGGTCTGATTCGCTCGTCGAGCAGTTCATTGATTTGAACGATAACGGGATTATCGCTCGCCGCCGCCGCAATCGCGCCGCCGACCGCCGAAGCCGCCGAACCGTTTTTCCCATTCGCGCCGTTCGCCGCCGGAATTCCTTCCGCCGCCCGAATCGGGACGGCGAGCAGCGGCAGAATTTCGTCCCAATCGGCTTCGTCGGTTTTTTCGACCGTGATCATTTTGTCCATATAAAAAACCGAAACGACCTCGCCGATCTCGAACAGAGACTTGGCGAGTTGGTTATCAACGGCTTTTTCGACAGAATCGAATGAATGCGAAGTTCCGTAGCTGACGGCTTCCTTCAAAATAAATTTAACGGCGTTCGGATTTGGTGTTTCCTGTATATCGGCAATTTTCGGCATTTTCTTAAAACTCTTTAATTATAAATTTTCAATGTAAATTTTAATCTTTACATTTTAGTCAACATTATACTAAAAAGATGCCGGATGCGGAAATTCGATTGCAGATGAGACTGTTAAAAAGAAAAAACGCGCCGAAGATTAAATCGGCGCATTTTTGATTTGCTTGAACAGCGACACAGGAAAACTGTTTGTCGAACTTAGAAAAGGCGACAAAGTTTTGCCGACGTTCACTGAAACAAAGATTGAAAATTCTTATTCTGTAATATGAATATCTTCGTGCTGATTGACTCTGCCGAACATAAAAAGTCCGCCGAAGACAACCGCCAGAAGAGCGAAAACTATCCCGATAATTAAAGAACTTGAACCGGCATTAGCAGTCGTCTGAAACGTGTATAGAAAATACCCGGCAACGATCACTGAAATGACAGCCAAAAGCGCAAACAACATATCCTTCACAAAAATCACCTCCGCTATTGTAAATATAAAAAGGTTAGAACTTCCGAAGTTCAGGTCGGTTTTCGACTCGTATAAACCAAAAACTACGCTGAATGTGTCTACTAAATTTCAAAATAATACTTTGGAATGCAGTTATCTTAACTCTAACATTTCTAAAAGGCAAGGTATTTTTGCGCTCTGATGAAAGCGTTGCGGCTGTTTTGTTCGGTTAGCGAATAAAAACTTTTATCCGGCAGTTTCAAAAAGAGCCAAAATCTGTTTGCCTTCGTGCGAACGCGGGTCAATCGTGCGAACGTGCTTGCGTCCCTGCATTTCCCAGATTGCTGTAACACTGCCTTCTTTTTCCACCGCGTGATATGAAATATCTTCCATTTCGACGGGCGTTTCGGTCGGTTCGCCGGTTGTCGTATCGTTTGTTTCTTCCGCTGCTGTAACGGTTCCGTTTTCTGACATCTACTTTAAAAAATCTCCTTAAATCTTATTGTGCTTATCTATTAAATTGTTAATGATAAAAGGAATTTTGACACACGCCGAAAACTAAAGCAAGCAATTTGTCAGCTTGAAATGAGAAATGAGAAATGAGAGGTGAACTTAAATTCATTTCTCCTTTCTCATTTCTCATTTTTAGAATCAGTTTTTTCGTTTAAAATGTAGTTCGTAAAACCAAAAATCATTGTTCGGCTGGTCAATTTTCATCTCGTCGGTTTTACCGTCTTTGGTGAGTGTAAATGTGATGAAACCACGCGGGAAATTGTATGAAACTGACGGTCGCCACTTGATTTGAAAAGTGTCGTAATGCCAGTGTTCCAAATCGGCGACGAAATTCGGCGATTGGACGAAGCGTAAAACGAGCTTGCCGTTTTCTTCCGTGACGAGAGCCGCCAGCTCGTCGATGTGCAGGTAGGTGTGCGCCTCGAGGAGGCGCCGCCGC
>CAXTKJ010000003.1:66554-69675 GCA_964244835.1 uncultured Pyrinomonadaceae bacterium
TAATTTCCGGCGTAATCTTTGATTGCCAGACTCGACTTCGTGTTCGGAATGCGAGCGGCGACGATCTTGGCATCTTCCTGCGCTTCCCGCGCTTTGTTGTCGGCGGCGCGTTTGAGGCGTTCTGCGCTCCAATCACGTTTCGGCTCGACGTTTAAGAAGACATCGAAAATTTTGTTCATCATAATCGAATTGACGTTCGTTTCCGAGTTCGTCAAAACGACCAAGCCGAGATTTTCCGATGGCATCATCGCGGTTTGCGAAATCATTCCGTCTAAACCGCCGCTGTGCTGGACGATTTTTCTACCGCGATAATCCTGCAAAAACCAACCCAAACCGTAAGCCGAAAACATCTGCGTCGGGGCTTCTTTGGCGGGAAACGGATTGACAGGCAGCGCGTTGACCGGCGACCACATCGCGCCCGATTGTTTTTCCGAAAAAATCTGTTTGCCTTCGTATTTGCCGCGTCCCAACTGCAATCGCAACCATTTCGTCATATCGGAAACGGAAGAATTAAGCCGCACCGCGCCTGCCGCGCCGTCAACATTCCCTTGCGGCAGAGCGCGAAGTTTGCCGCCCGATTCGTTATGCGGAACGGCGACGTTATCACTTTGTTTGTAATCGAAGACGCTGGTTTTCGTCTGATTCATTCCAATCGGCGTTAAGATTTTCTCGCGCACGAATTCCGCCCACGTTTTGCCCGAAACTTTTTCGACGACTCTGCCCGCCGCGATGAACATTATGTTTTGATAACCGTAACCGGCGCGAAAACCGTAAGTCGGCTTCAAAAATCTGGCGCGATGAATGATTTCATCGTTCGTATAAGTCGTTTCATACCACAAAAGATCACCGCTGAAAGTGTCCAAAC
Source organism: uncultured Pyrinomonadaceae bacterium (assembly GCA_964244835.1). GTDB lineage: Bacteria > Acidobacteriota > Blastocatellia > Pyrinomonadales > Pyrinomonadaceae. The sequence goes on from CAXTKJ010000003.1 coordinate 67,420, forward strand.
CGCTGCGGTGCGAAACCAAATCTTTAACGGTCATTTCGCCCGTTACATACGAATCATACATCTGAAAATCCGGCAGATATTTCGTAACTTTATCGTTCCAATCAAGCTTGCCCTCATCAACCAAAATCGCCAGCGAAGCGGTCGTAAAAGCCTTTGAATTCGACGCAATCGCAAACAAAGTATTTTCGTCAACCCGTTCGGGTTTGTTCAATTCACGAACGCCGTAACCTTTTGTAAAAACGACTTTATCGTCTTTCACAATTCCGACGGCAAAGCCCGGAACATTCCAATCCGTCCGCGCTTTTTCAGCGTAAGCGTCAATTTCTTTCAGCTTGTCATCGAGCGTCTGCGCGAAAATGAACGCGGGAAAAACGATGAACAGTAAAAATAAATTCAGCGATAAAAAATTCTTTTTCATAACAATTTTCTTTATTTGCAATCGTTCCGAGTCCCGCCTTTAGGCGGCAAACCGTCGGGAACAGCCGCCTAAAGGCGGGACTCGGAACTTTAAATCTGATTTTTCTATTTACAATCGGGGCATTCGATGATTTTAATCGTTTTAGTCTGCGTCTGCCCGCAAACGCCGCAACCATCGTCAACTCCGTCAGTAATCGTGTAAGTTCCGGACGGAACGCCTGACAAATCCCAATTTATGTTTGCGCCTTCGCCGATAATTCTTCCGCCTGAGACTGTATAGAGATAAGACAAGACATCGTTTTCAGGATCAACCGCCGTCGTTGAAACTTTTATTAAGCGATTTGTAGCCGAACATTTTTTTGAATCGGTTGAACAAATTGCAATAGTTTCATATTGACTCAAATCGAGTTTAGTTACATTGGCGAATTGATTGATGACTTCAGGCTTTCTTCTTCTATTTCTGACCTGACTGACAGCAAAAATCCCACCTCCTGATTCAGTGCTGACAACAAAACCTTCTGGAATTCCAGTACTGTTGAACGAAGACACAGATGCATTTGAAAGAGATTTTGCTACGTTTGAAAGCAAATCCGGCTTCGCCGCGTCGCGTTCGAGATGCGGATATTTTTCGCCGCCTTGATAATTTATCTTGTAAGTTTGACTGTCGCCCGCGTTTTCGACGACGAGTTCGATGCCGGTTGAAATGTTTTTCGTCGCGGCGACGGCTTTGTGCAGATTTTCGATGGAAAAATCTTCGCCGTTGATTTTGGAAATCGTCATTGCGGGCGCGAGTCCGCTTTTTGCCGCCGCTAAATCGGGGTTGATGTCGAGAATCGTGCCTTCTTCGTTGACGAGAATGCCGATTGAATAAATGAAATTGGCGTATTTGCTGACGGTTTCGTTGACGGCGATCTGCGAATTTGGCACGTCGTTATAAATCAATTTCCAGCCGCCGTTCGTGATGCCGCCGAGCGGTGCGCGGCTTTGCACTCGATAAACTCTTTCGATGAAAAACGTGCGCCAATCGTAAGGCACGACTTCGTTTAAGGTTTTGACGATTTCTTCCAGGTCATAAGATTTAACCATCGGCGCGGAGTTGAAGCCGCCGTGAAATTTTCGCAGAAAATCATCTAACGAAAGTTTGCCGTTCGATTTTTGACGAATCGTTACGTCCGTTTCGAGCCAGATCAATTCGCCTTCGTAGTAGTATTCGGCGTTGCGGCGTTGGTTGCGCCAGGCGCGTCCGCCGCCGTATGTGAACTGCACCGCCGTCGCCGTGTCAACGAGCGGTCGCCAGCGTCTGCCGGATTGATTGTCCATATTCGCGCCGACTTCCGCCACGACATTGCGGAAATGTTCCGCCGTCCAAAGCCCGCTTCGCGCCGGTAAAACGTCGCCCAGATACTCGGTCAAACCTTCATAAACCCAAAGAAGTTCCGCCTTCATCGGCGTTTCGTAATCGCCCGTCGTCAAACCAATCGGGCGGCGATATTTGCCGTTCCAAGAATGCGCGTATTCGTGTCCGAGCAAACCGCCCAAATCGAGCAGTTCATTCGCATCGCTCAAAGCCTTTTCGCCCACGCCGTCCTCGCTCGATTCGTGATGCTCTAAACCTTCGCTGCCGCCGTTGTCGCTCAAAGTTACGAGAAATTTATAGCTGTTGTAATGTCTCGCGCCGAACATCGCGGTTGCCTGTTTGATGAGATTTACCCAGCCGTTCAAAGTTTCCGGTTTGTATTCGAGTGCTTCGGCGGAATCGGCGAACAGATCAATCTCGTGCGCCGCGCCGTTGACGTTTTCGAGCGGCATACGCTTAAAATATCTCCCGATCACGGCGGG
>CAXTKJ010000003.1:69685-169534 GCA_964244835.1 uncultured Pyrinomonadaceae bacterium
CGAATCAACGAAAGTCGTCAAGGTGGTTTCTTTGAAATCAACCGCGTCTTTCGATTCTTTCGCCGTCGTCAAAGCCGTCGCGTATTTCCAATCGGCGGGCATTTTCAGCGAACCCGTAACTTTCACATCGTCGCTTTTCACGCCCGACGGATATATCAGCAGCCGATTCCATTTGATTCGCGCCAGTTGTGCGCTCGAAGTCGTTCCCGGTTCGGCGGCATCGTCGAACGCGATTTCGATTTCTTTGACGTTGGCGGGAATCGTCAAATGAAACGCGAACATTTCCACATCATCGCGCCGCCAGACAATCGGTTTGCCGTTTGCCGTGATGAACAAATTGACCATATTATTCAAAGTTCCGGTCGGCGCGTGTTCGCCGGGAATCCACTTCGGGTAAAAGAGCGTCAAATTTCCCGGTTTCACCGCCATCTTTTCGCGGACGTGCAAAAGGCTCTTCGCCGCATCGCTTGCGTCAACCGCAACGCTGATCGAGTTTTGCGCGAAGGCGAACGAAGCCTGAATTATCAGCAACGCCGATACGAAAATAAGTTTGCGCCGAAACGATTGTTTAGTCATAAAATTAAAGTTGATTTTAACTAAAATGCTCAACGTCAGAACCGCCTGCGTCAGCGGGCGGGTTACGTTTGATGCCGAAACTATTCTGCCGATAGCTTGCACCCGCCCGCTGACGCAGGCGGTTCTGACCAGTTCAATGATAGCAAAACGATCCACCCAAATTGCGGCTAAAACTAAAATCTTTTTGATGCGTATTAGACGAAACTACATTTACGGATTTATTCTAAAGACCGTTTCAAAAGTTTGTTTACACCGAACCCGAATAATAAGATGATGAGACCGATGAACAAAATTTTATCTTTGACGATTGCGCTTTTTTTATTCGCGCCGACCGCGTTCGCGCAAACGACCGCGCCGCGCGTTTTGACCGCCGCCGATTACGACCGCGCCGCGCAGATGCTCGGCTTTAATACGAATCAACTGGTTGACCGCAGCGCGGCGATTCGTCCGACTTTTCTGCCCGACGGCAGATTTTACTACCGCGTTTTGACGACGACCGGCAGCGAATACGTTCTAATCAATCCGGCGGACGGTTCGCGGAAGACCGGAGCGGATTTAAATGCCTTGGGCGCGGCGAATCTCGAACCGAAAATGAAGATCGAGCCGAACCCGCTCGGCGTGATTTCGCCCGACAAAACGCGCGAGGCGTATATCAAAAATTACAACCTCTGGATGCGCGATTTGAACACGGGCAAGGAAACGCAGCTGACCGTTGACGGCGAGAAAAATTTCGGTTACGCGACCGACAACGCCGGTTGGGTTCACAGCGACCGCGCGATTTTGGTCTGGTCGCCCGACTCGAAGAAAATTGCCACGTTTCAGCAGGACGAACGCGGCGTGAGCGATATGTATTTGGTATCAACAAATGTCGGCGCGCCGAAACTTCAGCAATGGAAATATCCGCTTCCGGGCGATCCGATTGTTACCATTCAGCGCGTCGTCATCGAAACGGAAACGCCGCGTGTGATTCGTTTAAACGCGCCGCCCGACGCGCATCGTTCGACAATTTGCGACGACGTTTCTTGCGACGGCGGCTGGGAAGATGTGCAGTGGAGCAGCGATTCAAAATCGCTCGGTTTCGTTTCGACTTCACGCGATCACAAACGAGCCAATCTGCGCGTCGCCGACGCGGAGAGCGGCGCGGTTACAGACATTTACGAAGAAGTTTCGCCGACGCAATACGAAGCCGGACAGGGCGCGGTCAACTGGAAATATCTGCCTGTCTCGAACGAATTCGTTTGGTATTCGGAAAAGGAAGGTTGGGGACATTTATATTTGTATGATTTGACGACGAAGCGTTTGAAAAACCGCATCACCGAAGGCGATTGGGTCGTTACGCAAATCGTTAATGTTGATGAACGAAGTCGCAAAATTTATTTCAACGCGGGCGGACGCGAGAAAGGCGAAGACCCGTATTTCAGCCATTTTTATTCGGTCGGCTTTGACGGCAAAAACTTGAAATCGCTGTCGCCCGAAAGCGGCAATCACGACATCACCGTTTCGCCCGACGAAAAGTATTTCGTGGACGTTTATTCCAAACCCGATGTTCCGGCAGTATCTGCATTAAAAGATATGACCGGCAAAACCGTCGCCGCGATGGAAAAAACCGACATCTCGCGCCTGACCGCGACCGGCTGGAAACCGGCGACTCCGATCACTGTTAAATCGCGTGATAACAAATGGGATTTATACGGCTTGATGTTCACGCCGACCAATCTCGATGCGTCGAAAAAATATCCAATCGTCAATTACATTTATCCGGGTCCGCAGGCTGGCGGTGTCGGCACCAGAAATTTCGGGACGGCGCGAGGCGATAATCAGGCTCTCGCCGAACTCGGATTCATCGTCGTCGTCATTGACGGAACGTGCAATCCGCTTCGTTCCAAAGCGTTTCACGATGCCTGTTACGGCAATATGGCGGACAACACGCTCGAAGACCAGATCGCCGGACTCAAACAGCTTGCCGCCAAATATCCGTATCTGGATTTGAATCGCGTCGGCGTGTGGGGACATTCCGGCGGCGGTTTTGCGACGGCGGCGGCGATGTTCCGCTATCCCGATTTTTACAAAGTCGGCATCTCCGAATCGGGCAATCACGACAATCGCAACTACGAAGACGATTGGGGCGAACGCTATATCGGCTTGCTTTCCGGCGACAACTACGACAAACAGGCGAACCAAAATTACGCCAAAAATCTGAAGGGGAAGCTGCTGTTAGCGCACGGCGCGATGGATGATAACGTGCCGCCGTCGAACACTTACTTAGTCGTTGACGCGCTGGTGAAAGCGAACAAAGATTTCGATTTGATAATCTTCCCGAACGACCGCCACGGCTATCGAGGCGCGTCGGGAACGTATATGATGCGCCGCCGCTGGGATTATTTCGTGAAAAACCTGATGGGCGCGGAACCGCCGAAGGAATACGAAATCAAAACAAAACCGGACGCGCGAATGATGGCGCGGTAAATCGAAAAAGGCTGAATGATGAAATATCATTCAGCCTTTTTTTTATCCGACAAAGACCTTAAACGACCGGCTTTTTCGGTTTGCGCGTCGCCCGTTCGGAAGAGCGAACCCGACCGAGCTTTTGAATCTCCGGCGAATCGTCGCCGTATTGGGCGATGACCTGCTGTGCCGCGCCCTTCATCTTTTGCGTGAACTCTTTTCCTTTATCGGCGAGCCGGTCGCGCACATCGTTTAACTGCGCGGACAACTGCGCTTCTTGTAACGTCAACTCGTCAACCGTCGTTTCCACCGCTTGAATCAAACTCACCTCGAATTCAGCCTTTACCGGCTTATAATCGGGGATGGTTTTCAAACCCGCAAAACTGCCTTTTATCTCCGCCAATTTATTCGGCGATAATCTTATCTTTCTAGCCATTTCAATATCTCCTTAAAGTTTCAATCTCGATCAAAAATGTGAAATACCCGCTGTCATATCAGACATTTCACGATAATTATAGCACATTTACAGTTGTAAACATTACGTTTACAACTGTAAATGTAATGTTTACAACTGTAAATGTAATATTCACAACTGTAAATGTGATGTTTCACCGTCAAGATAAGACGTTTGCAACAGTGAATGCATTGATTTGAACAGTATTCGTCTGTTTTTTTGATGAAATTTTACTTTCAATCTCGAAAACGCGCCAAATGCCGCGCCGCATTAACGATTTCAGAGATGTTTGGCAGGAAATAATTTTCCATCGTCGGCGTGTATAAAACATTATATTATTTATGCGCGACACATTCAATAATTTTGACTTCTTTGGTAATCGTTTTGCCCACGCCCCAAACATCATCGGCTCCAGCGGTAATTGTATAAACTCCGGTTTTCTCGCCCGACAAATCCCAGACGACTTTTGCGCCTTGCCCGACTATTTTTCCGCCCGAAACAACATATATGTATGTTAAAGGGTCGTTGTCCGCATCCAGGGCTTCGGTAGAAACTGCTATTTTTTGATTGTTCGCATCGAATGGCTGACCGACCGGACAATTCAACTCAACTTCAGACGCGCTCAAAACAAAACTCGTTATTTCTGCGGGACAGTTATAATCAGCAATGATTTTTTTCTTTCCAAACAAAAAGTCGAAACTATAGCTGATGAAACTCGCCGCATCAGACGGTTTCCGGCGTTCAACGGTGGTTGTTATAATCGCACCGCAACCATTAGCATTTGTTTCTGAAGATTTCAACTTACTTTCTTTTTTAGAAGGATTCTTTTTTGTCTCTTGAGCTTCTGCCGAACCGACGAAAAAGGTGAACAGGCAAATAAAGACTATAAAAATCTTAACTTTTCGCATAATAATTCCTTTCAACTTAATAACGCGCCAATCTTCGCGCCGCGTCAACGATTTCGGAGACTTGCGGAAGGGAAACAGCCAATCACTTTGAATATTCTTTCAGCAAAAATCGTCAACAGCATAAAAATTCAAGCGATTTTATTTGCTGTGTTTCACTAATACAAAAGAGTATAGTATGAGAATCAATACCGAAATCAACGGCAGAGCGTTCAAAATCAAACCGATAACGGGAAATAATCGTTTTTTGTCTTTCTTTATCAAGCCGACGATTGCCAAAGCCAACCCAATAATGAAACCGACACTGCACACGGCGAGATGAATAAAAAACGCAATAATCAATATCCCAAGTGCCGCGAAAGAATTTGAATCTTTGAAAAGTTCATCAAGCCCGTAAAGAGATATGTAGCCCGCCACCAAAAAATAGATATAAACAATTAAGGCGATCACCACCGACGCAATGCCGAGTTTTGAATGTTTCAAAAGTTCGCTCGTTTTTATTTCAATCGTGTCGGGTATCAATGTTAAATATCCTCGCTGTAATAACGGAAGATGATATACCAATCATCAAAAATCAGGAAATAATTCAACGCTTATTAAATGCCGTCTAATAGCTCGCCAATCTTCGCGCCGCTTCAACGACTTCGGAGACTTGCGGCAGGAAATAATCTTCCATCTGCGGCGCAAACGGCACGGGCGAATCAATCGAGGCAACGCGAATTACCGGCGCGTCGAGCCATTCAAACGCTTCTTCGGCGATGATCGCAGAAATCTCGCCGCCGATGCCGCCGGTTAAAGATGATTCGTGCAGAATCATCGCGCGATTGGTTTTTTTGACGGTCTCTAGAATCGCGTCTTTATCGAGCGGCGCGAGCGTTCGTAAATCTATCACTTCAACCTTTAATCCGTCCGACTTTTCCAATTCTTCCGCCGCGTCGAGCGCGTTCAAAACCTGTGCGCCGAACGTGATGATTGATAAATCTTTGCCTTCTTTTGCCGTTCGCGCCTTGCCGATTTCGACGATGTAATCTTCGGCGGGCAGTTCTTCGCGCAGACGCGGCAGGCGATAAAGTTTTTTATGTTCAAAGAACAAAACCGGATCAGGATCACGAATCGCCGCTTTGATTAAACCTTTCGCGTCGTAAGCCGTCGAAGGTTCGACCATCTTCAAACCTGCCGTGTTCAGGAAAAAAGATTCGGCGTTCAAAGAATGAAACGGTCCGCCGCGCACACCGCTTCCGCACGGACCGCGAAAGACGGCTTGAATCGAACCGCACCCGCGATAACGCGATTTCGCCGCGTAATTCGTCAGCATATCGAAACCGCACGAAACGAAATCAATAAACTGAAACTCGGCAACCGGCTTCATCCCCATCAAAGCCGCGCCGCACGCCGCGCCGACAATCGCCGCCTCCGAAATCGGTGTGTCAATCATCCGTTCCGCGCCGAATTCATCAATAAAACCTTCGGTCAACTTAAACGCGCCGCCATATTCGCCGATGTCTTCGCCGATGACGAAAACCGTTTCATCTTTCGACATCTCTTCGTGAATGCCTTGCCGGATCGCTTCGATTAAGGTTAAGCCTTTTTGTTCCTGTTTTGCTGTTGCCGCCATTATTTAATTTTTACTATTCCTATGTTTTTGTCGCCAACGGCGACCGATAATATAGCCTATGGTTAAGCCGCAGGCGCAACCATAGGAAAGGACAATTAACAAACCGTTCGCTGAAAGCGAACAATAATCGCCGTTTAATCCCAAACGTATCTTTCATCATAATCAATTTCATATTTTTGCAGCAACGCTCGATATTCGTCCTTGAAATCTTGCTGAGAATGATGCGCTTTTTGATTTTCGATGTATTTGACGGTTGTTCCAACCTGCGATTGACCGATGGAAAACGCACCGTAACCTCTCTGCCAATAAAAATTGTGGATATTCTTTTCGCGTTTAATCCATTTTGAAGAATCGCGTTTGAGGTCGCCGACGAGTTCGGGAATATCAACTTTTTTACCGAACGAAATTAACAAATGAACGTGATTCGTCGTGCCGTTGGCGATAATCAATTTCGCGCCGTTGTTTTCAACGATGCCGTGAAAGTATTTGAACAGTTCATCTTCAATTTCCGGTGCTATTAAATCGGCGCGGTCTTTGGTCGAGAAAACGACGTGAATGAGGATTTTAAATAACGATTGCGGCATTGCAAATCACCAAGATTATTCGTCGCCTTCAGCGACGGAAAATAATTGCGTGTGTCCTATGGTTGCGCCTGCGGCTTACCCATAGGCTATATTATTGGTCGCCGCTGGCGACAAGAAGCCGGAAAACGTCAACTATTAACTACTCTTTTAATTCCTTCGTCTCATCTTCGCTTTCGTCAAACAGACGGCTGACGGGCGTTCGCGTCGGCGGCAGATTTTGTTGATGTTCGGTGAGATTTTTGTTTAATAATTCGACGGCGTTGGCGGCGCGTTCGTGATCGTCGCGCGGGATTTTCAAAGTTATTTTGCCGTCCTTGTTCGGCATCTCGGCGAGTTTGGCGTAGCTTTTCAGGCGAATGACGATTTTCGCGCCTTTTTTGAAAAAACCTTTCTTGAAGGTTACGTCCAAAATATCATCGAGCGCGATGCGGTTTTCTTTCACGCCATTGCTGATTAAACCGAAAAGTTTCGACTCGAATTCCAGCACGATGCCGGCGGCGGAGAATTTGCCGATGCCTTCGATTTGCGATATTCCGTTGGCGGTTTGGGTTTTGAATGGAACGCTGATGAACATAATTTTTAATGGTGAACGCTGAATGATGAACGGTGAATGAAATCAGTTTCTTAAATTAACCATTTACCATTCAGCACTACTCAGCAGTTCGATTTTTTTGCGGCAGCGTTCGATGCTGTCTTTATATTTGTCGAGTTTTGCGCTGTCTAAAGTAAGGATTGCCGCCTTCTGATAATGATCAATCGCCGCCTGCGGATTGCCCTGCATTTCGTACATTATGGCGTATTCGTTGGCGATGGTGTCTTTGGCGATTCCGGGCAGATTCGACATTTTATCGAGATGCGTTTTCAGTTCGTCGAAACGTCCGGCGTTCGAGAGGAAATAGCCGTAATTCAAGTAAGCCGCGTTATAATTCGGTGCGTAAGCCATCGCCGCTTTATAGTATTCTTCGGCGCGGGCGGAGTTTTTATACTTCGTTTCATAAACCCAGCCGAGATGATTGTAGGCTTTGCCGAAACGCGGATTGCGCTTCAGAATCTGCGAAAGTTTTTCGACCGCTTCCATCGTGCCGCCTTCGGTTAAAATCCGGTCGGCTTGGATGAAAAGTTCCTCGCATTCGAGTTCGGCGCGGTCAGGAATCAAATCGTTAATTTGATTGTTGAAATCAAGATAGTCGTTTCCGTTCGTCGTCATAAAAGTTTTCGTCTCCTTCTATTTTTTCAAATCTTCGGCGCGGGTTTCGCTTTCCGCTTCGTTCGATTCTTCTTCCATTTTCGCTTCCTTTTCCTTGATGCTGACGAAATTAAAAGCCGTCAGCGCAAAGGCGACGACCGCAATCGCCGCTCCGAAATAAAGCGTATCAACGGCGTTTTCATAATTCAAAATCTTCTGCACGAATTTGACCGCCATCACCGGAATAATCACGAACGTGAATTTCGCCTTCAATTCGGTTAAATCTTTGACCAGCATCCAATCAGGAACTTCCAAACCGCTGATGAAAAGTTCATACAAACTGATAGCGACGACGATCAATGCGGTCGAAACCAGAAAGCAGTCCAACGCTTCAAACAAAGTGTAAAGTCCCGGTTCGGATTCGTTGTATTTCGTCAAAGTAGTTTCGACTACTTTGACGGTTTTAACCACGCCCAAAAACAACGCGCAAACCGCACCGACGAGCATTCCGAAAACGCTGACAATCGGCAGATAGCGAGATTTTTCGATTAACCATTTCATAAATTCGCGTTCGGCATCTCCGTTACGTCAAAATCCATCGCGTCCAAATCTTCATCCGAAGATTCCGGCTGACCGAGCAGTTTCAGCCACAAAAAACCAATCGTTCCGGCAGTCAGCGAAGCCAGCAGAATCGCTATCTTCGAGCCGTTGATTTGCATTGCGTTTCCGGCAAACGCGAGATTCGTAATAAAAATTGACATCGTAAAACCGATGCCGCCCAAAAGTCCCGCGCCGGAAATATGTTTCCAATTCAAATCGAGCGGCAGTTTGCAGATGCCGACCGCAACGGCGAAGAAACTGAACAGCGCAATGCCGATTGGCTTGCCGAAAATCAAACCGCTCAAAATCCCGATTTCATTCGGATTGGTCAGCGTTTGCAAAGATGAAACGCCGATGATAATTCCCGTATTGCAAAGCGCGAAAACCGGCAGAATGACAAACGAAACCGGCGCGTGCAGAAAACTTTCGAGCCGGTGCGACGGCGATTCCTCATCGTCTTCCTTCGCCGAAAAGGGAATCGTAAAACCCAAAATCACACCGGCAATCGTCGCGTGAACGCCGGATTTCAGCATCAGAAACCACAGCAGAACGCCGCCGACCAGAAAAGGCACGAGCGATTTTACTTTCGCACGGTTCAGCAAAAACAAAATTCCCGTAACGACAATCGCGCCGAACAAATACGCCGTCGCCAATTTCGCCGTATAGAAAACCGCGATGACGATAATCGCGCCGAGATCGTCCATCACGGCGAGCGCGGTCAGAAAAATCTTCAGCGAAGCCGGAACGCGGCTGCCCAAAAGCGCGAGAACGCCGAGCGCGAACGCGATGTCGGTCGCCATCGGAATTCCCATTCCGGCTTGCGTCGGCGAATTGATATTGAGCGCGAAATGAATTAAAGCGGGCGTTACAATCCCGCCGATGGCGGCGAAAATCGGCAGCAAAGCGTTTTTGAATTCGGATAATTCGCCGTTGTAGAGTTCGCGCTCCAATTCCAAACCGATCAGCAAGAAGAAAATCGCCATCAAACCGTCGTTGACCCATTGCTCGACGCTCAAACCGGCGATTTTAACGTGCCACAAATACAAATAATTTTCGCCGATCAGCGAATTTGTCAGCAGTAACGAGACGATTGTGCAGACGATCAAAATGATGCCGCCCGCTTTTTCGGAATCGAAAAAATTGGTGAACGATTTCGATAGTTTTCTCTGCACTACGCCCATTTTTTTGATAGTGAAAAGTGAAAAATTAAAAGTGAAAAGTCTAGAAATATTATTTTCACTTTTCACTTTTCACTTTTTACTGTTCGAGGACTTTTTTCTTAAATGCTGGCTGCACAATTGAGTTATCGAAAACATCGTAAGCTGCCGAAATCGGTTCGGGAAAACCGGCTTCTTCGGCAATCGCCAATTCGCTTTCGAGATATTGGGAAACTTCCGCGACGATTTTTTTCTGCTCGTTTTCGTCGGCGATTTTTTCCTCGCGCAAAAATCTTTCGTAACGGTCAATCGGGTCGTTATTCGTCGCCCAAAATTCGATTTCTCCTTCAGGAACGTAACTTTGATTATCGTGTTCGGCGTGTCCTTTGCGGCGATAAGTCATTACTTCCAAAAGCACCGAACCGTTTCCTCTGCGGGCGTGTTCGACCGCCTTTTTCATCGTTTCGTAACACGCGACAATATCGTTGCCGTCGCACTGCAAACCTAAAATTCCGTAACCGATTGCTTTGTCAACAAACGAATCGGCGGCGCATTGATTGCTGGTCGGTGTCGAATAAGCGTAGCCGTTATTTTCGATAATCGTAATCAGCGGTAATTTCTGCACGGCGGCGAAATTCACGCCTTCGTGAAACGCGCCGGTCGAAGATGCGCCTTCGCCGATGTAGGCGACCGCGACGCGATTTTCTTTTTTCATCCGCGACGCGAGCAAAATCCCCGTCATCACCGGAATCATATCGCCGAGATGCGAAATCGGACCGACGAAACCTTTTTCCAGATCGGCGAAATGAAACTGCACATCGGTCGCCCGATTCGGCGCGTTGGCGCGACCGAGATACGACGCGAAAATCTCACGCGGTGTAATTCCTTTGACGAAAACCGCGCCGATGTCACGGATCAAAGGCGCGATAAAATCCTGTTTTTCCAAAGCAAACGCCGTCCCGACCGCCGTCGCTTCCTGTCCTAAACTCGTGAAAACGCCGCCCGTTAATTTCGACTGCCTTTTTAATCGAACCGTAATTTCATCAAACATTCGGGTCATTTTGACGAAGCGGTAAAGCTCTAAGAACTGTTCTTTGGTAAGCGAGCTTTCTTTTTGACACGAAAGCGGTTCGGTTGATTTTTTTAAGTTTGTTTTTGCCGACATCTCGTTTAAGTATGAAGTAGGAACGATGAACGATGAATTTAAATTCATCGTTCCTACTTCAGCGTTTCAAAAAATACCTGATAATTCCGTAAATGCTAATCAGCACCCATAACGATTCAACTACAAAAGCCGAGAAATTGAAACTATAAAAAAGCGAAAAAACGATCAGTCCCGCGCCCGCGCCGTTCAAAATCGAATACGCCAAACTCTCGCTTTTAATGCGTCCGGTTTGCAGCAGAACGTAAGTTGTAATGATCGTAAAAACGCCGATTGAACCGACGACATCGTACCAAGCGTAATTCATAATTCGATTAAAAATTAACCTGATTTCGGGATAATGATCTTGAATCAGTCAGCACCTTTGAATGCCGGACGACGCAAACTATTCGCTGTTCACCATTAACTATTCACTATCAAACAGGGAAGATTTTCTCGTTTAATAGCGAACAGTTGACAGCGAATAGTGAACAGTTGTTTTCACTTTCAATTATTTGCTTATCCCTAACTGACATTAAAAATAAGAATTGACGAAAATAATTTTTAATTTTCCTCATACCATTCTTCGTGCGGTGAAGAACGAAAACAGCGCAAACAATCAGTCCATTTCCATTGATACTGACAGCCCGGACAAACTCCGCGCGTGTCGAAGGTGTTCCAGGTCGTTCCGCAGCCGAAATGAAATTTGTCGTCGCTGCAAAACCAGCGGCTCGAACTTTTCGGCTGCCATCGGCACAGCGGACAGCGAATTCGCCCGAAATCAACCGGCGCGTCTTTCAAACTATCAACATTGAAAGATTCATCGAAGTCCGGTGTTTTCCGAAATAGAAAAGCAAGCGGAAATACTTTAGTGATTTGATAAAACATTACTTTCCAAATTCCGTCGGATTTTCTGAGATCAAACTTGCGAAATACCAGTTTTTAACCTCAAATTTTGACACCAATCCGTTTGCGCCGACCGCCCAGGTAAAGCCATCATTTATTGATTGCACGGTGTTGTAATTTTCCTTGTCTAAATTCTCCCACGTTTTGCCGCCATCGTGAGATAAATCCGAACCGCTTGAACCGACTGCCAAAATTGAGCTTCTGTAAACTACCGCGACGCTTGAGCGATAACCGCTTAATCCTTTCCCCAAAGTCCAAGTTTTACCGCCGTCTTTTGTCAAAGCCAGATTGTTATTGGTGTCGTTCGGTTTTTCGTAATTGCCGCCGACGATAATGCCGTAGGATTTATAGAACGTCGCAATCGAAAAAATTCCGCTGCCCGCTGTGCCTTTCGTCATCGGCGTTTCATAAACTTTCCAATTCTTGCCGCGATTTTTTGATTTGAAAACTCGCGCCGCATTGCCGCCGGAAACAAGAAAAGCATTGTTTTTGCCCTGCGTTATCAAACAAGTTCCGCTCGCCGCGAACGCCGCTTCGCCTTCGACCACATTCGGTATCCGCAAATTCTCAATCGGCTTCCACGTTTCGCCGTCTTTGGTTTCGATTAAAACGAATTTGCCGTCAACCGGATCGCTCATTGCGATTCCGTGCGTCGAATCCCAAAACGCGAGCGAGTCGAAAAACGCTTTCGGATTTTTGTTTTGAAATTGCAGTTTCCAAGTTTTCCCGCCGTCAACGGTTTTATAAATCCGCGAATTTTCACCGTCACCGATGCTCAAAATGTAAGCTGTGTTTGCATCAAACGCTTCGATGTCGCGGAAATCTGATTTTTCCGCGTCGGAAACTTTAATTACCGACCAATTTTTCCCGCCGTCAACGGTTCGCAACACAGTTCCGTTTGTTCCGCTCGCCCAAACGATATTTTCGCTGACGACTGAAAGACCGCGTAAACTCGCTTTTGTGTCAACGGTTTGTTTTTGCCATTGCGCGTTGATGGAAATCGCCAGAGTCAAAACGAATAAAATAAATTTGAAAATGTTGTTGCTCATAAAATTATAAAAGCGTTCCTTTCAGCAGAATCGAAGCGATGGTGAAATAAATAATCAATCCGGTAACGTCAACCAAAGTGGCGACGAACGGCGCGGAAGAAGTCGCCGGATCGAGTCCGAAACGGCGCAGGACGAACGGGATCATCGAGCCGGAAAGCGTTCCCCACATTACGATTCCGATGAGCGAAAAGAAGATCGTGAAACCGACGAGCATCCAGTGTTCGGTGTAGTTAAACAATCCAAGTTTTTGCCAAATCGTAATCCGAATAAAGCCGATTGTTCCTAAAATCACGCCGAGCGACAAACCGGAAAACAGTTCGCGCCGCATCACATACCACCAATCTTTTAAGGTCAATTCTTTCAAAGCCATAGCGCGAATAATCAGCGTTGCGGCTTGCGAACCGGAATTGCCGCCGCTTGAGATAATCAGCGGCACGAACAACGCCAGCACGACGGCTTTTTCGATTTCCTGGTCGAAATAACCCATCGCCGAAGCCGTCAGCATTTCGCCCAAAAAAAGTACGATCAGCCAACCGGCGCGTTTTTTGACCATCGTCAGCAGCGGCGTTTGGACATACGGCAAATCCAACGCTTCCAAACCGCCGAATTTCTGGATGTCTTCGGTTGCTTCGGCTTCCGCCACGTCTAAAATATCGTCAGAAGTTACGATGCCGACCAGCACTTGATTTTCCGTTACGACGGGCAGCACCGAGCGGTCGTATTGTTTGAAGGTTTGCACCGCGTCTTCTTTATCGGCGGTTGCCTGCAGCGCGACAAATTTTGAATCCATCAATTTTTCGATTTTGGATTCAGGCTGTGCCATCAGTAAATCGCCGATGCGAATGTCGTCAATCAACTGATTGCGCTCGTTGACGACGTAGATGATATTCAAAGTTTCGGCTTTGCGACCGCGCCGCCTGATATGTTTTAAAGTCTGTTCGACCGTCCAATCTTTGCCGACCTGAATATAATAAGGAGTCATCAACCGCCCGACATCATTCGGACCGTAGCCGAGCAGGGAACTGGCAATGCGGCGTTCTTCGTCGGTCAGAAGGTTTAAGGTTTCCTTTAAAACCTGATCGGGCAGTTCGGCGAGAAACGCCGTGCGGTCGTCGGGCGACATTTGATTTAAGATTTCCGCGACTTCCTTTTTGCCGAGATTGCGAATGATATTTTCCTGAGTTTGGCGGTCGAGATAACTGAACGCCGACGTTGCCTTGAGCGTCGGCAGCAGACGAAACGTAATCGCCGCCTCGTTTTCGGGCAGATGGCTGATAAAGCTGGCGACTTCGCTGTTGTGAATGTCGAGCAGTTTGGCGCGGGTTTCAATCCATTTATGCGCCCGCACTTTTTCCTCGATTTCGGCGAGCATTTGCAGTCGGGTTTCGTCTTCCATTCGTTTCTCCGTTTCCTTAAAACCAAAGAAAAGGATAAGTTTTCTGGGAAAATTGTCAAAAGACTACCGTTTAATTTAACGAAAATCCGTCAAACGGCGTTCCGAAGACGGCGCGACGGCGCGGCGGAACGCTCAAACAGCCCGCCGGCGGCGTTAAATAACCCCGTCGGATACGTCTTGAGACGTATCCGACGGGGTATTTAACGTATAAATATACGTCTCAAGACGTATCTGACGGGGTATTTAACGTATATTTATACGTCCCTTGACGTATCCGACGGGGTGTTTGACGTATATTTATACGTTAAGAGACGTATCCGATGGGGTGTTTGACGCATAAATATACGTTAAGAGACGTATATTTATACGTTGCAGGACGTGTCCGGCGGGTGATTCGACGAGTCGAACGGCTGGTTTGATGTCTGCCGCGAGGGTTGCGCGGCGATTAAACGGTATCGAATTTGAATTTAAAAGCCAACAAAAGTAAAATTCACGCAACGCTTTCCAAAATCAATCAAAGGACAAATAAAAAATTATGGCTTTCTTTCCGATTCCGAGTATGCTTTTGCGGCAGTTTTACACGAATAACAGTTTAAAAAATGTCGAAAACGGTGTGCAGTTTGCGATTAAAAATCGTTTGACCGACGTTGTTTTTACCGAACTCAAAGCCGTTAAAATCGGCGGTGTGGAAATTCCGAAGGATAAAGTCACGCTTGATTTAGGCGACGGCGTTTTAATCGCCGCCGACACGATTTCCGACGCTAATCCGATTGCCTTTCCGCTCAAAAAAACCATTCTCGTGCAGGCTGAAACCGCCAATCTCGAACCCGGCAAATACAAAATCGAAATCGCCGTCAAAGGCAAAGGCTACGGCTCTCTGAAAATCGAAGTCGAAGATTCCATCGCCGAAGTCGAAAATCTCGAAGTCAGGATTCCACGCGACGAGACGGACGATTATTCGGAAAAAGCCATCAAAGCCCGCCAGGATTTCGTCGAAAAATATTCGGGCGCAAAGCTCGAACATCTCAGAAATTATTCGTTCGACGCGCACACGCTCGCCGGCAACTGCGAAAATTTTTCGGGCGTGGCGCAGATTCCCGTCGGCTTCGCCGGACCGATCAACATTGACGGCGAATACGCGAAAGGTGAATTTCTTGTTCCGCTGGCGACGACCGAAGGAACTTTGATTGCTTCCTACAATCGCGGAATCAAGGTTTTAAATTTATCCGGCGGCGTAAAAACCACCGTCGTCGCCGACGCGATGCAGCGCGCGCCGGTGTTCGTTTTCGACGATGCGCGGGCAGGGCGAAAATTCGTTAGCTGGGTGCAGGGAAACTTCGCCAAAATCCGCGAAGAAGCCGAAGCCACTTCGAGCGTGGCGAAACTCAAGGAGATTGATCCGTATATTTCAAACAAATTCGTTTTTCTGCGTTTCAATTACACGACGGGCGACGCGGCGGGACAAAATATGGTCGGACGCGCCACTTTTGCCGCCTGCAGTTGGATCATTGACAACTACGAAGGCATCGCGCATTTCTATCTCGAATCAAATTTCGCCACCGACAAAAAGGCTTCGCAGGTCAACATTATGCGAACGCGCGGCAAGCGCGTGACTGCCGAATGCACCGTGCCGCGCAATGTTTTAATCGAACATATGCGCGTCGAACCCGAATCCTTAACCTATCATTCGGGCGTAGCAAACGTCGGCGCGTTTATGTCGGGCGCGAACAACAACGGCGCACATTCGGCAAACGGCATCACCGCGATGTTCATCGCCTGCGGTCAGGACGTGGCAAACGTCTCGGAAAGTTCGGCGGGAATTCTCTACTCGGAAATCACTCCCGAAAAAGACTTGTATATTTCCATCACGATTCCGTCCCTAATCGTCGCTACGCACGGCGGCGGCACGAATCTGGCGACGCAGAATGAATGTCTGCAAGTTCTCGGCTGTGTCGGGCGCGGCACGGTCAACAAACTAGCCGAAATCGTCGCGGGCGTGGTATTGGCAGGAGAAATTTCGCTCGGTTCGGCGATCTCGTCGAGCGATTGGGTTTCGTCGCACGAGAAATACGGGCGTAATCGGTGAGTCCAAACGTCATTCAAAAATGATTTCCGAAATTAAGTCCGCAGAGCGGATGACAGAATTAAGCTACAGGTGAAGCGAAGCGTAACCTGTAGAAAATCGGCAGCAAATGATTTTGAGTCTGCCAAGCAGACGACAGAATTTCTTTCGCCTGTGAACAGGCTTTGAAAAATTCGCTATCGCATTTCTACACGCTTTCGCTTGTAGCTTAACTCTATATCTGCTTCGCAGAAAAGAAACTGTTTTGACAAAGATAAACGCCGCTTTTTCCGGGTAAATTTATTTACCATCGGGCGGCAAAACAGGCATAAAAACCAATTCGTTTATCTCGCCCGTCAAATTAAAGACTTGCGGCGCGAAAATATAATTTCTTGCCGAAACGCTAATCACATAACTTTCGCCGACGGCAACATCGTTAAATTTGAACTTACCGAATTTGCCGGTTAAAACGGTTCGGGAATTTCCGCTTGAATCGGTCAAAGTTATTCTGGCATTTAACAATCCCAAATCCGTCGGCAGAACGACGCGCCCGGAAATCGAAACGGCGGCGGCGGTCGGCGCGAACATTTGAAAATCAACGTCGTTCGCGTCGTTCGTCAACCCATTGACGACAGCGGTTGAAGGCGTGAAACCGTCCGCGCCTTTAACTGCATTCAGCGTGTAAAAACCGTCGGCGGGCAGATCGGTGAAAATGTAACTGCCGTCTTTTCCTGTAACAACGGTTGATTGTTTCGCGCCGTCGAGATTGACGGTTACGCCGCTGACGGCATCGCCGCTGCCGTCAAAAACTTTGCCGCCGATACTGAAATTTCTTTGCGCTCCTTCAAAAACGACCGCGTTTTCACCCGTCAAATTTACAAAATCCTGATTCGATTCACTGAATAAATAGCCGATTTGTTTCGGCTGGACATTGTAATTCGCGCCCGCTGTCAGATTAACGAATGTAAAAAATCCGCCGCTGTCGGTCATCGTATCGGCGGTTTCCGCACCGGAAAGACGAACCGGAATATTGACGAGCGGTTTGCCGTCGGCATCCTGGACGAGTCCGGTAATGCTCGGCGAATTCGCGTCAATCTGTTCGGCAAACGCAAACGGCGAAAGCGTCGTCGTCGTCGCGCAAATCTTTCTCGTCGGGAAATCGCGGCTCGTCGTGCGGTCAATGAACACACCGTTTTCGCGGTGCAGAATGCTCAGACGATTGAACCGGCTTTCGGTTATTTCAGCCGACGCGGTAAAGCAGACGATAATCGGCGCAGAGACGGTTGCCGTCGTCGTGATTTCGTAAGTTTGCCCGTTGAAGTTGAAACCGCTTGGCGCATTGCCCGCCGAATATGTCGGAATCGGCGTGATCGTCGTCGTTCCGGCGGCGGAAACATTACTGAAATTAACGGTTGCCGCGCCGATGTTGGTTGAAACATTCGCGCCGGTCGGTGTCGCGGGCGCAAAAACGGGCGACCACGACAAAATGTTTCCGGCGATTTCTCTGATGATTTGCAGATTCGCTCCCGTCGGGTCAGCCGCGCCGTAAAAATTATTCGTCGGCAGAACTCCGCGCCTTGTAAAGGCGATTTTCGCGCTGTCGGGCGACCATAAAACATTGATGTAATCCGAATCGGTCGTGATCGCCGTCTGCGCCGAACCATCAATATTCATCGTGAAAATTTTGCCCGTCGTGTTTAATGCCGGTCGTCGGATGAACGCGATTTTTGCGCCGTTCGGCGACCATTGCGCGTTGTCGTCAATCGTGCCGGAAGTCAGTTGGCGGCGATTCGTGCCGTCGGTGTTGATGACGCTGATTGAACGATTATTATTAAACGTAAAAAGAATTTTCGTGCCGTCGGGCGACCAATCTACATCGCTGTAAAATTCGTTGGTTCTCGGCAGAACGGTCATTAAATTCGTGCCGTTCGTATTGATGGTTTTGATACTTCGCTGTTCTTCGGTGAAAACGATTTTCGCGCTGTCGGGCGACCATTCGAGCGAATTGCCGAAAAGATTCGTGCTGGTCGAAAAAGTATAGACAAACTGGCGATTCGAGCCGTCGAAATTGATCGTATAAATTTTTCCGTTGATAATTTCGCTCGGAAAATTTCTTCGGGTCGCTTCGATGAAGGCGATTTGTTTACCGTCGGGCGAAAGTTTCGCGTCGAGAGTGATTTGACATTGGTTGGTCGTACAGCCGAACGCCGAGCCGTTGATTCCCGGATAAACTTCCGAACTGCCGTCGGCGTTGAACGCGCTGATGACGACGTAATCCGATAGAATTCGCCCGCTCAAATTGGCAGTCATCGCCGATGAAAAATTCGCCGTGCGGTCGCCGCTGACGTTCAACGAAACGGACGACGGCAGAAAGGCAAATCCGGCTTTCGTCGGCGTTGCCGTGTAGCTGCCGTTCGGAACGCTGTTGAAAATGAAGTTGCCATTTGCGTCAGTTTGCGCGGTTGCGCCGCTTGCGCCGCTCAATGTCATCGTCGCGCCGCTGATCGGGAAACTCGCGCCGTTGATGACGCTCGTGATTTGTCCGCTGATGCGGGACAGGCGCGTGCCGGTGAAATTCTGATTCGTTTGGTTGGCGGATAGATTGTTGACGACGAGCGTTGGCGGATTAAAAGAAACGCTCGGTGCGGTCGGCGCAATCGTGTAATTAAAACCGCCGGGAAGATTATTAAATCTGTAATTGCCGCCTGAATCGGTCAGAGTTGAAATACTCGTTCCCTGCAAATTAACTCGCCCGCCGGACAGCGGTTGATTATTCGTATCGCGGATTTGCCCGGAAATCGAATTTGAAGTTCCGGCGACGATTTGGCATCTGGAAAATTCCGAACTGACATTCGATCCACCGTTGAGCGTATTGGCAGTTGCCGTGACGAAACTGCCGACCGGCGCGGGTTGATCGGCGATAATCGTAAAGCTCGCCGCGCCGCTCGCGTCGGTGTTGATATTGCCCCGTGCCGCGAGAAAAGTTTTGCCTTCGCCGAAGCCGGACGCATCGCAGACATCATTGGTATAAAGCCGCACGCCGAAAGTTGAAGACGGCGTACTGTTGAGCGTTCCGCGCACGACGGTCGAGCCGTTCGCCGACGTAACCGAAGTGATAACCGGATAATTTTGCTTGCCGTTCGCGCCGTCGTCCGCGTCCTGCGGGTCGTTGGAATTTACGCCGAATAAAGAAATGTCAATTCCGAGCCTGCCGTTGGAATGTATCGAATTGGTCGAAATATTGGTCGAACCGTTTTGCAGTAAAATTCCCGAATTCGCATTAAAGGCGATTGTGTTGGGCGCATCGTCGCCGCCGACGAGTATGGAACGGGCGTTTCCGCTGTTGGAAAAACCGTGTGAATTTCCCAGCGCGGAAATGCCGTCGGCTTTGGTACCGATGTAATTGCCTTTGATAGTGTTAATGGTCGAATCGTTGGTCGCCGACAAAATACCGTAGCCGGTGTTGCCGGAAATCACGTTGCGCGCCGCCGCCGCCGCGCCGCCGATTTCATATGAGCCGTTAAGAATAAAGATGCCTTCGCTGTTGGGAAGCGCGGCGTTTCCGGCGACATTCGTGCCGATATAATTTCCCTGAATGACGTTGCCGAATCCGCCGAGTCTTAATCCGTAAACCCAGCGATTGATAACGAAACCTTTAATCGTCGTATTGCCCGAACGAATTTCGAGTGCCGTGATGTTGCCGAGTTGTCGGTCTTCTCCGCTGAGTTCGATGACCGGCGAACCGCTGAATCCCGGCTGCGTGGTCGCGTCAATGATTACCGGGTCGTTAATTAATGGAAGCGCAAGACTGGTCGGCGCGATTTTGAACGGCGCGGTTCCCGGAATGTTGAATGTAATCGTCTGCGTTCCCGGCGTTACGTTGGCGTTTTGCATCGCCTGATGCAGCGAACCCGCGCCCGAATTGTTCGTGTTGGTAACGGCAAATTGCGAGATGATGTCGAAAGCCGCGCTCGTCGCGCTCCCGAAACCATTGGCAAAAGCGATCAGCATATAACCCGTTCCGGCGTTGTTGATTTGCAGATTCGGAAATGCAGCGATGCCGTTTTGCAGATTCGCCTGCGTCTGACCGGACAGTGTGCCATTTGCCGGATTATTCAAAACTTCGACTGTTACCGTAAAACCGTTGATGTCGGTGAGCGTGTTGCCGAATTGATCTTGCAGGGCGACTTGCGGCGCGGGCGAAATGTTCGCGCCGCCAATCGTGTTAAACGGCTGCACGACAAACGCCAGCCGCGTCGCTCCGGCAGGCGTGATGTTAAAACCGCTGCTCGTCGCGGCAGTCAGATTGTTCGCCGTCGCTTGCAGAGTGTAACCGTTGGCAGCGCGGTTAATTGATAAATCGTCGAACGCGGCGATGCCGTTGACGGCGTTTTTCGTCAGCATTCCGGCAAGCGTCCCGCCGTTCGGATTGGTTTGGATTGATAGAGTTATTGCGGCGGACGAATCGTTCACGGTGTTGCCGTTCGCGTCCCGGACGACGACTTGAATCGGCGGAGCAATCGCTTGTCCGGCAGTCGAGTTTGACGGCTGAACGATGAAGGCAAGGCGCGTCGCCGCAGTCGAAACATTAACCGTCGCGTCCGCCGTCGCGCTGCTTGCGTCCGTAAGGCGAATCGTGTCCGTTCCGATAGTCGTTCCAGCCGTATAAACGCCGGTCGAAGAGTTAATCGAGCCGCCGGAATTATTCGTAAAAATCGAAAACGTATAAGGCGCATTTCCGCTGGATGCAGTAAAATTTCGCGTCGCGTTGGTCAAAACATTCGCCGTTGTTGGAGAGATTTGCAGAGGCGAATTCGGCAGACATTTACCCGCACTTCCGGCGTTAAAGATTGATTGAATTTCCGTCTGCGAAAGAGCGCGGCTGTAAATCGAAAATTCGTCAATCAAGCCTTTGAAATAAGCCGCGCCGAAGTTTCCTTCGGAGGTCGCCGCATCTTGTCTGCGCCCGATAAAATGATTGTTCGACGGCTGAATCGCGCCGCTCAAAATCATTCCGCCGCTCAAAGGGATATTCGCGCCGTTGACGAAAGCCGTGAGCGTTCCGCTGCTTGAATTATAAGTTACGGCGATGTGCTGAAATTGCCCGTTTTGAAGCACGTTCGGCGCGGAGAAAAATGTCGGCGGGGAAGTCGGCGCGTTTGCCGTGCGGATATTGACCAGCAAACTGCCGTCGTTGGTGGTAAAAATGGAAAACCCTTCGGCGGCGAACGGATCACGGCTGGCGTAAATAAATCCGCCGAAGTTCGTCGCAAAAGTCTCCGGCTTAATCCAGCCTTCGACCGTCGTCGAAGCCGGGTTGAGCGAAGCGTTATTCGGCAGTTGCACGAAATCATCCACACCGTCAAAACTCAATGACTGCCCGACTTTGCCCGCCGCGAAATTTGCGCCGTTTTGCAAAATTCCGCTGTTCGTATTCTGCGCGTCGGCGGCATTATTTTCGCCGCGAAACCACGAAACTAAATTCGCGGACGGCGCGGTGCAGTTCTCAAGGCATTTGCCCGCGCTTCCGGCATTGAAAAGCGCGAGAACTTCGCCCGCCGAAAGTGCGCGGCTGTAAATCGTCGGTTCGTCAATTTTCCCGACGAAACCCGTCGAACCGTTGCTGCCGATACGAAGCGGAAGATTATTCGTTACCAGTGTGCCGATATTTTCCGCGCTCGAACCTTCCAGAACGCCGTTGATATAAATTTTCGATGTTGTTCCGTCGTAAGTTCCGACGATGTGCGTAAAAGTATCGAGCGGCAAAACCGTCGTGCTGCCCGTCGAAATGCTGAACGTCGAACTGTTGCCGACGCGGAAAACCATCAGTCCGTCGCGGTTATAAAACAGTCCATACGGCTGATTGCCGAAACTGGTGATGTCGCCTTTGTGCATTATCGTCGTGCCGTTGTTCGGATTGCCGATTTGCGAGGGCGCGACCCACGCTTCGAGCGTAACGGCGTTCGTCAAATCCAAAGAATCGCTGTCGGGAATCTCGACGCGCTGATTTTCATTGGTGAAATCAAAAGCCTGCCCGACTTTGCCCGCTGAAAAACTTACGCCGTTGATCAGCGTACCGTTGTTGCTTCCCTGCGAATCGAGCGCATTGTTTTCGCCGCGATACCAAGAAACTAAATTCGCGGGCGGCGGAACGCAGGCTTCGGGCGCGAACGATTTACCGCCGGTTTGGAAATTAAAAAATGCGACCGTGGCATCGCCGTATGTTGACAGCGAAGACAAATTGAACCGCGAAGAATTTTTCGCGCCTGTCGTCCTGATCAACATTTGCGATGAAATAAAAACCAGCGCGGTGAAAATGAACAACGATAATACTTTTAATTTTTTGCCCGACATTTTTAATCTCCGAATTTTTTAAAAAGAAACTGAAAGTCATCTCAAAGACGGTTATCAGTAGTTCTGAGTCCCGCCTTTAGGCGGCAATTCGTCAGCGTTCAGCCGCCTAAAGGCGGGACTCAGAACGTCGCCTCCGATTTTTGAGATTGGTTTTTATCAGCGCACGGAAAAATGCAGATGGTCTTTGTGTCCGTTGATAGCCTTCCTGTCTTTCGTCAGTTGACGGCTGTTTCCGTCGCGGTCTATTTTGAAGCAAATCAGCGGACCGAAACTTTCAAAGACGTTTTTAAGGTCGGTGGCTTTGACCTGCAAAGCATCGCAGATGCCGGTTAATTCCGGGTCTTTATTGTAAAATTTCTCGATCAGCTTGCCGTTAATCGCCGCGATGTCAATCGCCAGTCCGCTGCGGTGCGGTCCGCCGATTTGATGACTCGGACGCGGTTCGCTGGTCGAGGAAATGTCCATCGAAATGAGTTTATAGCTGACGCTCTCATCCATAATGTCCTGGATGTCGGTCGTAATCAATTCCTTTATAAAATCGTATAAATGCGGTTTGACTTCCACATTGCTGACCGAATTAAACTTTAAAATCACACCGTTGATGCCGTTTCCTATTTTCATAAATTTATCTCCTTTTTGTTTGTTAATAATTGATTACTTTTTTTATGCGCCGATTTCGCACGGCGTTTCTGCCTTACCGTTTGCCGTCTGACGATTTTCGAGCGATGCCGCGCAAATCAGCAGAAAACCTTCCGCCGTTTCGCTGAAATGAACCGCGCCGCGATTGATGAGCGCGACGAGTTCGCCGCCGCCGATTTTATAAACCAGAACGATTTCATCAGGCGACAGCATTTCCGTTTCCGCGCCGCAAAAAATGCAGAACGAAACAGCCCGTTTCGTTCGTCTGACGGCGATGCGTTCGATTTTTTCGACGGTTATTTTCAAGTTCTCGCTCATCTTTTTTCTTGTTGCCGCGTCGGATTTCGTCTAAACTTCCAACAAGTCGAAATCGAGAAACACTTTATAGATTTCGGCTCGACAGTTAAGTTTTTAACTTTTTCGGCGGGTCGAAGTCCTTAAATTACTTCTTAAATCAGTTCTTAAATTCTTAAATTTGCCGCAAAGACGGCGAATTTAGCGGCGATGAGCGAAGGAGACGGCAAAATTTACAAATTCGGTGAGTTCACGCTCGACGCAAATCCTTTGCGCTTAACGTGCGGCGGCGAAGTTTTGCCTTTGACGCAGAAGGCTTTGAAAACTCTGCTGTTTCTGGTCGAAAATCACAGCCGCGTCGTCAGCCGCGACGAACTGCTCGAAGCGGTCTGGCAGGATTCGTTTGTCGAGGAAAACGTGCTTTCGGTCAACATCTCGAATTTGCGGCGGGCGTTCGGCGAGAATAAGGACAGCAATTTCATCCGCACGATTCCGCGCAAAGGCTATCAATTCGTCGCGCCGGTCGAAATGCCGGAAAGCGCGACGAATGATTTATCAATAATTATTGACGAAGATGCGGCGAACGATTCGTTGACCGAAGCCGATAAAAATTCGGAAATTTTATTCGTCGAACGCCGCACGCGAACGGAAATCACTTTTGAAAAAAACGAAGGTGAAAATCAACTCGCGCTACCCGCGCCAAAGACCGATTCAAAAAATCGTACGATGATTTATACAGTCGCCGCGCTCGGTTTAATCGTTCTAATTTTAAGCGGCTGGTTTTACCTGAATCGTGAAACGGGAAATAAAATTAACTCGGTCGCGGTTTTGCCTCTGAAATCAATCGCGCCGAATGATGCCGACAAAGCTCTCGGTTTAGGTTTGGCGGATTCGCTGATTTCGCGGCTCGGCGGTCTGCGGAAAATGACCGTGCGACCGTTGAGCGCGGTGAATAAATATCTCGAAAGCGAAACGCTTCCGGTTGATTTCGCCAAAACTTTACAGGTTGACGCGGTTTTGGAAGGCACGTTTCAACGCGCCGAAAATCGTCTGCGTGTCAACGTCAGGCTCTTGCGCGTCGCCGACGGAACGCAGATTTGGGCGGGAACTTTCGACGAAACGGAAACGGATATTTTCAAATTGCAGGATTCGCTCTCCGAACAGGTCGCTAAATCTCTGCGCCGGAATTTGACCGCCGACGAGCGCGAAACATTGGCGAAAAACCCGACGGAAAATGCCGAAGCCTACGAAGCCTATTTGCGCGGACGTTATCATTGGAATAGTCGTTCGGGCGAAGGGTTCGAGAAAGCCGTCGTTTTTTTTGAAAAAGCCATCGCGCTCGATGCAAAATTTGCCGAAGCCTACACCGGCTTGAGCGATACTTATCTCGGATTTTACGATTACGGCGTAAAGCCCGCCGACGAATGTATTCCGCAGGCGAAAACCGCGATTAACCAGGCGATTCAGCTTAAACCGGATTCCGCCGAAGCACTCGCCACGCTCGGCGCGATTCAATTTTTGTATGACCGAAACTGGACGGATTCGGAAATTTCGATCAGGCGTTCAATCGAAGTAAATCCGCAATACGCGACGGCGCACCTGCGCTACGGTTGGTTTTTGACGATGACCGGGCATTTTGACGAAGCGAAACGCGAACTCGAAACGGCTCTCGAACAAGACCCGACTTCGGCGATTATCCAGACGACCATCGGTTATTTAGCGGCTTGCACGGGCAGCACCGCCGATGCCGAACGCCGCTTTAATAAAATGATTAACGCCAATCCGAATTTCAGTCTGCCGTATTGGTATCTCGGCTCGATCTATTTCGAGCGCGGCGATCAAAACGCGATGCTTGAAACGTATCTGAAAGCCTTCGACCTCGATCTCGGACAGGACTTTTCAACGAAAATCAGAGAGATTCGGCAGACGCAGGGCGACGCGGCGGCATTGAAATACTGGCGCGAAAAACTCGAAACCGACGCGCAGAAATCTTATTTGCCGCCGACCAACGTCGCCCTTATCGCCGCCATTCAAAAGGATAAAGAAGCGGCTCTGCAATGGCTTCTCAAAGCCGACCGCCAAAAAGACCCGTGGCTTTTGCAGATTAAATACGACCACGAATACGATTTTCTGCGCGACGATGCGCGTTTTCAGGAAATTCTGCGGCAAATCAATCTCGCCAAATAGACATCAAAATCGAAATGATTGGAGCGCAGGCAGCCTGCCTGCATTGAGCGCGACAGCGCGAAAAGCGGTTGTGGCAAAGAGTTTTTTCGCATCGAAGCGACGCTCAGTGCAGGCAGGCTGCCTGCGCTCCCGGCAAATATTATGAGAAATGATTTATTGTCCACGCTCGGCGGATTATTTTCCGCCGATTTATTAAAAGGCATCGGCAAACAGCAGGGCGAAATTCTCAAGCGCGACGTTTCAATCGGCGCGGAAAATTTTAAATACCAGGTTTACGTTCCGCACGACATTGAAAACACGGTAAATTTGCCCGTCATCGTTTTTCTGCACGGCATCCGCGAGCGCGGCAGCGGCGGTTTGATTTCCGACGACGGATTGTTGGGTAAAATTCTGATACATTATCTCAAACAAGTTCCGTCAATCATCGTTTTCCCCCAATGCGCGTTGGGAAAATACTGGTCGGATAAAACGATGGAAAAGATGGTGATGAACGCAGTCGAACAAACGCAAAACGAATTCAACGCCGATTTAACTCGTCTGTATTTAATCGGCGTTTCGATGGGCGGTTACGGCGTTTGGCATCTCGCATCGCAGCATCCTGAACGCTTTGCCGCGCTCGTTTCCATCTGCGGCGGCAGTCCGATTTTGACCGGCGACCGTTTCAATCCAATTGCCGAAAAAATTTCTAAAATTCCGGCGTGGGTTTTTCACGGCGCGGACGATTCAATCGTTCCGGTCGGCGAATCGCGTGAGATGGTCAAGGCGATTGAGCGAAGTCACGGCAGCGTGAAATACAACGAATTTCCCGGTGTCGGTCATAACGTCTGGATGAACGTGCTTTCCGAAAAAGAACTTCTGCCGTGGCTTTTGCGGCAAAATTCCGGCGAGCGAACGGGAAAAGCCGACGTTTGAAAAATCAGCCGACAAACCTGTAACCGACGCGGTGAACGGTTAAAATGTATTCGGGATTTTCCGAATCGTCCTCGATTTTCTGACGCAGTTTGGCGATGTGATTGTCAACCGTGCGCGTGAACATCATCGCGTCGTAACCCCAAACCGCGTCTAATAATTGTTCGCGCGAAACCGTTTCGCCGCGATGATTGACGAGAAATTTCAGCAGTTCAAATTCACGCGGGCTGAGTTCGATTGGTTCGCCGTTTTTCGTTCCTTTATATTTTTGAAAATCAATCTCGACATCGCCGAATGAATAATTTTCGATGACGGCGACTTCATTGTTAGCGCGGCGCAAATGGGCGCGAACGCGAGCGAGCAGTTCATTTAAACTGAACGGTTTGGTGATGTAATCGTCCGCCCCGACTTCCAAGCCGATGATTTTATCAATTTCCTGTCCGCGAGCCGTCAGCATCAGAACGGGCGCGTCGAAACTGCTTTTTCGCAAATTCCGGCAAACGTCCAAACCGCTCATTTTCGGCAGCATCAAATCCAGCACGACTAAATCGGGCTTTTCGGCGAGAGCTTTTTTCAAGCCTTCTTCGCCGTCGCGGGCGACGATAACGGCGTAGCCTTCGAGTTCAAAATTATCGCGCAATCCCAAAACCATATCCGGTTCATCTTCGACGATCAGTATTTTTTTCATAACATTTTTGAGAGTCAGAGTTACGGCTTCAGTCGTGATAATGCGACGCAATCACGGCTGAAGCCGTAACTCTGAACTTTTTTCAACTGGCAGTAAAATCGTAAATGTACTGCCGCGATGCAGGATGCTGTTGACTGACACTCGTCCGCCGTGCGCTTCGACGATGTGTTTGACGAGCGACAAACCCAAGCCCGAACCTTTGACGTTGTGAACGTCGCTCGATCCGCCGGCGCGGTAGAAATCTTCAAAAATCTTTTCCTGTTCGTTCGGCGCGATGCCGATGCCGTGATCGGTTACTTCGATGGCGACGTTTGCGCCGCGCCGCTCGACGTTGACGCGAATAAATTTTTCGTCTGCCGAATATTTCGCGGCGTTGTTCAGCAAATTCAAAACCGCCTGACTGACGGCATCGCGGTCAACCGAAACCGGCGGCAGATTTTCGGCGAACTGTGTTTCGATTTTGAAGCCGGAATTTTCCAGACTGTATGTATAATTTCGCACGACTTCCGCCACGACTTCCGACAAATCGCACGGCGCGAAATTATATTTTTTGCGTCCGGCTTCGATGGCGGAAAAATCCAGAATGTTATCAATCAGCATCGTCAAACGGCGCGTTTCGTTGCTGATGATGCGATAATATTCCTGAATTTTATCCGGGTTTTTGACGCGCCCCGACTGCAAAGTTTCAGCGAACAATCTGATTAAAGCGAGCGGCGTTTTTAGTTCGTGCGAGACGTTCGAGACGAACGCCGATTTCGATTTCGCCAGCGCAACTTCGCGCCCCGCAACGCGCAAAAACAGAAACACGCCCAACACCAGCAAACTCAGAATCAAAATCGTTACCGTCAGCCCGCGCGAAAAATATAAATTGCTGACATCTTCGATTTTGCGGTCGCGGAAACTTCCCGCGAGCGTCCACAGCGGAAAAGCGCGCCCGAACGTGGTTTTGACTTCAAAATTATCCGCGCTTTCCGCGTTGTCAGCATTCGTGTAAAGCATCTGTCCCTGCTCGCCGAAAACGCCGAAAACGATTTGCGACTGCGCTTTTTCGGCACTTTGCGCGGCGACTTCGTTGACGACCGGCGCGAGAAAATCTTTGACCAGAAAATCTTTGTTGACGCGAATGCCCACGACTTTAACTAAATTAAAATCGTTCAAATCCGAAAAAACGCGGTAGAGATAAAGAAATTCGGACGGCGGCTGTCCGTTCGCCGCGCAGTTTTCGCAGCGTCGCTGACCGATAAAATATCTGCCGACAGGTCGCTGACGATTTGACGACTGCAATGCCGTGAACAGCGGAATCACGAAGTCGTCGTTGCCCAAAGTATCAATCGCCTCGCCCGGATTCTGCACCGATTTCACTTCCCGAAAACCTCTGGCGCGGGAATTTTCCGCGAGCGAAAAAGTTTTTTTGTCGTTGAGAAAAATAAACACGCTGTCCGCGTCCGGGCTGCGCTCTAAAATTCTTTCAAAATTTGTTTTTATTTCCGCACTGTTCCAATTCGTATTGACGATTTCGGGGAAATCCCTGAGCGCGGTTTCGGCTTTTTCCAACAGGCGCGTTTCGGTTTTGTCTTCGATTTCGGTGAAATTCTGCCGCAGATTATTTTCAAAAGCCGCCCGCGATTTGTCGCGCAGTTCCGACAGCGCGAAATACTGCCCCGCGAGCAAAACCACGGTCGGCAGCAGAATGGCGAACAGCAGCAGAAAAATCAATTTTTCTTTGGCTGAAAAATGTCTCCAACGATGAACCAAATCTAATCTCCTTAAATTTTCAGACGTTTCATTATAACGGATTCCGGCGGCGTTCGTGCCGTCAAACCACAGGTTAAGTTTCCCGCCAAAGCTCCGTCGGTGTCCGTCTGTGAAAGTAAAGAAGTTGTAAAAAGTTGTCTCTGCGATAAGTCGGAATTTAATTTTTCCGTTCGGAGGAATGAATTTGCAAAAAGTTGTAACCGCCGAAAAAGATAATGTTCGGCGGTTACAACTTTTTACAATTCAAAGACAAAACGGGTGAGATTCGCTTGTGAGTAAACACTTAAGATGGATTTTGTTAAATGGATTTCTATCTTTTTACGGGCAGTAACGAACTATTTGCGCCGGAAGTTTGCAGTAAATTATTTATGA
This sequence comes from uncultured Pyrinomonadaceae bacterium, assembly GCA_964244835.1. Lineage (GTDB taxonomy): Bacteria > Acidobacteriota > Blastocatellia > Pyrinomonadales > Pyrinomonadaceae. The sequence goes on from CAXTKJ010000003.1 coordinate 98,960, forward strand.
ACGAGAAACTTTTCAATCTTATTTTTCCGACGAAATTTCCGAATTGGAAAAACGTCGCCGCCGCTTTGCTGATGGCAGGTCTGGCATTGTTTTTTGCCGCTTGCGGCGGCTCGAAGGCGGCGAATAATTCTAACGCCGACAATCAGCCGAAAACCGTCGGCACGAAAATCATCGCGGCGGAAATGCGCGAAGTGCCGAAATTTATTACGGCGACGGGAACTTTTCAGGCGGACGAATCAACCGATGTCGCGGGCGAAACTTCGGGAAAAGTCGCGCAGACTATGGTCAGCGAAGGCGATTTTGTGAAGGCGGGCGATGTGTTGATCCGGCTTGACGAGCGCGACGCGAGTTTAAGATTGCAGCAGTCTCGCGCCGCCGAAAGTCAATCGAGAGCGCAGTTAGCGCAAGCTGAAGCGCAGGTTCGGCAGCAGCAGGCGAGCATCGGTTTGGACGGCGGCGGCAATTTTACGATTGATAATATCCCGGCGGTGCGGCAGAATCGCGCCGCTTTGATTTCAGCCGAGAGCGATTTGAAATTGGCGCAGACGACCGAAAAGCGTTACGCGAATCTGCTCGAAACCGGCGATACTTCGCGGCTGGTTTTTGATCAGAAACGCAACGAAACCGAAAAAGCGCAGGCATCAGTCAATCAAGCGCGTGAAAATCTAAAAGCGGCGGAAAACACGGCGCGGCAGAGCAATCAGGGCATCGAAGCCGCCCGCGCCAATGTGCAGAACGCAAACGCGGCGGTCGAAAGCGCGGTTTCGGCGACGGCTTTGGCGGCGAAAACCGTTTCGGACACGACGATTCGCGCCCCGTTTGCCGGTTACGTCAGTGCGCGTTCGGTTGCCGTGGGCGAATATATTTCGCCGACCACGCCGATTGCGACGATTGTCCGCACGAATCCGATCAAGGCTAAATTGCAGATTCCCGAAAAAGACGCGGGTTTAATCAGCATCGGGATGAACGTTTCGGCGAGCGTCGCCGCTTTCGCCGACCGCAATTTTGCCGGACGAGTTTCGGCGTTAAATCCTTTGGTTAATGAAACGGCGCGAAGTCTGCAAGTCGAAGCGACGTTTGAAAACACGGAAAATCTGCTGCGTCCCGGAATGTTTACGACGGCGCGAATTCTGCAATCCGGCGGCGACAAAGGGATTTTCGTTCCGAAATCGGCGGTGATAACGGACAAAAATACGAACTCGCTAGGCGTTTATGTTTTAGAAAACGAAGCGGTGAAATTGCGAACGGTGCAGATTGACGAAAGCACCCGCGATGCCGGAGAGATCAGAATTTTATCGGGCGTGAACGAAGGTGAAAAGATTGCGGCGACGAATATCGAACAGCTTTTTGACGGTGTGAAGGTAATTGCGGAATAAGTTTGGTGTTCTGAGTCCCGCCTTTAGGCGGAATTTCCGCCGCGCTTCGCTGGCGGTTGCCGCCTAAAGGCGGGACTCAAAACGAATTCGGAGATTTTATTATGCAGTGGTTAGCGGAAATTTGTATTAAGCGTCCGGTTTTTACCTGGATGTTGATGGCAGCTTTGCTGGTCGTCGGGATTTTGGGATTTATCTCGCTCGGCGTTGATCGGTTTCCGAATGTGGATATTCCGACCGTTACCGTAACGGTTAATAATCCGGGCGCGGCTCCGGGCGAAGTGGAAACGGAAATTACAAAAAAGCTCGAAGATCAAATCAACACCGTCAGCGGCATTGACACGCTCCAATCAACTTCGAGCGAGGGCAGAAGTCAGGTTACGGTGCAGTTCGTTTTGAGCAAAGACGTGAACGTCGCGGCGCAGGACGTGCGCGATAAAATCAATTTGATTCGCAACGATCTGCCCGAAACGGCGGAAGAACCGATTATTCAAAAACTCGATCTGGCTTCGACACCGATTCTGCAAATCGCCGTTTCCGCGCCTCTCAACCAGCGCGAGCTTTACGATTTGGCGGACAAAAAAATCAGCGATCAAATCGAAAATGTTTCGGGCGTTGGCGAAGTTACGGTGATTGGCGGCGGCGAACGCGAAATTCAGATTTTCTTAAATCCCGAACGAATGAGAGCCTACGATGTTACCGCAACGGACGTTACCGCCGCGCTGCAAAAGCAGAATCAAGAAATTCCCGGCGGGCGCGTCGAGCAAGGTTCGACCGAAATTACGGTTCGCACGATGGGAAAAATTCAAAACGTCGAAGACTTTAAAACGATTCCGGTCGTCAAGCGCGATCAATATTCGGTTTTGATGCAGGACATCGCCGAAATAAAGGACGGCGCAAAGGAAACGCGCTCGTTGTCGCTTTTGAACGGAGTCTCGGCGGTAACGATTCAAGTTCGCAAACAATCGGGTGAAAATACTTTGGCGGTTGCCGGTGCGGTGAAGGAAAAACTCAAACAGATTCAAATCGGACTGCCCGAAAACGTCAAAATGGAAACGGTCGGCGACCAGACGGTTTTTATTCAGGCGGCAGTTAATACAGTTGAGGAACATCTCGTTCTCGGCAGTATTCTGGCGTGTATCGTCGTGTTTTTATTTCTGTGGAATGCGCGAATGACGATTATCTCCGCACTGGCGATTCCGACTTCGATTGTCGGGACATTTGCGATGATGTGGGCGTTGGGTTACACGCTCGACACGATTACGATGCTCGCCTTGACGCTGATGATCGGCATTGTGATTGATGACGCGATTGTAATTTTGGAAAACATTCACCGCTTCATCGTCGAAAAAGATATGAACCCGTTTCAAGCCGCGATTGAAGGTACACGAGAAGTCGGTTTGGCGGTGATGGCGACCACTTTGAGTTTGCTCGCCGTGTTTATTCCGGTCGGATTTATGGGCGGCATCGTCGGGAAATTTATGAGTTCGTTCGGTCTGACGGCGGCTTCGGCGATTGCAATTTCGCTGTTCGTGTCTTTTTCTCTAACGCCGATGCTTTCGGCAAGATGGATTAAAAAAGAGAAAAAGAAAAAGATCGAGGAAGATTTGAGCGGCGATGCGGAAACGAATCACGAAAATCCAAAATCCAAAATCCAAAATCCAAAATCCAAAGGTTTATTTGACCGCCTCGCCGATTTCTACGTCTTGATGTTGCGCTGGTCAATGCGTCATCGTTGGGTGATTATCGTTACGGTGATTGTGGTTTTATTGAGCAATGTGCTGTGGCTTTCGATTATCGGCGTGAATTTTATTCCCGAAGACGACGAATCGCAGTTTCAGGTTTCGGTCGAAACAATTCAGGGAACGACGCTCGCGGCGACGACGACCGTTACCGAACGCATCGCCAAAGATTTACGCGAACTGCCCGGCGTTAAACAGACTTTGACGACCGTCGGCAGCAGCACGAATGACGCGGAAGTCAACACCGGCAGCGTTTACGTCAAGCTCGCCGAAATCGAAGACCGCGAACTGACGCAAGCCGAATTGATCGTTCGCGCCCGCGAAATCTTAAAAACTTATCCGACCGATTTAAAGCTGACTGCCACGCCCGTCAACAGCATCGGCGGCGGCGGAAATAACGCGACGATTCAATATATTCTGCAAGGTCCCGACCCGAATAAACTGGCGGAATATTCACAGCAGATCGCTGCTAAATTAAAGGAAGTGCCGGAAGCGATTGACGTTGACACTTCACTCGACGCGAACAAACCCGAATTTCGCGTAACCGTTGACCGCCAAAGAGCCGCCGATTTGGGCGTGGCGGTCGGCGACGTTTCGACCGCGCTCAACATTCTTTTAACCGGCAGCGAAGCGACGACTTTTAACGCCGGAACGGATCAATACGACGTGCGCGTTCGCGCCAACGGCGTTTTCCGACAGACGACCGAAGATTTACGACAGATGAGCGTTCGTTCGGACAAAAACGAAATCATCACGCTCGATCAACTCGTGAAAATCGAAAACGGCACGTCGCTGTCTTCGATTGACCGCTACAACCGGCAAAATCAGGTAACGATTTACTCGAACGTCGTACCCGGCGCGTCGGCGACCGATGTTTCGACCAAATTAGCGGCAATCGTCGCTTCGATGAATCTCGGTTCGCAATATACTTCGGCGGAATCGGGCGATTCAAAAAACCTGTCCGAATCGCTTTATTATTTCGTGCTGGCGTTCGTCATTTCGTTTCTTTTTATGTATATGATTTTGGCTTCGCAGTTTGAATCGTTTATTCATCCCGTAACAATTCTGCTCACTCTGCCGCTCGCTATTCCGTTCGGTTTGGTGTCGCTCATCGTTACCGGGCAGAGTTTGAATTTATTCGCATTTCTCGGAATTCTGGTGCTTTTCGGCATCGTCAAAAAGAACGCGATTCTGCAAATTGATCACACTATCGGCTTGCGTAAAAAAGGAATGTCCCGCGACGAAGCGATTGTCGAGGCAAACCGCGACCGTCTGCGACCGATTTTAATGACGACGCTCGCCTTCGTCGCCGGAATGATTCCGCTGCTCGTTTCGACCGGATCGGGCGCGGCGACGAATCGTTCAATCGGAACATTGGTTGCAGGCGGACAGACGTTTTGTTTGCTGTTGACTTTGCTCGCCGTGCCGGTTTTTTATTCGGTTTTCGATGACCTTGGCGAAAGTACGATCTTCACCAAATTAGCGGCGCGTTGGCGTTTGTTAAGACAGCAAATTAAAAATCGTTTCGTGCCGGTTTGGACGAAAATTAAAAGCGCGTTCGGCAAAAAAACGACGGAAACGGTAAGCGTGTTAATCGTCGGTTTGCTGGCATTGTCGGCGATTTCGATAAACGCGCAAACTGCGCCGAACACGGAAAATAAAACCGTTGAAATTATCGCTGTAAATAAAATTAATGATGATAAAAAACAAACTGAAATCGAAGGTTTGACCGATGAAAACGAAACGGCTGACCCGCCGAAAATCGAATCGAACGAAACCGACAAAAAGCCGATTTCGGAAAATTCTCCCGCTTACGTTCCCGTTCCGCGTTTGAATTTAACTCGCGTCGGCGTACAAAGCGATCAAATTCTGCCGCTCAGTTTGCAGGACGCGATTAGGCTCGCGCTCGAACAGAACAACGACATCAAGCAGTCGGAGACCGATGTCAAAATCGCCGAATTTTCATTACGAAAAGCGTTGGGCGCGTATGATCCGTCGTTCACCAGCGAAAATTATTACCAGTATTCAAAAACGCCGTCCGCGTCAAGTTTTCAAGGCGGCAGCAGCATCACGGAAAAAGGTTTTTATTCAAATTCGGGTTTGACCGGCAAAACTCCGCGTTTCGGCGGTTCGTATTCGGCGGAGTTTTCCAATTCGCGCACTGATTCAAATTCGGCGGTCAATTCGCTCAATCCGCAATATCCGTCGAGTTTTACTTTGAGTTACACGCAACCACTCTGGCGCGGTTTGCGGATTGACGAAACGCGCCGACAGATTCAGGTCGCCAAGAAAAATGTTTCATTGAGCGACGCGCAGTTTCGGGAACGAGTCATCACGACGATTGCCGACATCGAAACGGCATATTGGAATCTCGTCTATGCGATGAAAAATTTGCAGGTTCAGGAAAGCGGTGTCAGAGACGCGCAGACGCAGCTTGAAAGCAATCAGCGGCAAGTCGAGCAGGGAACAATCGCCCCGATTGACATCGTGCAGGCGCAAAACCAGGTCGTTACTTTGCAGCAAAATGTCTATACGGCGAAGGAACAGGTAACGCAATACGAAAACGCGCTCAAGACTTTGATTCTGCCGAACCGCGAGAACGAAAACTGGACGCGGACGATCACGCCGACTTCCGAAATCGAAATCGAAGTGCCGCGCCTTTCGTTAAACGAAGCCGTTGCCTCCGCGCTCGAAAATCGCCCCGAACTCGCGCAGATAAAGGTCAATCAGGAAATCAATCAAATCAACACGCGCTTTTACAAAGATGCGACCAAACCTCAGATTGATTTAATCGGCAGCTACACGACGCAGGGTTTAGCCGGAACTTCGACGATTGGCGACACGAGTATATTTTCCAATCAAGCCTTGACTGATCGCGTAAATCAACTGTCCGCGCTCAATAATCTGCCGCCGCTGGAGACGGCGACCGCGACCGTTACGACAAACAATTTAAACGGCGGCTATTTCAATTCGCTCGGCGGACTTTTTTCGCAAAAATATCCGACTTATCGAGCCGGAGTGCGAATCACTCTGCCGTTCGGCAACCGTCAGGCAAAAGCTGATTTAGGCAGTTCGTTAGCGGAAGGCACGAAACTGGATTATCAGCTGGCGCAGCAGAAACAGGATGTTGAAAGAGAAATTCGCAACGCGCTCGAATCGGTGAACGCGACCGAACAGCGTTGGAAACTGGCGATCAAAGCGCGTGATCTTTCGCAAAATCTCTACGACAGCGAACGCCGCCAATTAATCGCCGGAACTTCGACGACTTATCTGGTTCTCGAACGACAAATCACGCTCGTCAACGCGCAGGCGAGCGAAGTGCAGGCGCAGACCGATTTGAACAAAGCGATTTCCAATCTGCAAAAAGCCGTCGGCACGTCGCTCGCCACGAACGGCGTGAAATTGGAAACGGATAATCGCTAAATGCTGACGGAAAAAAGAATCTTTTTAAGAGTAGGTTAAAAACCGTTGGTTGGCTGAAAACGACCGTTCAACGGAAATTTCGGCGTTTAATTAAAAATAAGTTTTCCCTGTGCCTCCGCGCATTTAAACTTGCTGTTTTCAAACTGTAAAAGGAAAAGGCAATTTTAAATATCAAACACAGGGAAATTATGAAAAGGAATTTTATTATTAAGCCGATGCTTATCGCGCTGGCTTTTTTTTGTTTGCCCGTAATCGCGTTGGCGCAAACAACGGGAACAATTCGCGGGACGATTAAAAGCGAAGTCAACGATCTGTTCGTGCCGGAAGTGCAGGTGCAGATTGTTCAATTACGAAAAACCGTTCAGTCGGACGCAAACGGCGCGTATGAATTCAAAGATTTGCCGCCCGGAAGATACACGATTGTTACGCACAGCGAAGGGTTTTCCGACCGTACGCAGTCAATCGTTTTAGTCGGCGGCGCAAACGCGCAGGTGAATTTTTCTTTATCTTTAAGCACTTTGCGCGAAGACGTAACGGTAACGGCGACCGGACAGCAGCAATCGGTTTTCGATTCGTTTCAATCGGTTAGTTCGGTCGGCTCGACTAACTTACGCGAAAAGGCGGCGACCGGATTGGGCGATGTTTTGGAACGCGAAGCCGGAGTCGGCAAGCGTAGTTTCGGACCGGGAACTTCGCGCCCGATTATTCGCGGATTCGACGGCGACCGCGTTCTCGTTACGCAGGACGGCGTTCGTCTCGGCTCAATCGGTTTCCAATCGGGCGATCACGGCGAGCCGGTTGATACGCTTTCAGCCGAGCGCGTCGAAATCGTCAAAGGTCCGGCGACATTATTATATGGTTCGAGCGCGTTAGGCGGCGTGGTCAACGTCGTTTCCAATGACGATGCCGATTTTCACAAAGGCTTTCGCGGATTTGCGACCGTTTTAGGCAATACGGTCAACCGGCAGGGCGGCACGGCGGGCGGCGTAGAATACGGCGTGAATAATTTTCTGTTCAATTTTTCGGGCAGCACGATCCGCGAAGGCGATTACAATACGCCGCTCGGCAGAGTTTATAATTCGAGTTCGCGGGCGAGCGATTTTAATACGGGCGTAGGATTCTACGCCGACAAAGGCTTCTTAGTCGGCAATTTTATTTACGACAAACGGCGTTACGGCGTGCCGTTCGGACCGTTCATCGAAGAAAACGGTTTGCCGCCGTTCACCTTAAACTATTTGCCGAGCGATTCGGACGAGCAGATTGATCTCGATATGCGCCGCTACAACGGCAGACTGCGCGGTGGTTTCCGCGATGTTGATTCATTTATTACCGCCGGAAATTTCGCTTTTTCATACACCGATTACCAGCATCAGGAAATCGAAGTCGCCGACGGCATTGATGAAATCGGCACGACATTTAAAAACAAAACTGCCTATTTTCGCGGCACGTTCGAGCAGAAACCATTTAACAATTTAACCGGGCGTTTCGGCTTTGAAGGCTTCGGGCGGCGTTATCAAAACATCGGCGAAGAACAGTTGATTGACGGCAAAGTTACGCACAATAATTATTCGGTTTTCGGACTCGAAGAATACAGTTTCGCCAAGCGTTTCGCCATTCAGTTCGGTGGTCGCGTCGAGCATAACGCTTATAATCCGGTGAACGACGCGCTTTATACGGATCGTTCGTTCACGGGATTTTCCGGTTCAGCCGGTTTGCGCGTCAACGTCTGGAACGGTGGAACTTTTGTGGCGGCGTTCACCAGTTCGTACCGCGCTCCGGCACTCGAAGAGCTTTATAATAACGGGGCGCATCCGGGAAATCTGACGTTTGAAATTGGCAATCAAAATTTACGGCGCGAACGCTCGAACGGGATCGAATTTTCACTGCGCCAGAATTATAAAAAAATTCGGCTCGACGGCAGTTTCTTTTATTACAACATCAGCAATTTCGTTTTTCTCGCGCCGCAGGATTTGGACGGCGACGGCATTATTGACATCGAAGACAATCTACCAATCGCCAATTATCTGCAAGCCGACAGTCATTATATGGGCGCGGACGTAACTTTCGATTACAGCATCAACAAATACTTGGGCGCGTTTTTCATCGGCGACATCGTGAAAGCTGAAGTCAAAGACGGCGACGTTCCGCTGCCGCGCATCACGCCCGCTCGCGGTCGCGTCGGACTAGATTTCAAATACAAAGGCTTGAGCGTTCGACCCGAAGGCGTGTTCGTCGCCCGCAAAGGCGAAGACAACATTTTCCCGACCGAAACGCCGACCGCCGGTTACGGATTGTTTAATTTGAACAGTTCCTACACCATCGGACGCGAACACTACGCGCATATTTTCACCGTCAGCGCGTTTAATTTAAATGACCGTTTGTATCGAAATCATCTGACGTTCATCAAGGATATTCTGCCCGAATCGGGGCGCGGCGTTCGCGCTTCTTACACGATCAGGTTTTTCTAAACAGAACTTCAGGAAGATTGAAAAAGGCGCGGGGAAATCCGCGCCTTTTTCTTTGTTCGGCAAACAGTAACTCAACCCGTCAAATCTGAACAGCTAAATTGTTATGAAACATTTGAAGTCGAATCGGACGTTTTCGGCGGTTGAGCAAAACTTGAGGAAAGGCGGTGGAAGACGATTTCAGCTTGTTTTTATGGAAGAAATCTCGTATTTTAACTAACGATATTGTGTAATCTTTTTATGGGAAATACGGTCAAAACCAATAATCGCAGTCAAATTTGGCGAACCGCCGTCGGGGTTCTGCTGATCTTGATCTTCGGTTTTAATTCAGTTTCGGCTGGAATTTTTATCTCGCGCCTCGACGGAATAACTTTGACGGGCGCAGACGGCATTACGCTGACGGGCGCGGACGGCATCACTTTAACCGGCGCGGATAATTTTTTAAGTTATCGCGCCAACGGCATCACCTTGACCGGCGCGGACGGCATTCCTTTGACGGGAACCAACGGCATCACGTTGACGGGCGCGGACGGCTCGACTTATACGGGACCAAACGGGATTACGTTGACCGGCGCAGACGGCATCACTTTAACCGGCGCAGATGGAATCACGTTGACGGGCGCGGACGGAATCACTTTAACCGGCGCAGACGGCGTTACGCGACAGGCTGATTCGGTTATCGTGCGCCGCCCGAACGGAATAACTTTGACCGGCGCGGACGGAATAACTTTGACGGGCGCAGACGGTTTGCAGCGAATCGCCGAAGACGGAATTACCTTGACCGGCGCGGACGGTATCACCTTAACGGGCGCGGATGGAATAACTTTAACCGGCGCGGACGGCATTACTTTAACGGGCGCGGATGGCGTGATTTCAAATCTAATTTCGCCGAGCGGAATCACATTGACGGGCGCAGACGGAATAACTTTGACGGGCGCAGATGGAATTACATTAACCGGCGCAGACGGAATAACTTTGACGGGCGCAGATCAAACGCTGACTTCTTCGAGCGGTTTGCAAAGTGTTGACCCGGAATTAGCCGTGAAGCTCAATCAGATGACCGACGACAGCACCGTCAATGCGATTTTGGTTTTTCATCAATATCCGACCGCTAACGATTTGGCGCAATTACAGGCAGCCGGAATTTTAGGCGGAACGCAGTTTCGCCGTCTGCCGTTCATCGCCGTCACTGCAACGCGCAATCAACTGATTGCCGTTTCGCATATTTCAAACATTCGAGCGATTTACGGCAATCGCACTTTAAATTTCAATTCCGATTCGTTTCTTAATCAAACAGGCATCACGCGCGTCCCGGTTGACCGCGATTTGCAGATTAACAATCACGGAATGCCGGTTTCCGGCAGTAACGTAACCGTCGCCGTTTTGGACACGGGCGTTAATTCGCTGCATAACGATTTGTCAGGGCGCGTCGTGCAGAATGTCCGCTTGAACGACTTGCAGAGCGCGGGAATCGGTTTCACCAATCCGATTCCCGTCGAAAACGTGCCGAACACTGACCCGGTGAACGGACACGGAACTTTCGTCGCGGGCGTGATTGCGGCGAGCGGCATCGCTTCGGGCGGCAAATACAACGGCGTTGCTCCGGGCGCGAAAATTTTAGGCTTGAGCGCGGGCGATTTGAATTTGACTTATGTTCTGGCGGGATTTGATTACTTATTAGACCGGGGAGCGAACTACAATGTGCGGGTCGTTAATTGCAGCTTTTCGGCAAACACGATTTTCGATTACAACGACCCGGTGAATGTGGCGACGAAAATGCTGACGGACAACGGTGTCAGCGTCGTATTCTCCGCCGGAAATTCGGGCGCGGGCAGCGGAACCTTGAACCCTTATGCCGCCGCTCCGTGGGTCGTCAGCGTCGGGACGACCGACGAAAAAGGGAAGTTAGCGAATTTTTCATCGCGTGGCGTTTTCGGCAGTCGGCAATTCAGTCCGTCCTTGGTTACACCGGGCGTGAATATCGTCGGTCTGCGCGGAGTCGTTTCGCAGATGGGCGTTCTGGGCGTAGTGACCGGATTGGATACGACGCGCTTAACGCCCGCCGAATTGCCGTTCTATACGACGGCGAGCGGAACTTCGTTTTCCGCGCCGCAGGTTGCCGGAGCAATCGCCTTGATGACGGAAACGAATCCGAATTTAAGTCCGGCGCAAATCAAACGAATTCTGCAAAAGACAGCCACACCGCTGCCGCCGTATTTCCGCCACGAAGTCGGCGCGGGAATGCTGAACGTCCACGCGGCGGTTTTGGAATCGGCTTTTCCGGCGAGAAAAATGGGCGGCTTTAGGGCGACTCTGGAAAGAAAGGCAGTTAAGTTTTCGACCGCGACGGCGCAAAATTTCAGCGGGACAGCCAACGCCGGAACGTCGGTTGAAAATATTTTCAATATCCCGACCGACACGGTGCAGATCAACACGCACATTGCCTGGGGCAACATTCTGAGTCCGAACGATTTGGCTTTGAAAGTATTTGACGGAAACGGCGCACTGCGCGGCGAATCGAATTATTTGAACGCGCCGGGATTAACGGGCAAACGCGAAGACGCGACGATTAGCGGCGCGACTGCATCGGGAATTTGGCGCACGTCGGTCAATCACACGGGCGGCATCGGCACGACGCAGATTTTCTTCGGCACGATTGAAACGACGCGCGTCGAGTACGCTGATTTGAGTGATGTGCAGACGCTTCCGTCCGCGATGCAAACGATTGTTAAGGACAGTCTGCGCTCGTTCGTAATGCTGCCGGACGGCAATCGGTTTCATCCAAATTTCGCGGTTTCGCGCTTTGATCTGGCATCAGCACTTTTGCGCGGCGGGCGCGTTCCGCAGTATCTAACGCAGTCGCCTTTATTCAACGACGCGACCGATTTGACGACGCGGACGGCAATCGAAAGCGTTCAAAAATCGCCGAACGGCAAACTTTTCTATGACGCGGCAAACGGGGGCGCGTTTCGTCCCGATAACGCTGCCGCGAGAATTGTCGCGGCAGTTGCGCTGGTTAAATCGGCAAATATACCGACGGCGATTTTGCAGCCGACCGTCGCCGATTACGCGCAAATTCCCGCTGAATATCGCGGCTATGTCGCTGCCGCGCTGCAAAAAGGTTTACTGTCGCTTGACGAAAACAACAGATTCGCGCCGAACCGTCCGCTGACGCGCCTCGAACTCGCACAGGCAATGGTTAAGTTAAGCAATCTGGCGATTCAGTAATCAAAAATCTATTGCGATATTAGAAACCGCTGATTTGAACATCGGCGGTTTTTTGTCTGAAAAGATAAATTTCAAGTTTTGCTCAAGGGTCGCGTTTTAAAGTAAAAATGGGATGAACTTTGCATCATACGAACAACAGGAAACTTACGATACGACCGATTATCATTGGTCTGAACCTTCGTCTGCCAAAAACAATTTCTCGGTGAAAAGCGATTCGCTGAAACTTTTGACCGACAAATTTCTCGTGCCGTCGCTGTCGAACGAACTCGAACGTCCGCGCCTCGTCGAGCAGATTAAAAAATCACTGGCACAGTTTTCGGCGACCATCATCACCGGACGCGCCGGAACGGGCAAATCCGTTTTGGCGGCGCAGTATGCCGGACAGAGCGATTTAAATGTCGCCTGGTATAAAGTTGAAACGACCGATAACGACTGGAAAATTTTTTCCAATTATCTGCTTGGAACTCTCCATCAGCATCACGCGGTCGAGGCGATAAAATTCGACGAAAGCGAAGCCGCCGCGCAGAGCGAATGGCTCGCGGCGCAGTTTAATGAAGCCGCTGAAGATAAACCGCTCTTGGTGGTTTTGGACGATTGGCATTCGATCTTCGATGTCGCGTGGTTCGCCGACTTTTTCAATAATTTCGTGCCGTCGCTTGCCCCGAACGTCCATATTCTTTTTATTGCTCGTACGCTGCCGCCGCTCGCCGTCTGGCGTTTGCGCTCGAAGCAGGTTTTAGGCGTAATTGAAGAAAAAACACTGGCGTTGACTACGGATGAAGCCGTCGAGCTTTTTCACAACTTCCAGCTTTCGCCAAAAATTGCTCGTGCCGCCTATCAATCTTCCTATGGGAAAATCTCGAAACTTATAGAAATCGCCGAAAAGAAATCCACAGTAAAAAATTGATTGGTTTGAAAAGCGCGAAATGGCTATAATCGAACAAACTGAAACTTCGATTATTGTCCCGATGAACCGACCGAGCTTTTTTCTGCGAACCAAACTTCTGCCGCCGCGCCAAGTGCCGGAGATTTTAGCGCGTCCGCGTTTGACCGACCGCCTTCAGGCGAATTTGAACGCGCCGGTAACGCTCGTTACGGCAGATGCGGGCTGCGGGAAAACGACGCTCGTTTCGGAATTTATTCGCCGCCAGACGCGGCAGACGGTCTGGTATCAACTCGACCACACGGACGCTGACCCTTTGGTTTTTCTCGGTTACGTCTGCCACGGCATCAAGAAATTCGCGCCGGGATTCGGCGACACGATTTTATCTTATTTGAACGAGGCGACCGACGATTTGCTCGCGCATCCCGAACGCGCCGTTGACCTTTTGCTCAACGAAATTCTCGAAAGCATCGAACAGCCGTTCATCCTGATTCTCGACGATTATCATCACATCGGGCAGGAAACGATGGTTCATCGGCTGGTTGACCGGCTGCTCCAATACTCGTCCGATATTCTGCATTTGATTATCACAACCCGCGATTTGCCTCCGCTCGCCATCACACGCCGCCGCTCGCAATCGTCAGCTTTAATCATCAGCCGCGAAGATTTGCTGTTTACCGACGATGAAGTCAGCGAGCTTTTCCGCACGACGCTCAATATCGAATTAAATCCCGTCGAAATCGCCGAATATCGCGCCCGCACGCACGGCTGGATTACGGCTTTACAGCTTATCCGCCAGATCACCGAAAACCAGATTCACACTTCGACCGCCGCCGAAAAGCCGGATTTGCAGGAAATGTTAAGGCAGTCGGAAAAAGACATTTTCGATTATTTCGCCGAGGAAGTTTTCGCCCGCGAGACGGACGCGACGCAGGATTTACTGCTGCATTTATCTTTGCTCGATTCGTTGCCGCTCGAAGTTTGCAGTCAGTTGTTTCCGGCGATGCGCTGCGGCGCGGTGCTGCCCGAACTGGTCAAGAAAAATGTTTTTATCACCGTCGCGGGCGAACAGCACAGCGGCGAAGAATATCGTCTGCATCCGCTCTTTCGAGATTTTCTGCTGCGTCGCTTTCGTGCCGAAAAGGGAAGCGTCGCGCTCGCCGGAGAACGAACGCGCATCGGAGAATTTTTTCTCGCCAAACAGCTTTGGGAAAATGCTCTGCCGTATCTGCTCGAAGCCGAAGCGTTTGAACGTGCCGCCGAAACGATTGCCCAACGCGGCGAAGACTGGCTGGCAATCGGCGGCATCGCCGCGCTGAAAACTTTCGCCGAACGCATTCCGAACGAAGTCTTAAATCAATTTCCACGCGCCCTGATTTACACGGCGGAAGCGGCGCGGATTCAGGGCGAAACCGACAAAGCGGCGAGCCTTTTGCAAACGGCGGTCAAACTTCTCGAATCGGCGAACGATGCGGAAGCGCAAGCCGACGCGCTGCATTCGCTGGCGAGTCTGGCGCGGCGCAGAGGCAACTGTAACGAAGCGTTAAATCTGATCGAACAAGCAGAAAAACTCGTTGGCGAAGATTCGCCTGTCAGGATGAAATGCGAAAATACACGCGGTCTGTGTCTCATCGGCATCGGCGAATGGACGAATGCCGAGCGGCATTTCCGGCAGGCTCTCGAACTCGCCGAAAAGAACTCCAACGAGCGTTTCGCCAGAATCATCACGCATAATCTCGCGCTGCCGTCGGGTTTGCGCGGTGATTTCGGCGAATCGCTGCGCTGGCTGAAACGTATTTTTCGCAATGATAATGCGGCGGCGCAGTTGCCGCAGGAAGCCATCGGGCATTTGAACGTGGCGCGTCTGCATCTGTATCGCGGCGAATTCGGCGAGACGGAAAAGCATCTGGAAAAATCGCTCGAATTATGCCAGCTTTATAATCTGAAACATTTGCGCGGCGAGATTTTCGAGTGTTACGCCAACTTCTACCGCGAAAAACGCGACTTCGCGCACGCCGCCGAATTTTACGAACGGGCGCGGAACGACTACGAAGAAAACGGCATTGACCCGGCGGAGCGAGAGTTTGACGAAGAACGCGCATTGCTCGCGCTAATGCGCGGCGACCTTGTAACCGCCGCCGCGCTGCTCGAAAATCTTCTGAAAGTTCGCGCCGCAAGTAAAAACGAAATCGGCTGGCACACAGTCAAATTAAATTTGTGCCGCGTCAAATTCGAGCAGAAAAAGTTCGATGAAATCATTGCCGAACTCGAAGAAATCTTAAACTTTTTCCACGCGCAGAATCTTTATTATTACGAAGCGACGGCGGCGATCACGCTCGCCGGTGCGCTGCTCGCCGTTGGCAAGCGGAAAGAGATGTTCGCGCCTGCCCAACGCGCACTCGATCTGGCGACGCGCTTCGATTACGAATACTGGCTGCGCGAAGAAATAAAGCGTAATCCGACGCTTTTCGCCGATCTGGAAATCGTCGAAAGACTGCCGCTCGATCTGCGCGGATTAGTCCAGAGTCAAGAGTCGAGAGTCGAGAGCCAAGAATCAGTCTCTGCCATTCTCTCCACTCTCCACTCTCCACTCTCGACCGTTCCCGTCGTTGATCTGACGCTCAAACTGCTCGGTCACGTCGAGATTTTCCGCGATTCGACGAAGCCTTTCGCCGCCGATGCCTGGACGACGCGCCGCGCCCGCGATATTTTTTGCTGCATCGCCACGAGCCGTTTCCGTCGCGTCGAAAAGGAATTGTTAATTGAAACTTTCTGGGGCGACACGGATTTGGATGTCATCGAGAAAAATTTTCACCCGACGATTTCGCACATCCGCAAGGCTTTGAACAGTCGGCAGACTTTGAAGCAGAACTTTCTTATTTACCGCGACGGCGCGTATCAGTTGAGCGGCGAGTTTTCTTACTCGATTGACACGGAAGATTTCGAGCATCACATCGCCGAAGCCGAGAAAGCCAAGCGCGAAAATAATCAGGAAGCGGTCGAAGCGAATGTCGAAGCGGCTTACGCGCTTTATCGCGGCGAGTTTATGGCGGGCGTGTTTGACGATTGGGTCGAGGAACGCCGCAATTATTACCGCGAACAGCACGGGCGCATCGCCAAGTCTTTGCTTAAAACTTCGTTCAAGAAAAAAGATTGGGCGCGAAGTATGAAGTTCGCCAACGAGATTCTGCAAGCCGATCCGTATCGTGAGGACATACATTTTTTCATAATGCGAATTCACGCCGCGCAGGGAAAACGCAACGCCGCCAAGCATCAATTTGAAACGCTGCAAAAACTTCTGAAGGACGAACTCGGAGTCGAACCGGCGGCGGAAACCAAGCGGCTGTATCAAGAATTGCTCAAGTAAGTAACGGGACAAAATTATTTAATCAATGGAGCGCGGACGGCTCGTCCGCCAGTCGAATGCTTTTCGGATACTTGGCGGACGAGCCGTCCGCGCTCCGACTTTCAAACATTCTTCGTTTTGTTTTGTCCGGTTACTTAAATCGTTTATTGTAATGTCAGAGCAGAAAAAATGAGCGGCGAATATAATTATTCGCTATTCACTATCAACTATTCGCTGTTAAACCGAAAAGATTTCTCTTTTAATAGCGAATAGTTGATAGTGAATAGTTGATAATTTCAAACTCAGGTTATTTCGCCAAGTAATAGGAAGTACAAATATGCAAAAAGTAATAACAATGCGAATCGTTTTCTCAATCATTCTCGGCGGCTTTCTGGCAGTCGCCGCCAACGCTGCGAATTTCACCGTCAATAGCAGTGCCGACGACCAGAGCGACGGCTGCGGCGCGGCGGTCAATACCTGCACTCTGCGCGAGGCGGTCAGCGCGGCGAACGCGCTTGCCGGGACAGACACGGTAACGATTGAAACGACGGTTACGACCATCACGCTGGCGACCGGGCAAATCAGTATCACCGGCGCGGTAACGATTGCACCCGTTACAACCAACGCGCTCGTAACAATCAATGGCGACGCAAACGGGCGCATCTTTAACATCTCTGCCGACACGACGCTTAATCGTTTGCGGCTGACGAACGCCAGTTTTTCCGGCGACGGCGGCGCGGTTTCAAATAACGGCGCGGTTTTAACGATTAACGATTCAATCGTCAGCGGCAGCACGGCGACGGGCAACGGCGGCGGCATTTCCACGACCGGCGGCACGGTCAACGTGAACCGTTCGACCGTCGGCGGCACGGGCGCAAACAGCAACATCGCGGCGAACGGCGGCGGAATTTACAATAATAACGGCACGGTCAATCTGACGAACAGTACGCTTTCGGGTAATACGGCGGGCAATATCGGCGGCGGTTATTACGGATTCGCATCAATCGGCGCGGCGACGCTCAACTCGACGAGCAGCACCATCGCCTTCAACACGGCGACGAACGGCGGCGGCATCGCGGTTTCTTCGACGCTCGGATTGACTTCGACCGCGACGATCAACAATACGATCATCTCGAACAACACCGCGACGACGGGCAACGATGTCAACGGCAATCCTTTGATAACGGGTTTGCCGGGAACGATTACGTCGGGCGGCTATAACATCATCCGCAACACGACCGGCGCGACTATCGTGGCGACGACGGGCGATCAGTTTAATGTTGACCCTTTTATTTCGTCGCTCGCCTCGAACGGCGGATTAACGCCGACGCACGCTTTGCAGATTTCGCCCGCGAGTCCGGCGATTGATAAAGGCAACACCGCGCAGACGGTTGACCAGCGCGGCTTCACGCGCCCGTTCGATGTCGCCACCATCACCAACGCCGGCAACGGCACGGACATCGGCGCGTTTGAAGCGCAGCTCAATTCGACATCGAGCGAAGTTACCATCGGCGGCAGAGTAACGACCGCGACCGGCAAAGCCGTCTTTCGCGCCGTCATCATCATCACCGACAGCAGCGGCGCACAGCGCACGACGCAGACCAATCCGTTCGGCTACTACCGCTTTCTAAACGTGCCGAGCGGCGCGACCTACGTCCTTAACGTCCGCTCGAAACGCTACACATTCAACTCGAAAATCATCTCCGTAACCGAGGAAGCGACGGACGTAAATTTCGTCGCCAACCCCTGATGAAGTGGAGAGTCGAGAGTGGAGAGTGGAGAGTCGAGAGTCGAGAATCAAACGCTCTCGACTCTCCACTCTCCACTCTCGACTCTCCACTCTCCACTCTCGACTCTCCACTAAGTTCTCGGTTTCCGTTTCGGCGATTTGTATTCGCTTTTCTTTTTCAAGCCGACGGCTTGGAGTTGGTCGGAATTTTCGCCGTATTGCGCTTTGACCTGCACCCGACCGCCGCGAATCGCATCGTTATATGCCCATTCAGCGGCGACCGCCGCATCGCGGCTTGCCTGATATGTGCCGTAATCTACCGTTTCTTTCGCCTGTTTTGCGACCATATCCGCCCGCATCGCGGCGAGTTTCGCTTTCGTGAAATCATCATTCGCCGGTTTATAATCGCCAATCCCGTCAATCGCGTCGCCGCTTTCGATGTTCGCCTGCAACAGCCCCGGTCTCAATCGTTTGGTTTTTGAATCTGCCATATCGTTTTAACTCCTTAAAATGTAAAAATTATTCGGCATTAAAGCCTGACAAAACATATATTAAACATTCGCCAAAGTCAAAAACACGCGCCGGATTTCTTTTTGCGCTCACGAGTGCAAAAAGAAATCTTATGAGTGTAAGTTCTACACTCATAAGAGCAAAAAGAAATCTTACAAGCGCACAAAGAAATCTAACAAATGCAAAATGTGCGCTTACAAGTGCAAAAAGAAATCTTATAAGTGCAAAGTTTGCGCTCACGAGTGCAGAAAGAAATCTGACGAGTGCAAAGCCTGCGCTTGCTTGTAAAGTGATGAACGGCAGCCGTGTATTGCTCATCGCGGCTGACGAACAATTTAATCGTTGACGGTTTCTCAAGTCTGCCTCAAGCGGCTCAAACGGGCTTCAAGTTTTTCTCAAAGGCGAACCGGTAATCTCAAAATAGATTATTTCAATCAGCCAAATTTTTTGAGGAGAAAATAGAATGAACAAGTTTAACAGCCGGATTATCAATCGCATTTACGGATTCTTTTTAATCGCCGTCGTTATCGGCGGAATGGTTTTGCAGGGGCAAGCCGCGAAACTCAGTCCGACTTTGCAGAGTCGTTTGAGCAGTCTCGCCGATAATGTGTCGGTCGGGATGGTGATCGTATCTTTTAATACGACGAACGGATTGCAGGCGGCGCATTTGAATATCCTGCGCGGCATCGGCATCACGGGCGGGCAGACTTTTCAGAACTTGGGAATGGTCGCCCAGCCGATGACAGCGGGACAAATTCGCGCCCTTTTGAACAATCCGAACGTGCGTTCGGTGTGGTCGAACGACCGTCTGCAGTACACGATGAATCAGGCGCGGGTGATTACCGGCGTTCAGCGTCTGCAAACCGACAGCGCGTTTTCATTTCGCAACGGCGGTTTGCCGGTCAACGGCAGCGGCGATTTCTCCGTGATGGTGATTGATTCGGGCATTGACGCGACGCACGGCGATTTGACGTTTGGCACGAAGGTTATCCAGAACGTGCATCCGGTCGTCGCCGCCGGAACGCTCGAAGGTTTCACGCCGAACATCTCCATCGAAAACGTGCCGAACACCGATCAGACGGTCGGACACGGAACGCACTGCGCCGGCATCATCGGCGGCACGGGACTTCGTTCGGGCGGTTTGTATCCGGGCGTTGCGCCGGGAACGAAAATCGTCGGCGCGGGTTTGGGCGCGGGACTTTTCGTTTTGAACGCCATCGGCGCGTGGGAATACGGTCTGGCGAATCAATATCTTTATAAAATCCGCGTCGTGTCGAATTCATACGGCGGCGGCGGCGCGTTCGATCCGAACGACCCGATCACGATTGCGACGAAAACGGCTTACGACCGCAATATCACCGTCGTTTTCGCGGGCGGCAACGCCGGTCCGACGAAAAATACATACAATCCATACGCGAAAGCCCCCTGGGTGATCGGTGTCGCGGCGGGAACGAAAGAAGGCGATCTGGCATCGTTCTCATCACGCGGAACGCCGCGCGAAGAACGTCTGGCAAATGAAGACCCGCTTGATGATTTCGACGCGCCGACGATCACCGCGCCGGGAACGGGACGCGCTTTTGAATCGAACGCTTCGCGCTTTTCGGCGGCAATCGTTTCGACGCGCTCGACTTCCAACATCACGGCGAACGGTTTGACCGACGACGCGGAACTCGCGCCGGGAATGATTCCGTTCTACACGCAGATTTCGGGAACTTCGATGGCAACGCCGTTCGTCGCCGGAACCATCGCGCTGATGCTGGACGCTGATCCGACGCTTTCGCCCGACGACATCAGAGAAATTTTGACTTCGACCGCGACGAAAATGCCGGGACGCGCCGATTGGGAAGTCGGCGCGGGTTACTTGAACGCTTACGCCGCTGTTGACAAGGTTTTCAATCGCTCGCGCAATTACGCGAACTTCCAGAACGAAACTTTCAACACGATTTTCGGCGAAGAGCGACCGGCGCAGCAGGCGTTTCACATTGATTTCAACCCGGCATTGTCGGGTCCGACTTCGACGAACGCTAAAACATTTACCGTTAATCAGGGAATGAATGTTCTCGATGTGTTTGCGACCGTTGACGACGCGATTGGTTCGGGTTTGGGCAACGTCGTCGGTTTGCGGCTGACATCGCCGAGCGGCGTTCGATATTCGAGCGCATTAGATTTGCCGGTCATCGGTTCGCTGGCGCGGCAAGTCGTCGTGCAGAATCCCGAAGCCGGAACGTGGACTTTAGAAGTGCGCGGCGCAAGCGGTTTGGCGGCGGCTCCGGTTTCTTCGCCGACGCAGATCGCTCTGCCGGGAACGGTTGACGGCACGGTTACGCAGATCAAATACATTCTGCCGAATATCGCCGACATCAACGGACACGGCGATCAAACGTCAATCGAAACGGCGATCAAATCGCGCTTGATTGATACTTACGCCGACGGCAGCTTCCGACCGGACGCGGTTGTCATCCGCGCCGATTTCGCACGAACTTTGGTTTCCAACGCCTCGCTTCGCCAGACGGCGGGCGCGACGGCGAAATTCACCGACGTTTCGGGCGATTTGGCGAGAATCGCCGAAGCCGTTACCGCGAACGGTTCAACCCTGCGCGATTTCGATTTCATTCCGAAAGGCTTGATGTCGGCGACGGGCGCGTCGTTCAATCCGAACGGCACGGTCAACCGGCTCGATATAGCGGTTGCCTTCGTTCGCGCACTCGGACACGACGCGGAAGCCAAAGCGTTGGCGAATTCCAACGTAACCTACAATGGCGCGACGCTTTCGGATAACGCGCAGATTCCCGCGAACTTACGAGGCTACGTCCAAATCGCCATCAACAACGGTTTGTTTGAAGCGTTCCCGGCGGAAGTCCGCAATCTCGGCAACGGGCAGTATCAAGTACTGCCCGGACCGAGATTCGAGCCGAACACGACCGTTACACGCGGCAAACTGGCAGGCAAACTTAATTTGTTTCACCAGTTGTTCGTCATCGGCGGTTAGTCATTTTCCCTGGCAGACCACCAGATGCGCGGCAGTCGAAATCAATTTCGACTGCCGCGCTTTTTTTTCGTTATGAGTTCAAACTTCAGTTTGACCAAAGTCCGCCGCGCTTCGCTGGCGGGCGACACGCTGAAGCGTGGACTTGGAACGGCGTGTTTCTGCATTCTCAAGTTCGCCTCAAGTTCGCCAAAAGTCCGATTTTACGGGCAGTTAAGTCTTTCTCAAGCGTCGGGCGATAAAGTTAAAACATCAGGAGTTAATCCAATTAAAAATTTAGGAGCAGAGGAAGAAAATGAAGCGGGAAACGAACGAATCAACGAGAGTCTTTACGGTAAAAGTTTTTACCACGTTATTAGTTTTAGCGGTGATCGCCGCCGGATTTTGGATGTCGTCCGATAAATCGGAAGCGGCAACAAATACGAATGCGGCTTTGGAACAGTTGTATCGCAAACCGGCGGCGGATTTCGATTATAACCAAACGGCAAACGTCGGCAATTTGCGTCAGGCGACGGGCGAGCAGATTGCCGCGCTGAACGCTTTCAAAATGGCGAACAATTCGCCGAACGCGACTTTCCGCTTTAACAATTTCAGCGGTTCGCCCGATATGATTTACGATTTCGCCAGCCAGCCGTTTTCGGGAACGCCGGAAGAAGCGGGCAAAGCGTTCGTTTCGCAGAACGCCGCCTTGTTCGGTGTCGCCGACATCAACAGTCTGCGAGTTTTTTCGAGCCGCGCTGCATTGGGCGGGTTTTTGATTCGTTTCCAACAGACTTTCAACGATATTCCCGTCAAAGACGGCGGCATCGGTATCGTGATGAACGCTAACAAACAGGTGATTATGGCTTCGGGTCCGTTTTTCCGTAATGTTACGGTGAACACGCAGCCGACGCTTTCCGCCGACCAAGCGGTCAATCTCGCCGCCGCCGATTTGAATCAGTTTCAGGTTAATCTGCCCGCGCATATCTCGAATCTTCTGCAAACCGGCTTGAGTAATTTGACGCAGCAGGCGAGCGCGGTCAGCAACTTGCAGCCGCAGTTGGGAATTTATCCGACGGCGAGCGGTTATCGTCTCGTTTGGAAAGTCGCTAAGTTTTCGACCAATCCGTTCGGACTTTATTTAGTTTCGATTGACGCGCACACCGGCGAACTCGTCGCCCGCAAAGATTTCGTTGATTTCCAGCAGGCACCGATGACGGCTGACGTTTATCCGAAATATCCGACGATCACGGACGAATTGAAAGATCAGGCGATTATCAGCAACTGCAACGGTACGCCGTGCGGACAGGAGCGCGTTACGCTTCGTTCGTTCGACGCGCAAAACCGTGTAACCGGATTGAACGGAACTTTGACCGGCACGCACGCCCTTGTCAACAACGCTTTGGCGACGAAACAGCCGTTCGCGCAAGCCGCGCTCGGAACGTGGCATTTCCGCGCCGATAATCCGACCGGCTTTGAAGCCCGCACCAACGAGCAGGATCAATACGCTGAACCGGCGGAACATCAGGACGAAATCAACTCGTTTTTCTTCGTTACTTATTTGGTCGAATACGTTGATTACCTGCACGTCGCGGGCGACCGCGCGAATTTCGGAACGGGCGATTTCCCGGATGATTACCCGAACAAAACAATTCCGCTGCCGGCGACCGTTCACATCCCGAATATCTATTTAGCGTTAGACGCGGCGGGCGGAACATTGCCCAGCCCGACCGATCCGAATTTGAAGGATAAAGTTTTAGGTCTCGACAATGCTTTCGCGCTTAACGTAACGAGCATCATTGAAGGTTTGACCGCGACGAAATCGCCCGTCGTTGCTAATCCGACTTCCTACGGACACGGATTTTTCTTCAACGACTTGGCACTCGAAGGCACTGTGCCGTATCACGAAGGAATGCACGCCATCACTTCGCCGATTGCCGGTCTCGAAGGTGAACCCGAAGGCGGCGCGCTAAACGAAGGGCAAGCCGATATGTGGGCGTTCACGATTACCGATAACTCTTCCATCGGCGATTACGTCGTCAATGCGAAAGGCTATCGCCAACGCTTCCGCGATTTAGGGCGCGACCCGAATTCGGTTGCCTATATCCGCAGTGCGCGTTCGACCTTAAAATACGGCGACATCGGAACTTTGATTGACCGCACGACCGGCGCACCGACTTTTGAAGAGCATTATGACGGCGAAGTTTATATGTCAACGATGTGGGACATCCGCGAAATGATGAATCGCGTTTACCCGAACGCCTCGACCTTCAAACGCCCGCAGCCGAAAGACGGTCTGGCGCAGAAAGTTATCACGCAGGGAACGAACATTTTTGAACGCGACTTTTTAGGTTCGATGTATGTTTTAGGCACGACCGCGCCGGACACGATGGTCAAAGCCCGTGACGCGATGATCGTCGCCGACCAGATGCTTTATTCGTCGGACACGAGCGAGCCGACCGCGCCCGGAAAAAACCGCGCGATGATCGAACAAATCTTCGCGGCGCACGAAATGGGCGTTGCCGCGCTCGAAGTAACGGGCGGCAGAGCGACGATTTCCACGCAGGTAACAGACTTCGCCGGTAATCAAGCCGCGCCGGGTGTTCCTTCAAACATTCGCCTTGAAGCCGCTTCGCCGCGCAGTTTGAAGGTTAGCTGGAACGGCGTTTCGGGTACAGTTTCTTATGAAGTTCTGAAACGCAAAATCGGATTTGAAAACGTCCGCCAGCCGAACGGCAGACGCGAATTCGCCGACGGCGACGCGACTACGACCGGCTTCCGCCACGTTGCCTTCGTCAGCGGCAATCAACTTTCCTACGAAGATAAAGGCGCAGTTCACGAAGTTTTCGCGCCCGAAGGTTTGAACAATCTTTTCGACAGCGAATACGTCGTTCGCGCCATCGGCAAAAACGACAGCGGGCAATTAGGCTTTTCAAATCTGAGCGGAGCCAGCCGCGCCAATAAAGTCGCGCAGGATTTGACCGCGCAGGTTGACACGGCGATTTCAAACATCACTTTCACGAACGGCGTGATGGCGTTCGACAACAAATTAACCAACGCTCGCGGCGCGTTATCAAGTGACAAAACAATCTACGCACCGATCAAATTTGAAATCACGAGCATTTCCAACCCGACCGTTTCGGTGAAAAACGGCGACAGCGGCGCGAACGGATTTTTATACAATCAAACGCTCGCATTCGGCGCGACTTCCGCCGCCAAACGTCTGGAATTCAACGATCCGGCGGCGCAGATTTTCAGCTTCGACGCGAAAATCACCGGCAATGCTTTTGAAAGTTCGACGATTGGAACGGGTTCACAAAACGGCGACGGAACGGGCAATCCGCCCGCGCCGGTAACGTATTCGGTTTTCTCGGAAACCAAAACGGGAACTTTAGTGGCAGGCGATCCGACGGCAACCGGCGGTGCGAGCGCGACGTGGGGCGACCCGGCTTTCAAAGGAATCACCTGGGACGACATTCCGGTAACGACCAAATCCGACGCGCTGTTTTTGGACGCGACTCTGAGTTCGGCAACGGCGGTTGATCTGGATTTCGATCTGCTCGATGCAAACGGTCAGGTGATTGCGACTTCCGCCGGAGCGACCGCCGCCGAACACGTTTCGGCTTCGGTTACGCCGAACACGACCTATTTCCTGCGCGTCAAAGGCTTCGCCAACGGACCTTCGACTTACAGCATCGTCAGCAAACAACTGCTGCCGAACAATTCGCCGAATGCCAACGCCGGAACGCAGACGGCAAACGGCGGCACGACGAGCGGCGGCAGTATTACGGGAATCGTTCGCGCCGTGCGCTTTACGGTCAATCCGCTGACGCGCAGCGTAACTTTTCAACTTTTAAGATAGAGATTCTCTTTTTCGGCGAATAGCCCTCGGCGCACCGTTTCTTTTGGGGGGAGACGATGCGCCTTTTTTATGTTTAAAACGAAAAAGGAATCACTTGATTCAAGCGATTCCTTTTTTCGTACAATTTGAGCTTGCCGATTAAATTCCGTTTCCGGCTTTGGCGGCGTGAGCGGCGTTTCCGTTGGCGTAGTGAGTCGCCGTAATCGCCGGAATTTTCTTCAGAACCAGCGTCGTCGCTTCCTTGCGTTTCATACCGGCGATTTTGCCGTATTCGGTCAAACTCTGCGCGACGATTTGATCCATATTGTAGTATTTGTAAGTCGCCAGCCGCCCGACGAAATGCACGTCCGAACGCGCTTCGGCTAAAACGCGATAACGATTGTAAAGTTCGGCATTTTCCGGGCGCGGAACCGGATAATACGGGTCGCCTTCGGCTTGCGGGTATTCATAAACGACGCTCGTTTTTTTATGATCCTGCCCGGTCAGATATTTAAATTCCGTGATGCGTGTGAACGGCTGTTCGTTCGGATAATTGACGACCGGCGCGGTTTGAAATTTTTCTCCGTCGTACGTTTCGTGTTTGAATTCGAGCGAGCGATACGGCAGTTTCCCGTAACGATAATCGAAAAATTCGTCAATCGGTCCGGTGTAAATCATCTCGCGGAACGGAAATTCTTTGACGATTTCGCGGTAATCGCAGTTGAGCATAATTTTGATGTTCGGGCTGTCGAGCATCTTCTCGAACATTCTGGTATAGCCGTGTTTCGGCATCGCCTGAAAGCTGTCGGTAAAATAACGGTCGTCGCGCGTCGTTCTGGTCGGAACGCGAGCCGTTACCGAAGCGTCGAGTTCAGAAGGGTCTAAGCCCCATTGTTTGCGCGTGTAGTTGCGGAAAAACTTTTCGTATAATTCCTTGCCGACCGCGTTGATGACGACATCTTCCGACGTGCGGAGAACGTCGCGTTTTTCACGAACTTTTTCCAGAAATTCTTTGACTTCAAACGAAGTTAAATTCAGGCTGTAAAGTTTATTGATCGTGTCGAGATTAATCGGAATCGGCACGAGCATTCCGTCAACTGATGCGAGAACGCGGTGTTCGTAACTGCGCCATTCGGTAAAGCGCGAAAGATAATCGAACACTTCCTTAGAATTCGTATGAAAAATATGCGGTCCGTATTTATGAATCAAAACGCCCGCATCGTCGTAACAATCGTAAGCGTTACCGGCAATATGCGGACGCTTGTCGCAAATCAAAACTTTTTTGTCAGAACCGTTTGCCAATCTTTCCGCCAGCACACTGCCGGCAAAACCCGCTCCTACTATCAGATAATCAAACATCTGTTTTCTTCCCCTTGTTCGTAATTTTTAATTAAAATCAAAATTCGCCAAAGCAAATTTTATGCCCCTGAATGCGCCGTTACCGCGTTATTTTCACCGACGGCTTTTTCAATTAAGTCGGACATTTTTCTCCAGGTTTTATCCCAGGAATTTTGGGCTAAAAATTCATCAACCGCCGCCAGTTTTTCGTGGCGGTTCTCATTCATCAACTTTTCCGCCGCCGCAATGAATTCATCGCTCGTGTCGGCAATTTCAACCAGATTGTTTTCACCGTAAGGACGCACGACATCACGAATCGCGGTTGACACGACCGGCTTTCCGGCGGCGAGATATTCGGGCGTTTTCGTCGGGCTGATAAAGCGCGTCGAATCGTTAATCGCAAACGGCATCAAAGCGACCAACCAACCGGCGATATAAGCGGGCAGTTCGTCATAATTTTTCATTCCGAGATAATGAATATTCGCACGGCGCGGCAAATCGTCCTCGCTGATTTTGACGACCGGACCGATCATTATGATTTGCCATTCGCTTCGTTTCTCAGCGATTTCTTTGATTAAATTCAAATCTATTCTTTCGTCAATGACACCGATATAACCGAGTCGGGGATTCGGAATCGCGGCTTGGTCGAACGGCGATTCGCTGATGTTTCGCGCTTTATTAAAATGTTTCGCGTCAATGCTCGAAGGAAAAGCCTGAACATTCGGATGACGGTCGCGTTTGGCTTCGTATAAACTTTGCCCGCCGGTGAAAACCAGATCGGCTTTACGGAAAAGTTTCGCTTCGTTTTCAATCAGCGCGGGCGGCGCGAATTTGAACATCGAAAGCTCGTCCATACAATCGAACACAATCGCTTTCGGATTGAAATTCCGGCTGAAACCGAAAGCCATCGGCGTGTAATACCAGAATACGAAATCTTCAATCGCCGACTGCGCGAACAATTCGTCGAGCGCGTCTTTCATTAAAACTTCGACGGTTCGCGTTTCAACTTCGGCGCGGTTCAAATGCGGCACGACGACGAACAAATTCTTCTCACGTTCGCCGATTGAAAGATGCGTTTCGTCATCGTTGATAATCGGTTCTTCGACGAAAAAAACTCGCCGTTCTTTAGCAAAACGGCTCATCAGATGCTGCGGACGCTGATAAACGAAATCCCAGCGCAAATGCGAAAGGCACACTAAATCATAAAGCTGAATCTGCGGCGCGTTCGCCGACTGGTTGTTTTGGCTTGCTGTCATAAATTCTATTCAAATACCGGCAAATGTTTTCCTCTGTTTGTGATTTGGCGATACAATCCTTCGCTAATCAGTTTCATCTAAAGAAAACTTTTGCAAAAATGAAACACTTTGGCTAAAGTTGTCCCGGCATACGACCTTACATCTAACTTGCGGCATTTCGTAATCGTACAGCTTTTTTGTAATTATTATCTGTAACCTATCAAACATTGAGGAGATTGATTTTTGTGATAATTTTATTAAATTGCATTCGAGGAAAATCAAAATGGACAATCATTCGCCTTTAGAACGTCGAAATTTGTTTTTAAGAAATCTGCCGACTGACACGCGGCGGAAAATCGAAAATTGTCTTGAATCAGTCGCAATGCCTCTGGGAATGGAAATTTATCAGCCTTACGAGGATATAAAATACGTTTATTTTCCTGAAACGAGCATTATCTCCGTGGTTACGCAATTACAGAACGGCAGCGGTGTCGAAACGGGAATCGTCGGCAAAGAAGGTTTTTCGGGCATTGAAATCGTTCTCGGCGAAAACTGTTCGCCGCGTGAAGCGATGGTGCAGTTGGGCGGTGTCGGATTCCGAATGAAAACGGAAGCATTCAGAACTTTTTTCGGCGGCGACCAGAAATTTTCCGCGCTTGTTTTGCGTTATCTTTACGCCTTTATCACGCAAATCGGGCAGAATTCCGTTTGTCTGTGCTATCACCCGATCAAAAATCGTCTGGCGCGCTGGCTTTTGATGTTTCACGAACGGGCGGCGACCGACGAACTCAAACTGACACAGGAATTTATCGCGTTGATGCTCGGCGTACATCGTCCGAGTTTGAGTAAACATACCGGCGAACTGCAAAACAAAAAACTTATCAGCTACAATCGCGGACTGATTTCGATTCTCGACCGCGAAGGATTAAAAAACGCCGCGTGTGAATGTTACGACACTATCAAACACGATTTCGACAAATATCTGCAAAACGCTAAAATTTGAAAATGCCGGAAAAAAATCTGTTTCAAAGTTTCCTAATGGGCGGCTTTGAATGCTCGACCCATCGGCGCGGCGACGGCAAACGCCTCGATTTAATCCGCGCCACACACCACGACCGATTTGCCTTACGCGATTACGAACGATTGATTGAAATCGGAATGCGAGTCGCCCGCGACGGCATTCGCTGGCACTTGATCGAAACGTCGCCGTACGAATACGATTTTTCGAATGCGATGTCGCAAATTCGCGCTGCACGAGAAGCAAATATACAGGTTATCTGGGATTTATTTCATTACGGCTACCCGGACGATTTGGATTTGATGAGCGCGGAATTTCCGTCGCGTTTCGCCGCTTTCGCCGGAAAATTCACAGAGCTTTTAATCGGTGAAAAAATCGAAACGCCGTATTTGTGCCTTGCCAACGAGATTTCGTTTTTCGCGTGGATTGCGGGCGAAGTCGGCTGGTGGCACCCGTTTCTAAAAGGGCGCGGCGACGATGTAAAACGTCAGCTTGTCAAAGCCTCAATCGCCGCCGCGCAAGCGATTAAGAAAATCGCGCCGCACGCCGTTCTGATTCAAACCGACCCGATTGTCAACGTCATTCCGTCGGGCAAAAATCCTGAAAACAAAGTTCACGCGCGTAATTTTCACAACGCGCAGTTTCACGCGCTCGATATGCTGCTCGGCACGGTCGAGCCGGAAATCGGCGGCAGCGCGAAAATCATAGACGCAATCGGCGTTAATTTTTATTCGCAAAACCAATGGCGACATCCTTCGGGCAGGCGCGTGCAGCGCGAAACTCGTGATTATAAACCGTTCAGCGAAATGCTCTGTGAATTTTACGAGCGGCATCGTCTGCCGCTGTTCATCGCCGAAACCGGCATCGAAGACGACGAACGCGCCGGGTGGTTTCGATACGTTTGCGATGAGGTCAAAACGGCGATTGAAAAAGGCGTGCCGGTTTTGGGAATTTGCCTCTACCCGATAGTCAATCATCCGGGCTGGGACGACGACCGTCATTGCAAAAACGGACTTTGGTGTTATCCGAACGAACGCGGGGAACGTGAAATTTACGAGCCGCTGGCGGAAGAAATCCGCCGGCAGACGGATTCTTTAAAGAGCGCGGCGGCAGGCAAATAATCCGGCAATTAGGCAAATTGGGGTTTTTACATTTAAGGTGAAATTATGATGACAAGCGGGTTACAGACAAAATTTTCTGCCGACGAAAATTCGATTTCCGAACTTCTAAACATTGCTGCCGAGCTTTCCGCCGACGTTCTGGCGGAAGCCGCGCTGACCGACAATCCCGAATCTTTTCCCGCCGAAACTTTTGCGAAATTAGCCGAAACCGGATTGCTCAAAGCCGTCTTTCCGCGCAAGTATGGCGGCGCGGGACTCGGCATCGAAAATGCGACGACGTTTGAATTATTGTCTTTGCTGAAAACTTTCGGCAGCGGCAATCTCGTCGTCGGGCGCATCTACGAAGGACATTTCAACGCCGCGCAGTTGATAAACGAATACGGAACCGAAAAACAGATCGAAAGATTTTCCAAAGATGCCGTCAGCGGAAATCACATTTTCGGCGTGTGGAACACCGAAGCGGGCGACGGCGTGAAAATCTTTCCGCTCGGAAACGGAAAATTTCGTTTGGAAGGCGCGAAAACTTTCGCTTCCGGCATCGGCTATGTGAACCGACCGATTGTTACGGGCAGAACGCCCGACGGCGGCTGGCAAATGTTCGTCGTGCCTCTGGAGACGGTAGAAACAAAAATTGACGCTTCATTTTGGAAGCCGTTGGGAATGCAGTCGTCGCGCAGTTTTCGTATTGATTTGACGGGCGTTGAAATCACCGAAAACGAAATTATCGGCGCACGAGACGACTATTACCGCCAACCGTTTTTCAGCGGCGGCGCGATTCGTTTCGCCGCCGTCCAACTCGGCGCGGCTGAATCTCTTTTAGATTTGACCGGGAAATTTCTGCGCGATTTGAAACGCACCGACGATGCTTTCCAACAAATGCGGGCAGGCGAAACCGCCATCGCCATCGAAAGCGGAAATTTATTTCTGGAGAAAGCGGCGCGGATTTTCGATGAGTTTCTGCGCGACAAAAATCAGGAAAAACTCGGAAAAATCCTCAATTACGCCGGGATGATGCGAACGATCATCGAACGCATCTGTCAGGACGCAATCGTCGCCACGACGCGCTCAATCGGCAGTCGCGGGCTTTTGAAGCCGCTGCATTTTGAACGCATCATCCGCGATTTGACGATGTATCTGCGCCAAGCCGCGCCCGACGCGACGCTGGTTGAAATCGGCAAATACGTTTTGGAAAACGACGTTCCGAACGCCAAAATATGGCACAGCGACAATGAATAATTCAGCAGTAAAGCCATTCACCAATTTCTCGAAAATCGAATTACAAAAACCCGAAACAGTTTTGAGTTGGGGCAAAACGCTCGTCGTCGCGCCGCACCCGGACGACGAATCTTTGGGTTGCGGCGGCGCAATCGCGCTGTTGCGGAAATACGAAAGGGAAGTCGGCGTTTTGACGATGAGCGACGGCACGCTTTCGCATCCGAATTCCGTAAAATTCCCGCCGAAAAAACTGCGCGATTTACGCGAAACGGAAATGCTCGCCGCGCTCGAAGTTCTCGGAGTTTCGGCAAACAAAGTAAAATTTTTACGCTTTCAAGACCGCAGCGTTCCGGGCGAAAACGCGCCGGATTTTGCGGCGGCGGTGGAAACAATCAAAGAGTTTTTATCGGAGAATTCTCCTGAAACAATTCTTGTCCCGTGGCGGCGCGATCCGCATCCCGACCACCGCGCGACGTTTGAGATTTTTCAGACAGTAAATGATTTTTGCGAAAATAAATTTCGCCTGCTGGAATATCCGATTTGGCTCTGGGAAATGGCGGATGCGGCGGATTTGCCCGACGAAAACGAAATTAAAATCTGGCGATTGGACATTGCTGAAATTCTTGAACGCAAACAAAAAGCGATTCACGCTCATCAATCGCAGACGACCGATTTAATTGACGACGATGCAAACGGTTTTCGTCTTTCGCCGGAAGTTTTGGCGCATTTCGCCGCGCCGTTTGAAATCTATTTGGAAGAAATAAAATGACCGAAAACGAAAAAAAGTCGCTCGCGCCCGAATACTTTGAAACGGTTTATGAGGCGAACGACGACCCCTGGAATTTCACTTCGAGCGAATACGAAGCCGCCAAATACGCTGCGACCGTCGCCGCTCTGCTTGGTGAAACTTACGAATCGGCGTTTGAAATCGGCTGTTCAATCGGCGTTTTGACGACGCAGTTGGCGAAAAAATGCGAACGGCTTTTGGCGGTTGATGTCAGCGAAAAAGCTCTTGAACAGGCGCGTTGGCGGTGCGAGAATTTACCGAATGTGGAATTGAAACTAATGCAGTTTCCGCTTGACGCGCCCGCCGGAAATTTCGATTTAATCGTCGTTTCGGAAGTCGGTTATTATTTGAGCGTCGAAGATTGGCAGACGGCGCAGGGTAAAATATTCGATTTGCTCAAACCAAAAGGCAATGTAATTCTCGTTCACTGGACGCATTTCGTCGAAGATTATCCGCAGACGGGCGATGCGGTTCACGATTCTTTTGCGGCGTTTGCCGACGGAAAATTAAAACATCTGGCAGCCGAGCGCACCGCCGATTATCGGCTCGACGTTTGGGAAAAACTGTAATGATTTTGAAGCTGTTCGCGGCGCAGTCGCTCTAAAATTTGCCGCAAATCAAACAACGATTGTTCGATGGTTACGAGCGGATTTCTTTTCGCCCATTCGCCGAGATTTGATTGTTCGCGCTCGATTTTTTCAAACATCGCGCCGAATGTTTGCGGGCGTTCAAATTCGGTCTGTAAAAAACTTTCGGAAACGAATAACTGCTCGGCGAGCGCGGAAACTTCATCGTTAAAAATTTTCGCGCCGTTCTGCCGCAGTCTTCGCAAACGATTTCGCAAACCAATTCTTTTGCTGATCGCCTTTGCACTTTCGACGTAATAATCGTCGGCGTTTTCGCCCATAATCGTCCATTCGTTGATTTGCGTGGACAATCCCGATTCGGTGCGACCCGAACGGCGGGCGGAAGTTTCGACGCGCACGAATGGGCTGTGTCGAAACTTTGCATCAACGCGCAAAAGTGATTGATAAAAAGCGACATCTTCCAAACAGCGCACGTCTGGAATGCCGCCGGCGCGTCTAAAAGCGTCCGTCGTAACGGCGAAACTGCCGTTAAAATGTTGGTGATGGCGCGGCAGATAATCGTGCGAAACATAGTCGAGCCGCGCTTCGAGTTCCGCCGCCGCCAGACGATAACCAGTGTCGAGCAAATGAAACCGTTTCGTTTTCACGGGCATCATTTTAATCTCCGCCGGATTGATTAAAATTCGCCCGCCGACGGCATCCGCGCCGTTTTTAATTTCGCGCATATTCGCCGCAATCCAATTTGGCGCAACGCGGGTATCGCCGTCGGTCGTCATTATAATTCCTGCCTGAAATTTGTTTTTTCGCAAACGCCGCTCGGCTTCGTTCATCAAAACGCGCCGGACGTAACCGATGTTTGAATGTTCCGGCGGTAAATCGGTTTCGATGACGTGAACATTCAGCAACGGATTACGCCCGCGCCATTGACGGGCGATGACGGCAGATGTATCGCAGCAGTTATTGGCGAAAATTATTATTTCAAAGAGATTCGGGTTGAGCGGTCGGTGGGTAAAATCAATCTGCCGCGTGAAGGAATTTAAAGCCGATTGTAAGTGGTCGGCTTCGTTACGAACCGGCACGACCACCGAGACGAAACAATCGTTTTTTATTTCGGCGGCGATGAAATTTTCGTACAGTTCGGACAAATGGGGTAACAACATTAAGTGTAATTTACCTTGCAAAACATCGCCTGACAGTCAGGCTCAATACTTTACATTAAAAATGTTCGGATTAATTTCGAGAGCGTGTCACAACCGCCTGCGTGAGCGGGCGGGTTCTTGTACTGCGGCAAACCCGCCCGCTCACGCAGGCGGTTCTGACTTGGAGCGTTCTGATAAATATCGCCTTTGAATTATGCACAGGCTTCAAATGTTTTTCACGATTTCCAAATATCTTTGCGCTTTGTCGGCGACGGCTTGCAGATTTCCTTCGCGCATCGCTTTGACATCAACCAAATCCGTGCCGACACCGACGGCGATTGCGCCCGCCGCGAAAAAATCGGCGATGGTTTCACACGAAACGCCGCCGGTCGGCATCATTTCGATCAGCGGAAAAAGCGTCTTCAAAGTTTTCAGATATTTCGCGCCGCCCATCACGTCGCACGGAAAAACCTTCACGCAGTCCGCGCCCGCGTTATGCGCCGTCAGCACTTCGGTTGGTGTCAGTGTTCCCGGCATCACGGCGATTTCGTTTTCGCGGCAGAACTTTACGGTTTCCGCGTTGAAAGCCGGAGCGACGATAAATTTCGCGCCCGCCGCGACGCATTTTTCGGCGGTTGCCCGATCCAAAACCGTTCCCGCGCCGATCAAAACGTCGTCCATATTTTTTAATTCGGCGATCAGTTCGACCGCGTTCGGCACGGTCATCGTAACTTCAAAAACTTTAATTCCGCAGTTTGATAAAACCTCGATTGCCGTCCGCGCATCGTCCGTCGAATTCGTGCGAATAACCGGAACGAGCTTTTCGCGTTTGATAGTTTCCAGAACTTTTGATTTATCCATAAACTCATTTTGCCCGATTATTTATAAAAAATTAAATCGGATTTTGAATTTAGGAATTCGGATTTGTTAATCTTTCCGAGTGATAAATATAAAACCGAAAAATGAATGCCGTTGGGATTTCGTTTCGATGGGCGAAGTGATGCTGCGTTTCGACCCGGAAAACGACCGGATTCATAACACGCGCTCTTTCCGCGTCTGGGAAGGCGGCGGCGAATACAACGTCGCCCGCAGTTTGAGCAAAGTTTTCCGCCTCGACGCGGCAGTCTTGACTGCGCTCGCCGATAATCAAATCGGGCGGCTCATCGAAGATTTAATCTGGCAGGGCGGCGTTGATTCGTCGCAGATTCTCTGGCGCGAAACCGACGGCATCAGCCGTCGGACGCGCAATGGAATGTACTTTATCGAACGCGGCTTCGGCTTGCGTTCGCCCGTCGGCTGTTCGGATCGCGGCAACACGGCTGTTTCACAACTGACGACCGGCGATGTTGATTGGCAAAAGATTTTCACTGAAAAAGGAACGCGCTGGTTTCACACGGGCGGAATTTTCGCCGGACTTTCCGACACCACGCCTGACGTTACGCTTGAAGCAATGCAAAAAGCTAAAGAAAGCGGCGCGATTGTTTCTTATGATTTAAATTACCGCGATTCTTTGTGGCAGGATCGCGGCGGGCGCGACGCGGCAAACGAACTCAATCATCAGCTTTTGCCGTTCGCCGATGTCGTCTTCGGCGTGGAAAATTTTCACGCGAGTTTTTCAAATTACAATGAAAGTGATTTTGAAAAAGCGGCGAAAGATTTAATTAAAAATTTCCCGAATCTGCACATCGCTGCGACGACTTTGCGCGATGTTCATTCGGCTTCGCGCCACAGTTTGAGTGCGGTTTGTTACGCGGACGAAAAAGTTTTCAAAGCCGCCGATTACGCCGATTTGGAAGTTACGGATCGTGTCGGCAGCGGCGACGCTTTTGCGGCGGGTTTGATTTACGGACTTTTGGGTGAAAAGGGAATCGAGTTCGCTCTGAACTGCGGCGTTGCCAATTCCGCTTTGACTTTAACGACGCTCGGCGACGGTTCGGCGGCGACTTTGAGCGAAGTCGAAAAACTCGCTCTGCGCGAAAAACTTAATCTTTCCCGATGATTCAAATGAAAACAGAAAGGAGAATGAAATCAATTTTGATTTCATTCTCCTTTCTGTTTTAGGGAAATTTTCAATCTGAAAAATTATTCCATAAAGCCTTTTCTATCGGTGAATATCACAAAAGGCGAACCGAAGAAAAAGAAAAATCCCAAACCGTGTCCGGGAACATCGGAAAACAATCCGACGAAAAGCCCGAAAAACATCATTAACAAACCTGCCAGAAACCGAAAAGTTCCGGCGAGCAGCGGCAAATCTTTGCTCTCGCTGATTTCCATCACATCACAACTCATTTATCTTTCCTCCATTCTTTGAAAAAATTAAGCGAACCGCTTTAACCTGCCTTAAAGCGGTTCGCTTTCATAAATTTCATCTATCAGGCAGTTGCGGCGGTATCAAAATTTGTTTGAATCGCTCGTTCGCGCCAGTCGGAAATTTCCTGTTTCACCTGTTCGAGCTTGGCTTCGATTCCTTCATAAGCGAACAATCCCAATGGCAGACGAAACGGCGGATTTTCCGCTTCGACGGCTTCGATGATGACGCGCACGGCTTTCACCGGATCGCCCGCGATATTCTTAAATTCCTGAAAAGATTCGGTAAGCTGCTCGGTCGAAAGATACGCCTCCGGCAGCGGACTTTCGGCGAAAACCGCGCTTTCGAAACCGTTGGTCGAATATGGTCCCGGCTCGACAATCATTGTTTTGATTCCGAACGGCGCGACTTCGCCCGCCAACGCTTCAGACAAACCTTCGAGCGCGAATTTCGTCGCCGAATAAATGCCCATCGAAGGTGTCGCAGAAATTCCGACCACCGAACCGATATTGACGATATGACCGCTTTTCTGCTCGCGCAGGACGGGCAAAACTTCGCGCGTTACATTCAAAACGCCGAATAAGTTCGTCTCAAACTGCTGCCTGATTTGTTCGTCGCTCGACTCCTCAATCGCGCCGACCAGCGCGTAACCGGCATTATTAACCAAAACGTCAATGCGCCCGAATTCCCTGACGGCTTCCCGCACCGAATGTTTCGCGTCCTCCGTATTCGTAACATCGAGTTTGACCGCCCGCGCCGTGTCGGGATATTGCTCGATCAAATCCTGCAAAACTTCCGGCTTGCGCGCCGTCGCCACTACGCGGTCGCCTTTCGCCAAAACTTCTTCCGCCAACGCGCGTCCAAAACCACTCGATGCGCCCGTTATAAACCAAACTTTATTTTCGTTTTTTTTGCTCATTGTTTTTTCCTCTCTCTTTTTATTTCTGCGATTGTATATTTCTGCATATATACAATCATCTATATATCGGTCAAAAAATTTTAACCTTTTGAAATTCCCAATCGCTTTTGCAGTTCGGCGATATACTCGTTCATCGTTTCGTGATTTGCCGTAAAATACTTAAATTGTCCCTGACAATTCGGCGTAATCAAGTCCGCTTCGGTTAATTCCTTCAAATGATGCGAGACGGTCGCCTGTGCAACGGAAACCGTTTCGCAGACGCTGCCCGAACAAATGCCGCCCGCTTCGTTGGTGGCGATGGTCTGAAAAATATCGAACCGTCGCGGATCGGCGAGTGCTTTTGCTACCTTTTGAAATCTCTTGTCGTCCATAATAACCTCGACAGTTAGACATATTGACAGATGTCTATATGTCTTGTCAAGCGAAAAATTTCCAAAATAGAAAATTATTAATCACTTGATTTTTCTGACAATAAATTCTCTAATCGCTGTTCCTTAATTTCGTAAAACTCTTTGATCGCTTTTATCTGTTCGCTTAACTTTTCCGCGTCAACGGATTTCGCGTGTCGCACACCGACGAGCATATTGTTTTTCGGCGTATGTTCGGAAGCGATAAATTCAAAAAGTTTGGTTGCATAACCGCTTCGTTCCAAAAGCAGCGAGCGCAAGCCGTCGGTAACGGTTTCGGCTTCGCGTTCGAGCATTACGCCGTGCCGGAAAATGCCGCTTAAAAATTCGGGTGCTTTCATTTGCGGGCGAATTTCCTGATGACAGCACGGCGCGACGACGATGAGTTCGACGTTTGCCGCAATGCCTTTGAAAATCGCGTCGTCGGTCGCCGTGTTGCAGGCGTGCAGGGCGATCAGCACGTCCACGTCTTTTAATTCATAATCGCCGATCCAGCCGTGAACGAAGTTTAAGTTTTCAAATTCCGACGCTTTGGCGATGTCGCTGCACAAACCGACGAGTTCGGATTTGGTGTCAACGCCCGTCATTTTGACATTCAGATTTCGCGTGTTCGTAAAATAATCGTAAGCCGCAAACGTCAGATAACCTTTGCCCGCGCCCATATCAACGATGTTTAGTTCCGTTCTTTCGGCGAGCGGCGATTTATCAATCAAACTGCCGAGAGTTTCGACGAAGCGGTTGATCTGCCGCCATTTGTCCTGCTGCTTGTCCCGGATTTCGCCTTTGTCGGTCGTGATGCCGAGAGCCTTTAAATAAAAAGCGTTTTGGTTGACGAGCGTTTGTTTTTCGCGGTTGTGCGCGGCTTCCGGCTGAGTTTTGAAAGTCGGTTTAGCCGTATTCAAGCGCGATTTGCCTTTTTTGCCGATGTCGAGTTGAAAGTCGTTGTTTAAGGTAAAAAGATGACCGCTGAAAAAATCCGTGCCGGTATATTCTTTGACTTTTGAAACGCCTTCGGTGAAATCGAAATTCTTCGCGGTGTCGCGTGTGTCTTGCCGGTAAAGAAAGAAAAGCCGCGTCCCTTTTTTCGTTTCAACTAAGCGAATCAACAATTTTTGCAAATGCGCGTCCGTTCCGCGATAATTGCCTAAAGTCATTTTGACGAAAGTTTTATCGTTGAGCGATTGGGCAAATGCTTCGACGAATTTTTCGATGTTTTCGAGCATAAAGAATTTTTGAAACCACAGATTAACACAGATGAACACGGATCAGAATATGATTGCCAATGACGACTTTTTGAAGAATGTTTTGTTTATCCTGCGCGAAACTTTTGAAGGCTCTCCGGTCGGCGAGCCGAGCGCGTACTTGGATCGGGAAATCGGCGTTTTCCCGACGCTCGACAAACTTTCCGCCGTGCAGGTTTCGACGGAAATTAACGGTATTTCCATCGCCGCACACACCGAACATTTCAAATTTTATCTCGACCGCCTGTGCGAATTTATCAAAGGCAGAACCGAGCCGGTCAACTGGGAACAAAGCTGGCTGATTGACGAAGTGAACGATGAGGAATGGGAAGCCTTACGCGGTGCGGTCAGAAAGGCTTACGAAAATGTGCTGCGGACTTTCGCCGGAATTGAAAGTTGGAACGACGACAATATCGGCGAAGCGGTGGCAATTCTGGCGCACACGGCGTATCATTTAGGCGCGATTCGACAAATTATGAAAGCGGTTCAATAAAAAAATGAAAACAATCAATCAGGAAGATTTTACGACGGCACTTTCGATTTTATTCAGAGAAACTTTTGAAGGAATGCCGACGGCGGAAGAGCAGGTTTATTTGTCGCACGACACGGGGATTTTTTCGACGCTCGGCACTCTCAATGCGGAACAGGCTTCGACGGAAATCAACGGCGTAACGATTGCCGCGCACAGCGAACACGCCCGTTTTTACATCGAACTGCTCGATAATTATCTGAACCGCGATATGCGCGTGATTGATTTCAAACAAAGTTGGCGCGTTTCAAAAGTCAGCGAAAACGAATGGGACGATTTGCGCGGAAATCTTTCAAAGATTTACCGCAAAACTACCGAAACGCTCGAAAAAAATGATGTTTGGGGTTTGGACACGATCACCGTCGCAATGGGCATCGTCGCGCACACGGCATATCATCTCGGCGCGATTCGGCAGATGGCGAAAAGTTTATAAAAATTCCGGCAGATAAATAATTTGCCGGTAATTTCTCGAAATTTTGAGGTGCGGATTGTCAACTTGCCGCCCGCCATTATATAGTTGTTCATTCATTCGTACTTAAATCCCTTAAAAATTTAACTATTTAATTGTTTTATTCGATTCAATTTTTGATTGTCGGTTTCTTTAAGAGTTTGGAGAATTTATGATTAGAAAAAATTTACCGTATCTTTTTGTTTTAGCGGCAATTTTCGCGCTCGTCGGCGTTTTCGCGTTGAGTTTTAATCGAACCGAAACCCGCGCCGATTTGATCGAGTTTTGGATTTCGATTGACCAGGGCGAACTGCAAACCGTCGTCAGCGACGAACAGGCGGCGGGCAGAACTTTGAATCTGCCGGTGCAGACGGTGAAAAACGGCATCGCGGTCGTCAAAACGACGAACGGCGAACTGGAAAAACTTTCGACCCTAATGCACGAGCATTTTCATAAATGCGCCGGATTCATCGCGCACGAAACCGAAGCCGAAGCGTTGCGGGCGATTGATGCGGACGCTGCCGTCAACACCGAATCGCGCCTTGTTGACTACACGATTGACAATCAGCCGGCGGTCAACCCGATGCTCGCCGAAACTCAGGAACAGCCGATTCGCCAGACTATTATTGATCTCGCCGCCTTTCCGAATCGCCGCTACAACCAGACGAGCGGAACGAATTCGGCAAACTGGATTAAAGATAAATGGACGCAGATGGCGGCGGGCAAAAGCGATATTTCCGTCGAATTTTTCACGCATCCGACCGCGACTTCGCCGCAACCTTCGGTTATTATGACGATCACCGGAACTACTCTGCCGAACGAAGTCGTCGTTCTCGGCGGACATCAGGATTCGATCAATCAGAGCAGCGCGACGGCGAATGCGCCGGGAGCGGACGACGACGCTTCGGGGATTGCGAGCTTGACGGAAGTGATTCGCGTGATGGTCGCCAAAAATTTCCGCCCGCAACGCACCGTGAAATTTATGGCTTACGCGGCGGAAGAAGTCGGTTTGCGCGGCTCGGCGGCGATTGCTTTGGATTATCAAACGAGAGCGGTCAACGTCGTCGGCGTTCTCCAGCTCGATATGACGAACTATAAAGGCTCGACCGCCGACATCGTGATGATTACTGACCGCACCAACGCGGCGCAAAATCAATTCGTCAAAAATCTGATCACGACTTACCAGCCGACTTTGGCGGTTGCCGACAACACCTGCGGTTACGGCTGTTCCGACCACGCTTCGTGGACGACTAGAGGCTATCCGGCTTCGATGCCGTTCGAGGCTTTGATAACGCCGACCGCGCAGGACAATCCGTATATTCACACGGCAAACGACACTTTGGATAAAAGCGGCAACAACGCCAACAACGCGCTGAAATTTACGAAGTTAGCCGTTTCGTATCTCGGCGAGTTGGCGAAAGGCTCGCTGGCGGCTGCCTCGATTCGCACGAAATTCGATTACGACGGCGACGGTCGCGCCGATGTTTCGGTGTTCAGACCTTCAAACGGCGCGTGGTATTTGAATCGTTCGACCGCCGGATTTACAGGATTTTCGTTCGGTCAGGCGGGCGATAAATTAGTGCCAGCCGACTACGACGGCGACGGCAAAACCGATGTTGCGGTCGTTCGCAACGGCACCTGGTATTTACAGCGCAGTTCCGCCGGATTCGCGGGCGTTACGTTCGGCGACGGCAACGATATTCCCGTTCCGGCTGATTACAGCGGCGACGGCAAAGCGGAAATCGCGGTTTTCCGTCCGTCAAACGGTTACTGGTACACGCTAAATCTGGTTGACAATCAGTTTGAAGCGACCGCGCTCGGAACGACGGGCGACCGACCTGTTCCGGCGGATTATGATGGCGACGGCAAAGCGAATTTCGCTGTCTTCCGCCCATCGAACGGCACCTGGTACACTTCGACCAATCCGCGTATGAATTACGGCGCGGTTATTTTCGGCGATGCCAATGACAAGTTAGTTCCGGCAGATTACGACGGCGACGGCAAAGTTGATGTTGCCGTGTTCCGTCCTTCAAATGGTGTTTGGTATCTTAATCAAAGCCAAGCCGGATTTGTCGGAGTCGCGTTCGGTTTAGGAACTGATTTGCCGGTTGCCGCCGATTATGACGGCGACGGTAAAGCCGATGTTGCCGTATTCAGAAACGGAACCTGGTATTTAAACCGTTCAGTTTCAGGATTCACCGGCATCGCGTTCGGCGCGGGCGACGATAAACCGACACCGAATGTTTTCGTCCCGTAATCGAAAAACGGACAAATTAGAACAAGCGCAAAAGCCATTTTGAAGATGAAAATCGAATCTTCAAAAATGGCTTTTCCCGCTTTTATGGATTATGATTTTGATATTATTTTCAAAAGTTTAATTCGGGTTAAAGAGCAGCAAAAAATTATATGAACAATTTATTTCATTTGGCGTTTCCCGTGAATGATTTAGAATCGTCAAGAAAATTTTATGGCGAAATTCTCGGCTGTGAAGAAGGCAGAAGCTCTGCCGAATGGATTGATTTCAATCTTTTCGGACATCAGATCGTCGCGCATCTCGCGCCCGAAGCCACCGGAATTCAGCACAAAAACGAAGTTGATGCCGACCACGTTCCCGTGCCGCATTTCGGCATCGTTTTGCCGCCCGACGAATGGGAAAAACTGGCGGAACGACTGAAATCATACAATGTCGAATTTGTCATCGAACCGAAAGTCCGCTTCAAAGGCGAAGTCGGCGAGCAGGCGACGATGTTTTTTCTCGATCCGAGCGGCAACGCCCTCGAATTCAAATCGTTTGCCGATTTTTCACAGGTTTTTGCGAAGTGAATTATGAAACTTAAAATTTTTATATTCTTTGCCGCCATCGTTTTTCCAATCGTCATTCAGGCGCAGAAAACAGAACGATTCATCGCCGTCACGATTGACGATTTGCCGGTTGTTTCGACGCGCCCGGATTTGAAAAACCGGCAGGAAATTACCAAAAAATTGCTCGCGCATATTACCAAAGCAAAAGTTCCGGCAATCGGGTTCGTCAATGAAGGCAAACTTTACAACGGCGAAAAGC
Source organism: uncultured Pyrinomonadaceae bacterium (assembly GCA_964244835.1). Lineage (GTDB taxonomy): Bacteria > Acidobacteriota > Blastocatellia > Pyrinomonadales > Pyrinomonadaceae. The sequence goes on from CAXTKJ010000003.1 coordinate 141,818, forward strand.
GCGACGAAGCGCAGGTTGATTTGCTGCGGTCGTGGCTCGCTGCCAATCTCGAACTCGGCAATCACACTTTTTCTCATAAAAGTTTGAGCGCGACGAGCCTCAAGGATTACGAGGATGAAATTCTGCGCGGCGAGATTATCACTAAAGAATTACTCGCCGAAAAAGGAAAAAAGATGCGGTATTTTCGTCATCCGTATTTGCACACCGGCTTGAGTTTGGAAATAAAGGATGAGTTAAATCAATTTCTGAAACAGCACGATTACACGATTGCGCCGGTTACGATGGACAATGCCGATTATATTTTTTCGAGTGCTTACGACCGAGCCTTCGACAAAAACGACAAAAAGCTGATGAAGCAAATCGGCGCGGCTTACATTGCCTATTTTGAAAAATGCTTCGATTACTGGGAACGCCAATCAGTCAAACTTTTCGGGCGCGAAATTAAATTTATTTTACTGCTTCACGCCAACTACATTAACTCGGATTACTTTGACGACATCGCTAAAACGCTGACCAAACGCAAATATCAATTCGTTACTCTGGAAAACGCGCTGACCGACGAAGCCTACAACTTGCCCGATACTTTCGTGGAACGCAACGGAATTTCGTGGCTGCATCGCTGGGCAATCGCCAAAGGTAAAGAAAATATCCTGCCCGACGAGCCTCAAGTTCCCGAATTTGTGATGAAAGCGTCTGTATTTAACGCGGAATAGATGAAAAAAGCGGAAATCATAGTTATCGGCGGCGGTGTCGTCGGCGCGAGCGTCGCGTATCATTTGACTGAAAAAGGCGCAAAAGATGTTTTGATTTTAGAACGCGAAGCCGAACAAGGTTTGGGTTCGACAGGCAAAGCGACGGGCGGCGTGCGGGCGCAGTTTGAAACCGAAATCAATATCGAGATGTCGCTTTATTCGATAGATTTTTTTGCAAATTGCGGTTTTGACTGTGGCTATGAACCTCGCGGCTACTTGTTTTTTGTTACGAGCGAAAAAAGCTTCGATTATTTGAAGCGAAACGTCGAGAAACAAAAGTCGCTCGGCGTAAAAGACGTTGAAATCGTTGACGCGAAAACAATCGCGGAAATCTGCCCGATTCTCAACTGCGAAGACATCATCGGCGGAACTTTCGGCGCACACGACGGTTTTATCAATCCGCTCGCCGTAATGAACGGATTTACGAAAAACGCTCTGCGTAACGGCGCGAAAATCGAATTTGAAACGCAGGTTTTCTCCATCGAAACCAAACACGAACAAGTAAAATCAATCGCCACCAACAAAGGCGTAATCGAATGCGAAAACGTCGTCGTCTGCACCGGCGCGTTCGCCAAAGATTTAGCGAAAACCGCCGGAATTAATTTGCCCGTCGAACCACAAAAACGGCAAATCGTCTGGGCGAAAAGCGCGACTGATTTGCAGGAAAATACACCGATGGTCATTGATTTGGAAACAGGTTTTCACTTTCGCCCCGCCCGCGATTTCGTCAATCCCGTCAAAACTCTCAACGAAGTTCTTTTCGCTTATCCCGACGCGGACGAAACGAATTCATTCAACACTAATTTCGACGAAACTTTTATCGCTAAAGTCTATGAACGCGCCAAACATCGCTCGCCGTTTTTGTTTGAAACGAAGCCGATGACAGAAAAATGCCGCGCCGGACTTTACGAAAATACGCCCGACCATCACGCGATTCTCGGCGGCTGTGAAATCGAAGGATTATATTTTGCCAACGGTTTTTCGGGACACGGTGTAATGCACTCGCCCGCTACCGGACGCGCACTTGCGGAAATCATTTTAGACGGTAAATCAAACTTTTTAGACGTTTCGTGTTTGAGTTTGGGGCGATTTGCGACGGGCGAACTGCTGCACGAGACGGCTTTTATTTAGTTTTTTAACCACATAGGAACATAGGACACATAGAAAAAGCCCAAGCAAAACGGCTTTTATTTTTCTTAAAAACTATGTGTCCTATGTTCCTATGTGGTAAATTTTTCGTATGAAAACAGCTTTAATTCACCATTCGGTTTATCGAAAACACGACACGGGAATCGGGCATCCCGAAACGGCGCGGCGTTACGAAGTCGTGATGAACGCGCTTGAAAACGATAAAAAACTTTGGGAATCGCTCGACGTTTCGCAGGCTGAACCGGCGGCGAAAGGTTTGATTTTGGCGGCGCATACGAAGGAACACTTTAATCGTGTCGAAGGCGCGTTTGCCGACGGCGTGGAAAATCTCGATGCCGACACGATAATTTCGATGCACTCGTTCGACGCGGCAATGACGGCGGCGGGCGGCGCGTGTCGGGCGGTTGATTTGGTGATGAACGGCGCAGCGAAAAATGCGTTTTGCGCGTCGCGTCCGCCGGGACATCACGCGACATCGGAACACGCGATGGGATTTTGTTTGTTCAATAACGTCGCGGTCGCGGCGCGTTACGCGCAGAATAAATATCAGGAAATCGAGCGCGTCGCCGTCGTTGATTGGGACGTGCATCACGGTAACGGAACGCAGGGAATTTTCTATGACGATCCGACGGTTTTCTTTTTTTCGATGCACCAATATCCGTGGTATCCGGGTTCGGGAAGTCGTGGCGAAACCGGCTTCGGGCGCGGCAGAGATTACACTTTGAATGTTCCCGTCAAAGCGAAAACTCCGGCGAAGGAGCAGTTGCGAATGTTCGACAACGCGCTGAACGATATTCGGCGAAACTTTACGCCGGATTTGATTTTCATTTCCGCCGGTTTCGACGCGCACGAAAGCGACCCGCTCGGACAATTAAAATTGCTGGACGAAGATTTCGTGAAAATGACGAAAACCGTGAAAAGCTGGGCAAATGAAGTTTGCGGCGGGCGCGTCGTCTCGTGTCTCGAAGGCGGCTATAATCTCGAAACGCTCGGCGAGACGGTCAGAAATCACGTCGCCGAATTGAATCGTGATTAACGCGGCAAAATCCGGTTAGCAAATCTTTTTTTTTGTGATAAACTTTTCGCCGTAACAATAAAAATTTACGAGGAGAAAATGCGATGCCCGACATAGAAATGGCGTGTGTGCAGTGCAAGGACGTTTTTCTTTTTACGGAAAAAGAGCAGGGAATTTTTTATCAGCGCAATATGATGCCGCCGCAGCGGTGTCCGCGCTGCCGCTCGAAAAAAGCGGGGGCGGCGGCAGACGCGCCAAACCGCTATGAAATGGTTTGCGACAACTGCGGCAAACACGACCACGTTCCGTTCCAGCCGAAAGTCGGACGCTCGGTTCTGTGCAAAGATTGTTTTCAGGCAAGCAAATCGCGGGTGCGTTTGGCTTCTTGATGGTGAATAGTAAATCGTGAATCGAAAATCGTCGAAAAATTTGATTCACGATTTACTATTTTCGATTCACGGAAAATTTATGGATTTTGAAACTGTTAAATACGAATTAAATGAAAGTGTGGCGATTATCACGATGAATCGTCCCGACGCGCTGAACGCGCTTTCTTTGCAGTTGACCGTTGATTTACGCTCGGCGATTGAAAAAGCTGTTGAAGATAAAGCGCGAGCCGTCGTTTTAACCGGTGAAGGTCGCGCCTTTTGTTCAGGCGGCGATTTGCGGCAGATGCAGCAGATGTGGCAGAAAGAAGGCAGAATCGAAGCGTTTTTGGAAGACCCTTTAAAGGCTCTGCACGATTTGATCCGGCTGATTCGGGAAACGCCGATTCCGTTCATCGCCGCTGTTCAAGGAGTTTGCGCCGGTGCGGGAACGAACGTCGCGCTGGCTTGCGACCTGGTTTTCGCGGCGGAAACGGCAACCTTTAACGAGGCTTTCGTGCGAATCGGTTTGTCGCCTGACTGCGGCGGTTCGTTCTTTCTGCCCCGTGCCGTCGGCGAAAAATTAGCGGCGGAATTGATGATGACGGGCGACACGGTTACAGCCGAAAAAGCTGCTCAAGTCGGGATGATAAATCGCGCCATCGCCGCCGAAAATCTGATGCAAGAAACTCTAAAAACGGCGAAAAAACTCGCGCTCGCGCCGACCGCCGTGATTGGCAGAATCAAGCAGATGCTCAATGCGACGTTCTCCAATGACTTAGCGCAGCAGCTCGATTTAGAACACAAGCTGCAAATCGAATCGGGCAAAGGAAATGACTTTAAAGAAGGTGTGGCGGCATTTTTTGAAAAACGTCCGCCGAATTTTACGGGAAGTTAAAGTCAGAACCGCCTGCGTGAGCGGGCGGGTTTTCCTGCTAGAGAAAACCCGCCCGCTCACGCAGGCGGTTCTGACAATTTGCGAAATTATTTCTTCGGGCGTTCGTTAGCTTTCAAAAAGCGTTTGCGAAGGCGAATCGCTTTCGGTGTCGCTTCTACGAGTTCATCGTCAGCGATAAATTCCAGAGCTTCTTCCAACGACAAATCTTTCACGGGAACGAGGCGCATCGCTTCGTCCGCCGAAGAGGTTCGCATATTGGTCAGCTTTTTCTCTTTAATCGGGTTCACGTCCAAATCAACCGAGCGGGCATTTTCGCCGACGATCATTCCTTCGTAAACCTTGGTTTGCGGGTTGACGAACATTTTACCGCGTTCCTGTAAGGCATAAAGCGCGTAAGTCGTCGTTTCACCCATTCGGTCGGAGATCAGCGAACCGGTGCCGCGTCCTTTCATATCGCCCAGCCATTTATCGAAGCGTAGGAAAATCGTATTCAGCAAACCTGTACCTTTCGTTTCGGTTAAAAATTCACCGCGAAAACCGATTAAGCCGCGTGACGGAACTTCGTATTCCAGACGAACGCGACCCGTGCCGTTGTTGATCATTTTCGTCATCTGACCTTTGCGCCGTCCGAGTGCTTCGGTTACGACACCGATGAATTCTTCGGGACAGTCAACGACGACCTGCTCAATCGGTTCGAGTTTTTCGCCGGTTTTTTCGTCCTTTTTCGTGATGACTTCCGGCTTGGAAACCTGAATTTCGTAACCTTCGCGGCGCATCATTTCGATTAAAATTGAAAGCTGCAATTCACCGCGCCCGGAAACCTTAAATTGGTCGGGCGAATCGGTCGGCGCGACGCGCAGGGCGACATTGCCGAGCAGTTCTTTTTGCAGTCGTTCGCCGATTTGTCTGGAAGTAACGAATTTTCCGTCAATACCTGAGAACGGCGAATTGTTCACGCCGAAGATCATCACAATCGTCGGTTCGTCAACATTGATAACGGGAAGCGGTTTCGGATTATCAACCAGCGTGATCGTTTCGCCGATGTTGATGTCGTCAAATCCGGCGAGCGCGACGATTTCGCCGACACCTGCCGAATCAACGGTTTCGCGTCCCATTCCTTCAAAAACGTAAAGCTCTTTGACGCGCGTTTTCTGCGTCGAGCCGTCGCGTTTGCAGACGATGACTTCCTGATTTTTAGCGATTTCGCCCGAAAACAATCTGCCGATGGCGAGCCGTCCGACGAAGGCGTTGTAGTCAATATTGGCGACCAATAATTGAAGCGAATCGTCGCGCAACTGTTTCGGCGGCGGAATCGTTTCGACGATTTGATCGAACAAAGGTTTAAGATTGGTTGATTCGTCCGCCAGATTTTTCTTGGCGATGCCGTCGCGGGAAATCGAGTATAAAACCGGAAAATCAATCTGCTCGTCATTCGCGCCGAGATCAATAAATAAATCGTAAATCTCGTCCAAAACTTCTTCAGGACGCGAATCTTGCCGGTCAATTTTATTAACCAGCGCGATGCAGGGAAGTTTGAGTTCGAGAGCTTTGCGAAGCACGAAACGAGTTTGCGGCAGACAGCCTTCCGCCGCGTCAACCAGCAGAACGATGCCGTCCACCATTTTCAAAACGCGCTCGACTTCGCCGCCGAAATCGGCGTGTCCCGGCGTGTCTAAAATGTTGATTTTAAAATCGCCGTAACGCACCGCCGCGTTCTTCGCCATAATCGTAATGCCGCGCTCGCGCTCCAAATCCATCGAATCCATCATTCGATCCTGCGTCGCTTCGTTATCGCGGAACGTGCCGGACTGTTTGAGCATCGCGTCAACCAAAGTCGTTTTCCCGTGGTCAACGTGCGCGATAATAGCTATGTTTCTGATATTTTCTCTGTTAATCATAATGTAAAAAAGTTGTTTTAAAACAAACGGTAAGAATATGATTTGCGGCGCGAAAAATCAAATACGAAGTTTCTTCACGGGAAATTTCGTATTTGATAAGGAGGAATTTAACTCAAAAATATTGAAATATAACTTAATTACCAATCGTCATTAGTGCTGGTTTTCTTTGAAAAAATAATAAATCTGGTTTCTTTGTTAATTATTTTGACAGTTTCGTCGCTCGTGTCATCGCCTGCATAAAATAATAAATCAGTTTTACCGTCACGATTTATGTCTCCTGCGGAAATAAGCGCATAAACCCAATAGCTTCCGCCTTGCTCGGCTGTTCCATAATTATATTTGAAAAACGAATCTATCTTTTTTCCTTTGGAAGTTACCAGATCGAATACTATCCAATTCTGGATGTTGCTCCTTTTGGAATTCTTTTTGAGTTTTTTGACGGTTCTTTGATAAGTTCGCGGCTGGATAGTATCAACTTTTCCATCGCCGTCAACATCAATTTTGATTTGCTTTGAATCCTTAAAACCGCGCTTGTCTTCGTCGCTAACAGTTTGAGCCTCAATATATGAAAATGTCAGCAAATTAATGAAACCGCCAGAAATTCTCTAAGCATAATTTTCCCCTCTCTAAATTTTTGAATAAATTTAATCTATCACGGAAAATTTATTGATAAAAGATTTATTTTCGTCGGAAAAGTTCCAAATCTGCAAAAGATAAAGGGTCTTCGAGCGGTTCGAGGTGCGTGAAAACGGTTGATTCGGGAATCGCTTTTAGGATTTCCATCTCGATTTCTTCGGTTAAATCGTGTCCTTTCTGCACCGTCCATTCGTCGGGGACGAGAATGTGTACGGAAATGAAATTTTTCGCGCCTGATTGTCTCGTTCGCAAAGCGTGGTAATCAATGCCTTGTTTTTCGACGTAGCCGTCCAGAATGTTCTGAATTTTCTCGCACGTTTCCGGCGAAGATGCCGTGTCCATTAAACCCAGAGCCGAGCGTTTGATTAGCTGAAAACCCGTCCAGACGATATTCAGCGCGACGATTAAAGCGATGATCGGATCGAGAATCAGCCAGCCGGTGAAACTGACCAGAACGACTCCCAAAATCACGCCGATTGAAGTCCAAACGTCAGTTAAAAGATGCCGCCCGTCGGCTTCGAGGACGATTGAATGATTTTGTTTACCGATTTTTATCAGCCGAATTCCGACAATTAAATTAATGGCTGAGGCGGCGAGCGAAACGATCAGACCGATGCCGACGTTTTCGATTGGCGACGGCGCGAGTAGTTTCGGAATCGCCGTGAAAGCGATGCCGAACGCCGCGATAAAAATCAGCGTGCCTTCGATGCCGCTGGCGAAATACTCGGCTTTGTCGTGTCCGAAGGCGTGATCGTCGTCCGGCGGCGCGGCGGCGATTTTTATCATTGTCAGCGCGACGACCGCCGCGACGAGATTGATGATTGATTCGAGCGCGTCGGACAATAAACCAATCGAACCCGTGTAGAAATAAGCCGCCGCTTTTAAGGCAATCGTCAAAACCGCCGCCGCGATTGACAGCCAAATGTAACGGCTCAAATCTTTTCTCTGCTTCATATTCGAAAACTGTCTGACAGCAGTCTGATTATAAGATTCAAAGACGCAATCCATAAAAGCCGAAAAAGGAAAAAGCCCGAACGATTGACAGTCATTCGGGCTTTATTACACAACTTTTACAAATTCGCGTTAACGAACCAAATCTTTTTCGACGATTAAATTATTCGTAACGCTGAACACGCCGGAAACGCCGTTCGCTAAGATATTCGCCAAATTTTTATCGCCGCGCGTTGCAACAAAACCTTCGAGCGTTACATTGCCGTTGTCAACGATAATTTTGACCGACGGATTCGCGCCTAAAAAGTATCGGTAAAGGCTTCCGCCGCGTGATTGCAGTGTCCGCAGAGTTTGCAGACGAATTGAATCATCAAAATTCGACAGCGGCAAAACTTCGATATTATTCACGACGTTGTTCACGCCGTCAATGCGTTCGACGACGTTTTCAGCACTCTTGCGCGTCGTCGGTCGCACGACCTGACCCATTAAATATACGGTGTCGCCTTTGACCTGAAACTTTATGTTGTCAAAAACGCCGTAATAGGGAAGTCCGATGATTTTCTTGAAAACCTTCTGCTCGATGCCGCTTTGCGCGAAACTTTGCGCGTCGGCGTTAATGCTTGTAAAACCGAGAATTGCGACGGCTAAAATCAAAAAATTTCTAACGTATTTCATCTTTTTAGTTTCTCCTTAAATTGCGGTAAAACCTTTGAAATTTATCGCAAATAATTTGTAAATATAAGACGAAATTCGGCGTTTGAAAGTTGGAAATTTTCTGATTTCAGAGCGTAAAGATTTGTAATGATTTCAGCCGGATTTTAGTTGTCGAATCGCTTCGTAAAGCACGATGCCGACGCTCGTGGCGAGGTTCAGACTACGGACGTTTTCATTCGGCATCGGAATCGTCAAAGCGCGTTCCCAGTTAGCTTTTAGTAAATCTTCGGGCAAGCCGCGTGTTTCGCGTCCGAAGATCAGACAGTCGTTTTCGGCGTACTCAAAATTACTGTAAATTTTATCGGTTTTAGTCGTGAAATAAAGAAAGCGCGACACGGGCAGAGCCGCGTATAAATCCTCTAAATCAATGTGCCGATGCAGTTTAACTTCGTCCCAATAATCGAGTCCGGCGCGTTTCAGGGTGCGGTCATCCATCCGAAATCCGGTAACGCCGACGATGTGCAGATCGGTGTAAGTCGCCGCGCACAGACGGGCGATATTGCCCGTGTTCGGCGGAATCTCCGGTTCGATTAAAGCGATGTGAAACATTTTCGTCTCGTAAAGTTGAATTTATATTATCTTTTCATTTGACCGAAAGCCATATCAAAAGCATCTCAGGACGGAATAATCTCATCAATAAAAGAGATTACAAATCGCGGTTCAATCGCCTAAACTCGCCGTTTATGCTACAATCCGCGATGAATCAATCTTTCAAAAAAATCCCTAGGAGAATTTGTTGTGCGTTTTAAGTTTTTAGTATTATTTGCCTTTTTGTGTTTGGTTAATGCGTCGCTGATTTCCGCGCAGGAAAAGAAGCCGGAAGCCGCCGCCACGCCGAAACCCGAAGCGACTCCGAAAGCCGATAAAAAAGAGAAAAAAGAAGACCGCGAAACGAACGGTTTGCCCAAGAACGCGACCGCCGAGCAAGTGGCGGAATACGTCGTTTTAGTTTATGGCGGTTTGGGCGGTCGTGAATCTTTGAAGCAGATTCGCAAATCAACCATTGAGCGCGGCAAAATCAGCGTCGTCAACACCGATGGTAAAACCGAACAGGCGACTTATGAAAAATTGATTCTGCGTGGCGACAATCTCGGAAAGGAGCGCGTTAGATTCGACCAGTCGTTTCCGTCCGCCAGATACTCGCTCGTTTATAACAAAGATAAGGTTTTCGGCATTTTCAATGACACGGTTTTCACGCCGCGCGAAGACGCGACCAAAGCCTTTGAAAATCAAATCTGGCACGGACTCGAAGCCATTCTGCGCTATAAGGAAAACGAATCGAAAGTGGCACTCGCCGAACGCGCCAAACTAATGAATGTAGATTTCTATGTTCTGGACGTAACCGATAAACAAAACCGCAAAACGCGCTTTTATATCAGCACGAAAAGCCTGCGCGTGATGATGCTCGAATACGAAGAAGACGGCGTGAAACTGCGTCGAAAATTTTACGATTACAATTACGCGCAGGGAACTTTAGTTCCGTTCCGCTCGGTGCTTTTGTCGGGCGATAAACAAATCGAAGAAACCACCGTGCAAACCATCAGCTTCGGGCAGAGAGTGGAAGAAGATAATTTCAAGGAAGGTTAGATTCCAGTGGTGAACTACAACTAATGCTTTATGAATTGCCACTAGCTTTAGCTGGTGGTCAGTTTGCTAAGATGCGACCGGCTTTAGCCGAAACCTTAAGTCTTTAATTTTTCCGATTGGCTTTAGCCCAAAGTTTTATTGAGGCTAAAGCCAATCGGCTTTTTATTTCTGGAGTGTTTGGCTAAAGCCTTTTTGTTCGCCAACCCAGACCACTAACTAAAGCTGGCGGCAACTCATAACGCAGTCCGGCATCAGCTTTAATTTACTACACAAAGTTTATAAATTAACGACGACGGGCGCGTTCGTCGGATTATATTCTTCGTCGCAGTTTGAGGCGTTGACGAACCGCGTTCCGAAATTTTCCGTCTGCCCGTAACCGCAATGAATATGCCCGAAAACGTGCAGTTTCGGGCAAACGATTTCGACTCTTTTCCGCAATTCCTCACAGCCCGTATTTTCAACCCAATACTGTCGCGGAACTTCATCTAAAATCCCATTCGGCGGTCCGTGCGTGATTAAAATGTCCGTTTCGTTTGGAATCAGTTTCCATTTTTCCGCCAGTTCCGCGCCGCGCACTAAATTAAACGCCCAATCGAAAAAGCGCGGCTGCCACGGCGAACCGTAAATTTTTAATCCTTCGATTTCGACTGCCGAATCCTGCAAATAAATAATCGAATCATCAAGCATTCTTCGCGCCGTCGAGTTGTTGGTTTCAAACAGCCAGTCGTGATTTCCGGCGACGAAAACTTTATGTTTGTGCGGCAAATTCTTTAGCCAGCGATTAAATTCTGCAATTTCGGGAATCGTTCCGCGCAGCGTCGCGTCGCCTGAATGAATCAGAATATCGCCGTCGGGAACGCGGATTTGAGCGTGTAAATTATGCGTGTCGGAAAGACAGACGATGCGCGGCATAAGATTTTATTTTAACCGATTGTTTTGCAACGGGAAATCGAATTTGTCATTCTAAAAAGGCGATGCAGAAACAGCCAAAAACCGATTCGACACTCAGCACTCAGCGGCTCGAAGCCTTTAGCGACAGCGTTTTCGCCATTGTGATTACGCTGCTCATTTTTAATCTAAAAACGCCGCAGGTCAGCAGCCAAAGCAGTTGGAGAGATTTGCTGGACGCGCTCTACAATCTTGCGCCGCAATTCGGCGGCATCATTTTGAGCTTTGCTTTCGTAGCGATTTTCTGGGTCGCTCATCACCAATTTTTTCGCACACTGCAGCAGACGACGCGCGGTTTGCTGTGGCTCAATCTGGTTTTTTTATTTCTCGTCTGCTTTGTGCCGTTTCCGGCGGCGATTATGACCGAACATCCCGAAAATCCAACGGCGGTCGTCCTTTTCGGGGCGACAATTTTATTGACGAGCATTATGCTGTTCGCCCTGCGCCGGTATGCGTGGATCAATCACCCCGAAATATCCGCTGCGACGAACGAAGACGAAATAAAACAGGCGTTGAATCGCAGTTTGCTGATGGTCGGACTTTACACCGCAGCTTTGGCAATTTCCTTTTTTTTCCCAGCAGCCGCCATCGTTTTGTATTTGCTGATTCTCGTAATGCTACTTTTCCCCGTCAAAGTCGAAGTCGAAGAAGAAACTCCGGGCGACGAAGAAAATCCGAAAGCGGAAATCGTTTTATAAAAATGGTTGCTCAATCTTTGTAGATGCGGCTGACAAAATTGCCGTTCATAAATTCCTGCGGATTCAGCTGGCTTTGCAGAACTACACCTTTATAATTTCCCGTCAAAAGCATCATCGCCGATTCGCATAAAGGCGCGGCGGTCGTCGTCTGAATCGCTCGCAGACTCTTTCCGGCGATTTCCAGAGGCTCGACATAAAACGCTTTTTCGAGCATTCGTCGTCTGCCGTTTACATCGAAACCGTCAACCGATGCGTGAACCAAAACCAAATCGTCCTCGACCGAAGGAATCGCTTTCAACATTACGTTTTGCAGGTTTAAGGGCAGATTCTCGTCCTTCGGCAGACGGCGCACGGCGCGTTCGACCCAATCGTAATGCCCGACGTAGCGCAGCGTTTTGTAATCGAGATTGCGCGCCTTGCCCGCGAAAAAGTCCGGCAAATCCGCCGCGCCGCCGCTCGTTAAATCGGCTTCGTAAGTTCTCGCGCCGATGACAATCGTTTCACGCGATGACAGCGCGGGCTTTTTCGTAATTTTGTAATTTCGCAGAACAATCGAATTTTTAACATACTCGGTCGCCACGCCAATCGGCGACCAGGTGAAACCGTAAAAATGCGGCTCGTGCGCGTGTGCGGTCAGTGCGCCGACCTTCATTCCGATTTTTTCAACTCGTTCGTTTTCGTGCTTTTCGACAAACCGATTGTACAGCGACATCGCCAGCACGTTGATAAATCCGGGCGCGAGTCCGGTTTGCAAAATAAATCCGGTGTCCGCGCCTTTCGCCATCTCGATAATCTCATCGGTTTCAGCGACGTATTCGGTCAGATTCGCGTAATGCATTTTAAAATCTTTCGCGTAACGCGCCATCTTTGGAGCCTGCGATCCCGGCGAGCAGTCAAGCAAAACATCGCACGTTTCAAACGCCGCCCGCATCGCCTCGTTCGTCTCATCGGTCATCAGAACCGTTTCGACTTTTGTTGTTTTTTCCGAATCGCGCACGACGAACTTTTTCGCTTCGTGCAGAGATTTTTCGCTGATGTCGCCGAGATAAATCTCCGTTTCAAATTGGCTCCATTCGCGCAAAAGAAGCGCGGCGGCTTCACCGATTCCGCCTGAACCGGCGATGAATATTTTTTTGGTCATTGTCAGATTTTTTGAAAAAGAGTTTTCCGCCAACTGCGCGGAATAAAATAGGTTTGTCGGCTAAATTGTGTTTGTTCCCTCGACCAACTAAAAATAATCCTTCCGTCGGTCATTTAAAAATTCTACAACGAAAAAGCCGACTTTGCGAAACGGGCAAAGTCGGCTTTTTTGATTCAAATTATTTTCATCTGATTTCAAATATAATCGTCAGTAATCGCGGAATCATTGTTTTATCATCGTCGTCAAACCATTCTTTGAGTTCGACCAATACAAAATTATTACTTTTCGCCGCCGCAAAATAATTGGAAACGTGATGGACAAAACATTCGAGTTCAAACACGCCCGAACCCGTTTCAAAACGCGCTTTGCTGCCCTGATATTGTTTGAACGGATGCAGTTCGCCGAGATAAAATCGCCCGCCGGAACGCAGAACTTTACGCGCTTCGGCGAAAACGAACGCAAGATTTTTGATATGTTCGAGCGCGAGCGAACAGGTTATCAAATCAAAATTTTTTTCGCCAAAATCCCATTCTTCGCGTAAATCTAACTGACGAAATTCGACCTTTGCTGCCGTAATTTTTTCACGCGCTTTAGCGAGCATTTCCGCCGAAAAATCAACCGCCGTCAGATGCGCCGCTTTGGTTTGCAAAAATTCCGTGTTCTTGCCCGTCCCGCAGCCGATTTCCAGAATGTCCAAACCGTCGCCCGAAACGATTTCACGCAACACCCGCGCTTCTAAATCGCGCGTTTTATTTTCAACCGCGTCGTAAGTTTCCGACCAGGCATTATAGGCTTGCTGATTGTTCATTGACGATTGTCAGTTTCCCGCGCCGAAAAATTTCTGTAAGAAATATAGAATCGCCAGCGAACCGGCGATCCCTAGACTGAACCACATAAACCGTCGAGCTTTTTCCGGGCTAACCATAATTTTAGATGACCAATGTTTGAATCGAATGCGGCGCACTTTTCGTTTCAGCGGCGTTGCCGTCAATCCACAGGAAATATGGAATTTCTTTGTCCGTTTTATTCATCACGACGACCGCGATTTTGCCGTCCGGGTTGATAAAAGCCGTCGAAATAAGCTGGCTGCGGCTCGGCGAACTGGCGATTCGTTTCGCGCCCGGACGGATAAATTTCGAGAGGTGTCCGATATAATAATAAGAATTCGTGTAAATCAATTCGCCGGTTTGCGTGTCGGCGTGAACCGGCGCGAAGCAGAAATTGCCGACGTGATTCGGTCCGCCTTTTTCGTCCAACAAAACATTCCAATCCGTCCAGCCGACCGTCCCGTTGTTAAAATCGTTGATCATCGAAAAGCCGTAACGCTCACCTAGAGTCCAATTTTTGACGCGCTCTATTTTGAAAGATTCGGCGCAGCCTTCGGTGAAAATTAGATTTTTATCGGGAAAAGTTTCGCGCACGAGTTTTACATTGTCGAGCATCTGGTCGCCGCCCGCCCAGGTTTCATACCAGTGATAACCGATTCCCCAGGCGTACTTTGCCGCTTCCGGGTCGCTCATAATCGTATTGACGCGCTGGTAAATCAAATCGCGGTTGTGATCCCAGACGATGATTTTTCGGTCGCCCAAACCCGCTTTTTTCATCGTCGGTCCGAGATGATTTTTCAAAAAATCGCGCTCGTCTTCCGCCGTATAAACGCACGATTCCCATTTCTGCGTCGCCATCGGTTCGTTCTGCACGGAAATTCCCCAAATCGGAATTCCTTCCTTTTCATAAGCGCGAATAAATTTCGTGTAATAATTTGCCCAATTTGCGGCGAATTCCGGTTTCAGTTTGCCGCCTTTCAGCATCGCCCCGTTCGTTTTCATAAACGGCGGCGGACTCCAAGGACTGGCAAACATCGTCAGTTTCCCGCCCGCTTTTTGGATCGCCTGTTTGATAAACGGAATGCGATATTGGCGGTCGTGTTCGACGTTGAAGGTTTTCAAATCCTTATCGCCTTCGTCAATATATGTATAACTGCCGCTCGAAAAATCGCAGCTATGAATGTTCGTCCGACCGAGCGAATAGCCGATGCCTTTTTCCCGGTCGTAATACGCCGTCAAAAACTCTTCCTGTTTGGCTTTCGGCAATTTCGCAAAAGTTTCGGCGGAAGAATCGGTCAGTGCGCCGCCGATTCCTAAGAAAGTTTGGAATGTTCTTTTCGGTTCGACGAAAACGCAAATCTGTGTTTCCAACGGCTGCGCCAGCGGTTTGAACGAAAGCGTTTCGGTCGGCGAAATCCTGAGTTCGGTGTTTTCAGCGGTCGTAAAGACGGAAACTTTTTTGTCTTCGACTTTTATTTTGTCTGCGCCCGAATCGTTTTCTGCGGCAAAAGAAATTTCCCCTGTGTTTGCCAAAATTCCGGCGGCAGAAGTGGCGATTAAAAAATCTCGGCGATTAAATTTCATAGTTTTGTTAGATTTAGAAACTCGGATTTCTTTGATTTGTCCGTCTGCTTAAAGATTCTCTCTATTCTACTTAAAACAAATTATTTAACCAACCGTATTTTTGATAATTTTAGATTTAACCGCCTTCCGAAAAATGCCAGCAAACGCCCGCGAGGTCAATTAAATTAACTTCTCTGCCCCACGGAAAGTTTTTCGGTGCCTGCAATTTTACGCCGAACTTTTCAGGCAAATTTAACGCGCTGACTTCGCGCCAAAATTCATCTAAATCGGCAACTTTGACGCTCATCATAAAGTTTTCGGCAAACTCTTTCGAGTCGTATTTTTGCAGAATAAATTTGCAGCCGTCGCTTTCAAAACCGACGAAATCATCGGCTTCCCAACTGATCGTAAAACCGAGTTCCAAAAACAGTTCACGCGATTTCTTAAAGTCTGCACCCGACGGCACGAACGCTTCGATGGAATTGTATTTCATTGTAAAAAAAAACCTCTAATTTTTCTGCGGCACATAGCATAATTCGACTTCGCCGTTGGAAAACGATTCGGATTTTATTAATTGAAGATTTTGTTTTTCCGCCAAATCTCCGAAAATGGACATTCCTTTGCCGATAGCGACCGGATTCACAAAAAAATGATATTCGTCAATCAGATTGTTTTTTATCAAACTGCTGACAAAGTTCGCGCCGCCGTAAACGAGAATGTCTTTTCCGTTTTGATTTTTTAAGTTTTCGAGTTCTTCCGTCAAATCGCTGTTTGCCACGATTGTATTCGCCCATTTCGATTCTTTAACGGTTTTGCTGAAAACCACCTTTGGAATGTTGACCATTTTCTGCGCGAAAGAATATTCGGGACTTTCAGGATTATCCAAAACGCTTGTCCAGTAATTGACAAATCCGTCAGTCATTTTTCTGCCGAGCAGAATCGTGTCTGATGAATCAGTCAGTTCGTTGATGCGCGCCGAAGCTCTGTCATCAGCCGAAAAAGTCATCCAATCTAATTCGCCGTTCGGTCCGGCGACAAATCCGTCGAGCGTTATCTGCATTTGTAATTTTAATTTTCTCATATTATTTTGATGTAAAAAGCGGCGCGTATTTTTCGCGCTCGGAGTAAGCCAAAAATAAAATTCCCAGAAAAAGCGGAATGGCAATCGGCAAACCGCTCGGCAAATGAGCCGCGTTGATAAATAAAATATTCAGCGCAATCGGAAAAATCAAAACGACCGCCAACGCGACAAATCTGCTCGAAATGAAAGCCAAGCCGCATAAAAGTTCAAAGACTTTTGCGACCGGCAAAATATAATGCGAAGCCGCCAAGCCGTCAAAAAAAGTTTTCGTATCGCCCGTCAAACCTTCAGGCGGCGGCGCGACGTTTAAAAAATATGTAACCGACGACACGACAAACAACAATCCGACCAATGTACGAACGATAATTACAGCGTATTTCATAATTTTTCCGTTTCAATTTACTGTTTTAAAGTCTGGACTGACGGCTGACTTTATCATTCCAAACAGATTCTAATGCTTATTCTTTCGGCAATTTACTGAAGTCCATAAATAGCTGATTCCAGCGATGTCCATCTAAATCCGAGAACGCAAAGCCATACATCCAACCTTGAATTTCGTCGGGTTCGCTGAAAATCGTGCCGCCTGCATCAAAGACTTTGCTTGCCGTTTCGTCAATTTCTTCGCGGCTTTCCGCGTCGAACGAAATCATCATTTCCGAGCCGGCTTTCGTATCGGAAATTTCGGTTTTTATAAAACTTTTTAAAGTTTCTTCCGCAAAAAGCACAACCGAAATGTTTTTTTCTCCGACTTTAACACAAGCCATATCCGCCGTTTCACGCGCTTCGTCGGGCGTAAAACCAATCTTGGTGAAAAATTCCTTTGATTTTTTAACGTCCTTCACCGGCAGGTTTATCCATAATTCTTTTGTCATTATCATTTCTCCTTTTTTATTTAGAATGCGAATCAAGAGTAGAACAGGCTGTTAGCCTGTTCTTGCCCGATTGCTGCCGGAAAACCTACGTCGGCTGTCGCATTGAAACAGGCTAACAGCCTGTTTTACGTTCGCCAAGCGACTTTTTGAGGTCTCTTTTCAATCTATTTTCTACTCTTGATTCGCATTTAGAATGTAACCAGAGTTTTAAAACCGCCGTAAGCCATCCGTTTGAAATCGAAAAGATTATTGCACGCTTCCATGGATTCTTTCAGGCGCGAATCGCTCATCACCGCTTCGTTCACTTTGTCGCGGTGTTCTCTCGATTCAAAAACGATCCACGCGAAAATCACGGTTTCATCGTCATCTGCTCCGGCAATCTTTTTGAACGAAAGCATATTTTCACTTTCTAAATCGTCGCCGACCGCTTCGTAATAATCCAACGCGCCGTACTCCTTCCAGATTTCGCCCGCTTTTTGCGCTAATTCTCTGTATTTTTCGACATTTTCCTGCTTAATCGGCAGCACAAAACCATCAACATATTTGCCCATTTTCTTTTCTCCTTATCAGTTAAAAATATAGGTCAATGACCACTTATCAACCACAAATTTAAGAAACAGTAGTTTTACTCCTTCGGATAATCGTAATTAACCATCCATTGAATGTCATATTTATCTTTTAACATTCCGAAATATGCGCCCCAAAAAGTATCGCCGAGCGGCATTGTTACTTCGCCGCCTTCCGCCAAACCTTTGAAAACTTTTTCGGCTTCTTCTTTGCTGTCCGCGCTGACGGAAAGCGAAATGTTAGTGCCGAAAATCGCGCTTTCCGCGTATTCGCCGACCGCATCCGTTCCCATCAAAACGTGACCGTCGGAAATCGGCAGCGCGATGTGCATAATTTTTTTCTTGTCCTCATCCGACATATTTTCAGAGCCTTCCTGACCGCTCATATCGCCGTAACGCATCACCATTGCGAATTCGCCGCCGAAAACCGATTTGTAAAAATTGAAAACTTCTTCCGTATTCCCTAAGAAATGTAAATATGGATTAACCTTTGCCATTGTTTTTTTCTCCTTAATTTTTATTTAGTTTATGACTTCAAAAATACCGAACACATTATTGTCCGGGTCTAAAAAATAACCTTGCCAGCAGCGTCCGGGAATTTCAAATTTCGCCATCGCCACTTGTCCGCCGTTATTTAAAATAATTTCAGCCGTTGCGTCGAAATTTTCAACTTCGATTGAACAAGTGTAAGCATTCGTGCCAAATTCCGGCGGCGGAATTCTCGCCGGACGCTCAAGCAGACCGCCACGAATTTCGTTCGTCTCGATTTGCCAGTAACGAATCGGTAAATCTGCCTGCTCCATAAATTTCCAGCCGAAAACATTCGCGTAAAAGTCCGCAGTTTTTTCCGGTTCACTCGCCTGAATTTCAAAATATCCGATTGTGTTCATTGAACTTTAACCTCGTTCGTTAAATTATTCTAACTGCAATTTTGTTTCACAGATAAAACATAGTATTATCCTATCACCAAAAACTAACTGTTGTGAGGGGCGATTACGACAATTTTAAGGGTTGATTACGACAAAATTGTTAAGTATCTTTTTTATATGAAACACGTTTCCATACTCGTTCCCGAATCGGCAGTTTTAGCGGCGATTGATGATCCGCGCCACATTTTTTCGCAAGTCAACAGTTTCGCAAAAGCGGCGGGAAAACTTCCCGTTTTCGACATTAAATTAGTCGGTTTGTCGAACGAAGTCAGGCTGCACGACGGCGCGTTTTCGGTGCATTCGGATTTGATTTTGAATGAAGTAGAAAAAACCGATCTGATTTTCGTTCCGGCGTTTTACGGTGAAACGGAAAAGTTTTTGAAAAAAAACGAAAAATTTATCCCCTGGATCATTGAGCAAAACGAACGCGGCGCAGAGGTTGTAAGTTTATGCGTCGGCGCGTTTATGCTGGCGAAAACGGGTTTGCTCGACGGCAAAAAATGTTCGACGCATTGGCAGGCGGCGGATGAATTTAAGGAAATGTTTCCGTCCGTTGATTTGCAAACCGACAAAATCATCACCGAAGAAGACGGCATCTACACGAGCGGCGGCGCGACTTCGTATTGGAATCTGCTTTTGCACCTGGTCGAAAAATTCACGAACCGCGAAACCGCCGTTCTCACCGCCAAAATCTTTGCGATAGACATCGAACGCCACAGCCAATCACAGTTTATGATTTTCAAAGGTCAGAGCGAACACTACGACGAAGAAGTAAAAAAAGCGCAGGAATTCATCGAAACCAACTTTCAGGAAAAAATCACGACCGACGATTTATCCGACAGATTCGCCATCAGCCGCCGCAGCTTTGAACGCCGCTTCAAAAGAGCGACCAACAACACCATCAACGAATATGTCCAGCGCGTCAAAATCGAAGCTGCCAAAAAAACTTTTGAAACCAGCCGCAAAAACATCACCGAAGTAATGCTCGATGTCGGCTATTCCGACACGAAGGCTTTTCGCGGAATTTTCAAAAGACTGACGGGAATGACACCGGTTGATTATCGGAATAAATACAACAAAGAAATGTGAGATTTTACAAGTTGGATTTTTGTCTGTTTATCTAAAGATTTTCTCTATTTCTATAAGTTGATTCTTTCGGTCAATTCGATAGGCTAATTTGTGTTTAGCTGAATAATGATGCGAAATCAAAGTTTTATCCGCGAAGATTTCCTTTCCATTTAGGTCAGTTATTAAAAGTCCTGTTTGTTTATTCAGTCCGATAAAATTATTATTTTCCAAATCAAAGAAAAGTTCGCCGCCAACCTCTTTTTCATCGGATAACGAGAAACCGTTAAATTCGATTCGGTCAACGATTTTGTTTTCTAAAACATCAACAAAAACTATCTCGGAAGGCGTATCAGCTTTTATTTCTCCGCTTTCCATCCGGTTGTAGCTAACGGCGAGAGTTTTATTGTCAATCCAACACATCGGTCTTTCCCAGTTGTAGCCTGAAGTTTCTTCAAACTCAATTTGTCTGTTAGACAGTTCGAATTCCTTCAAAAAATTTTCTACCGAATAGAAAGTAATGACTTCATACGGCTGCCAAACCCAACCTTTACTTATGAAAGAATCGGAATCCGGTGCAACCAATAACGAAGCGTGAAAATAATCGAAATAGTTTGAATTGGTTTCATATTCGACAACTCGATTTGTCTGAAGTTCGTCAGTTTCCAGACAGGTAATATCCAACCTGTTCCAGTCTGTTCCGTGAAGCAAAAACGTCTGATTTTCTTTTGCATAAAACGCAATCGGAAATAAACTCACATCAGCGCAATAATTCCCGCGCTCTAATTTTTTTTGATATTTTGAATCGGAAAGATTAATGACCACACCGTCAGTTCCATATTTTTGGACAATACAAACGTAATCCTGAAGACTGTAAAGCTGTAAATTTAGTTCGTATGAAACGACGGGCAATTCGGCGATGAGCGTTTTGGATTCAGTTTCACAGTCAAATAGAAAGACACTACCGCTTTTGCAGACAATCACTAATTCCAGGTTTCCACGACTGGTTAAATCTGCAAATACAATATCTTCATCTTCGATATTTAGTGAGATTGTTCTCATATTTATCAAATCAAACAAGCAATGATTACCAAAATCAAAGCAAGCGTCGAAGAAACGGTGCGAATCGTATTCAGCTTATTCCAACGCCGTTCAAAGTTCGCTCTCTGTAAAGTGATTTCTTCGTCTGCTGCCGATTTCAAATCGAAATGGTCAAGCGTATTATTCAGCGGAACATTGCCGAACATCGTCACGCCGAAAGTTCCGACGAGAAAAGCAGCGGTCGCCATAAGCAAAAGCACGAAGCGCGGCGATTGATTGTAATGGATGACGGTTGAAATTAACAAAAAAAGCGGCGCACCGAAAAACGAGGCGAAGAAAACCGGATTTTGAATTGCCTGATTCGTTTTCTGCATTACGGAAACGAATTCCCTGTCATTCAAACGCGCAAATCCCAACATTACCGAAGACCACGCATAAAAAAGTCCTGCCATCAGCGCGGTCAAAGTTGCGGTAATTATTAAAATGATATTGCCAATGCTCAAATTACTAACCTCTGAAAAACTCTTCAGGCAGATTCATACAGTTTTCAGTTTATTCCACGTTAAAATACTTCGCCTCCGGGTGATGAATGATGATCGCTGAAGTTGATTGTTCGGGGTGAAGCTGAAATTCTTCCGACAGTTCGACATCAATTCTTTCCGGCTGAAGCAGTTCAAAAAGTTTCGTCTGATCTTCGAGATTCGGACACGCCGGATAGCCGAACGAATAGCGCGAACCTTGGTAGCCTTGATGGAAAAGTTTGGCTAAATCTTTCGCGTCGTTATCGGCGTAACCGAGTTCTTCGCGGATGCGTTTGTGCCACATCTCCGCCAATGCTTCGGCGGATTCGACCGATAATCCGTGAAATAAAAGGTATTCGTTGTATTTGTCAGCGGCAAAAAGTTCGGCGGCGTGTTCGCTTGCCTTTCTGCCCATCGTTACAAGGTGAAACGGCACGACATCAATTTTGCCCGATTCGACGGACGCGAAATAATCGGCTAAACACAGGTTTTTACCGCCGCGCTGTTCAATCGGCTGGCGCGGAAACGTGAAGCGCATTCTTTCGGTGCGTTCGTCGTCTTGGTAGATAATTAAATCGTTGCCTTCGGATTGGCACGGGAAATAGCCGTAAACCAATTTTGCTTCGAGCAATTTATCGCGTGTCGCCTGTGCTTTGATCGCCTTGAATTTCGGATAAACTTCGGTTTCGAGCAGTTTTGCATAATCTTCTTTCGACGATTTGCCTTGCTTGTATTGCCACTGACCTTTGAACAGCGCGGTTTCGTTGATGAAGGCGAAAACTTTTGATAAGTCTTTTATTTCGACGACTTTTGAACCATAAAACGGCGCGGCTGGGAGATTTTCTAGTTGAGAAACGTCGGATTTCGTCGTGTGCGTCGTGTCGCCGACGCTTTTTGTTGAAACTCTCGCCGCTTGCGTGCCGAGTTTCGCGTCTTCGCCGACCAAATCTTCGGCATCGGTGACGGTTTGAATTGCATCATCATCAGCCGCGTTCGATTCGCTGACCGCCGCAAACGATTCCGCGCCGTTGCCTGCCGCCGCGACTTTGGACTTCGGGCTTTGGACTTTTGACTCTTTCTGAGTCAGCAAATCCATCGCGTGAAGCCCGTCGAAAGCGTCCCGCGCATAGAAAAGTTTGCCGTTGAAAATCGGCACTAAATCGTTGTCAACATACTTTCGATTTAAAGCCGCGCCGCCCAGAACGACGGGAATATTCACGCCGCGTTCGTTCATAATTTCGAGGTTGTCGCGCATTACGAGCGTTGATTTGACGAGCAATCCGCTCATCCCGATTGCGTCGCATTGGGTTTCGGAAACGGCGTTTAAAATGTCGTCAATGGTCTGTTTGATGCCGAGATTTACGACGCGATAACCGTTGTTCGTCAGAATAATATCCACGAGATTTTTGCCGATGTCGTGAACGTCGCCTTTGACCGTCGCCAAAACCATCACGCCTTTCGACTGTTCGCCTTCGACCTTTTCCATAAACGGTTCGAGGTATTTGACGGCGGTTTTCATCACTTCCGCCGACTGCAAAACGAACGGCAACTGCATCTGTCCCGAACCGAAAAGATCGCCGACGACTTTCATTCCGCCGAGCAGAATATCGTTGACAATATCGAGTGCCGGATACGTTTCGAGCGCGATTTTCAGATTGTCTTCGAGTTCGATTTTCTCGCCGTCAATAACGTGATGTTTCAGTTTTTCTTCGATGGAAAGATTCGACGTATCAACCTTCATTGACTTCGCCGTTTTGCCCTCGAACATCGTCGTAAATTCGCCAAGCGGATCGTAAACGCAAATGTCGCCTTCAAATTTCCGACGGTCATAAATCAAATCTAACGCAACTTCGATTTCGCGTTCGTTGAACCGATTAAGCGGCAGAATTTTCGACGCATTAACAATCGCCGAATTCATTCCGCCTTCCACGCATTCGTGCAAAAATATCGAATTCAAAACGATGCGCGATGCCGGATTCAATCCGAATGAGACGTTTGAAACGCCCAAAATAATATTCGCTTCGGGCATTTCCGCGTGAATACGTTTGATTGATTCGATAGTTTCCGCCGCGTTCAGACGGTCTTCTTCGATGCCGGTCGAAATCGGTAAAGCTAACGGATCAAAGAAAATATCGTGCGCTTCGATACCGAATTCAACCGCTTGCTGATAAGCGCGACGCGCAATTTCAACCTTTTTATCAGCCGTCCGCGCCATTCCGTCTTCGTCAATCAAACCGATAACGACTGCCGCTGCGTATTCTTTGGCGATTTCCAGCAATTTTATATATCTTTCTTCGCCGTCCTCGTAATTCGTCGAATTCAAGATACATTTGCCGCCCGCGAGTTTCAGACCGGCTTCCATTTTTTCCCACTCGGTCGAGTCGAGCATCAACGGAATTTTGACGTTCGTCACCAATTTTGAAACCAGTTCGTGCATATCGGCAACGCCGTCGCGCCCGACAAAATCCACGTTGACATCCAAAATATGCGCCCCTTCGCGTTCCTGTTCCTTCGCCAATTTAATCAATCCGTCCCAATCGTTCGCTTCGAGCAAGTCGCGCATTTTCTTTGAACCCGAAGCGTTGACGCGCTCGCCGACGATCAAAAACGAATTGTCCTGCGTGTAAGGCTGCTGAAAATAAATCGAAGAAGCCGACGGCGCGAAATTGAAATCGCGGATTTTCGGCGTAATGCCTTCCATTTTCTCGACAACTTGCCGCAAATGTTCAAACGAAGTTCCGCAGCAGCCGCCAACGATATTCGCGCCGAAATCTTTCGCAAAATGCTCGACTTTGCGCGAAAAATCTTCCGGCGTTTCCGTGTAAAACTGCTGTCCGTCTTTGACTTCCGGCATTCCCGCGTTCGGCAAAACCGAAACCGGCAGCGGCGAATTGTCGCACAGATATTTAATATGTTCAGTCATTTGGTCGGGACCGGTTCCGCAATTCATTCCGATCACGTCAATCGGAAACGGTTCGAGCGCAGTCAGCGCGGCGGCGATTTCCGTCCCGTTGAGCATCGTCCCGAAAGTCTCGATTGTGACCTGCGTAATGACCGGAATTTTGACTTTGTGTTTAGCAAAAAAGTCGAAAATCGAAGCGAGCGCGGCTTTAATTTGCAGCAAATCCTGCGCCGTCTCGACGATAAACAAATCAACGCCGCCATCGTAAAGTCCGCGAATCTGCTCGTCGTAAGCCGCTTTCAAATTATCGTAAGAAATATGTCCGAGCGTCGGCAATTTCGTTCCCGGTCCAATCGAACCGGCGACGAAACGCGGTTTCGCCTTCGTCGAATAATCATTCGCCAAACGCTTCGCCAACTGCGCCGCCTTCAAATTGACATCGTAAGTCTGCGCGACCATCCCGAATTCCGCCAGCACGACTTCGCCGCCGCCGAAACTGTTCGTTTCGATGACATCACAGCCGACTTCCAAAAAACCGACGTGAACTTTTTCAATCGCTTCGGGCTTGGTATAAAGCAGATTCTCCGAGCAGTTCTCGAAATTCGCGCCGCCCCAATCCTCAATCGTCAGGTTTTGCCCCTGCAAATTACTGCCCATCGCGCCGTCGAAGACGACGACTTTTTCTTTTAATAAATCTAAAAAGTTATTGCTCATAAATTAATCCTTGAGTTTTGCCTTCGCGCCAAGTTTTTCTCTAATCAGTTGCTTGAATACTTCAATTTGATTTTCACTTTTGAAAAATCGTTTTGGGATTGGATAGAAAATATTCTTTTGTGGATAAAGCAGAAAATCTGTATTTGATTCTCGAATCTTTTCAAATACTTCCCAAGCCATCTGAATAAATGTTGTGTTGGATTTTGATTCCATTCCGGCTTCATTGAATTTGATTGCTGTCGTCTCATAGCTCTCAGCAAGATTCTTCGATTGCCTCTTAATTGAAAGGAGCGTCGAAAAAATATACAGAATAAAGAAAACAATGGATAAAGCAAAAAGTATTAAAGCAATTACATCATCTTCTCGGAAAGCTATAAAACCTGTCCCCGGGATGGCAAAGGCGAAAATTATGATAATGAACAAGAAAATTGGTTTGTTAATCCAAAATAACGCTCGACGATAATCCCCAACTTCTAAATCAGTTTCAATTTCAATTATTCGCTCACTTTCCATATTCCGCACCCAACAATCGTACGCATAAAATCAGAAAACTCCGCGCCAAACAAGCGCAGAGTTTTCTTTTATAAAAAATTATTTTTTCGGGAAACTCTTAGCTTTTTAGCGATTTTTTTCGTGGTCGCAAGTTGCCGTAACTCACCACGTTTGAAATTAAAAGTTTATAGGCTTGGGAAATTTGAGTCAACTTAAAAAATTTCCCGCACATTCAACTTGAAGCCGACCAAAACATCTTCGCCGTCAAGTGTTTTCGGATTTTCCAAAATTTCCGTTTCGCCGTCGGCGCGGTAAATGTGAACTTTGCGATTTTTAGGGTCAATCAGCCAGCCTAATTTGACACCGTTTTCGATGTATTCCTTCATTTTCGATTGCAGAATTTTAACTGAATCGCTTGAAGATCGCAGTTCGATGACAAAATCAGGCACGATTCGTGAAACTTTTTGACGCTGCGAAGCGGTCAGCTTGTCCCACTTTTCCCGCCGCATCCACGCCACATCAGGCGAACGACGGGCATCGTTGGGCAATGTGAAATAGGTTGACGAATCGAAAACGATGCCTTTTTTCGCCTTCCGGTTCCAATTATTAACATCAGTATTCAAATCGCTGTTTTTCCAACCTGAATCGGGCAGCGTCGGCGGCATCAAAATCAATTCTCCTTCGGCGGTTTGTTCAATCTTGAAATCACGGTTTTTACTGCAAATTTTTTCAAAATGTTCATCGGAAATCCGACCGACAAAAAATGAAAAAGTCCGTCCCATAAAAGATTCGAGATTTTGAAGTTTTTGAACTGCGGTTTGCGCCATAATTTTCACTCCGAAAACATTTTAGCATAAGAACTTTAAATTTTGCGATGGCAGATTGCTTCCATCGCGCCGTCCAAAAACAAGGACTTTTCCTTTATAATTATTCGAGAAAATTTTAGACGTAAGTTGTCATTAGTCGTCGTCAAGCCTGCATTCTGGCTTCTTCCAGATCGAGCGTGTGTTCGTATTCGCGCAAAACTTCGTCGTCATAAATTCTTTCGCGGCGAAGATTGATTAATTCTTTGCGGCGGTTGGCGACGAGTTCGAGAAAAATTCGGTTGAACTGTTCGCGGGCTTCGGCGCGTTCTTTGGCATCGCCGTCTTCGGAAACGCTCTGCTGTTCGCGTCTGATCGTGTGGTGCAGTTGTTCGTAGAAACGCTTGAGCTTGGCGTTTGATTCAATTTCGGTCGGGTGATTTTCGCTCAAATAATTTATCGAATGATTCGCCATTCGGCAGCGGATTGCGGAAAATTGACGTTCTTCGGGAATGTGTCCGTCATCGTCTCCGATATTCAAAAAGCGAATCAGCAACGGCATCGTCAAACCCTGAAAAACGAGTGTAATCAAAATAACGACGAACGTGATGAACAAAATCAAATTGCGATGCGGAAAAGTCGTCGCGCCGTCGGCGAGCGTCAGCGGGACAGCGAGCGCGGAAGCCAGTGAAACAACGCCTCGCATTCCCGCCCAGCCGACGAGAAAAACCAGTTTTGGTGACGGAAAAGGTTCTAGTGTTCTGATCTTTTTACTAAGAACGCGCGGTATGTAGGTGTTCGGATAAACCCATAAAATCCTAATGATGATTGTTAGTAAACTGATGAGAATCGCGTAGAAAATCGCTTCGCCGACCGAGTATTCGCCGAGTCCATCAACGATGACGGGAAGCTGTAAGCCGATGAGAATAAAAACGAGTCCGTTAAGGAGAAAAATCAACGCGCTCCACACGCCCATCGTCTGAATGCGCGTTTTGTAATCGAAAATGGCGTGCGAGCGGAACGACAGAAAAAGCCCGCCGCTGACGACCGCCAACACGCCGGAAAAATGAAACTGCTCCGCTGTCAGGTACATAATATATGGAGTCATCAGCGTTAAAATCGTGTCAATGCTCGAAGTCGTCGGCAGATATTTGTGAATGCAATAAAAAACGAGCGCGACGGCGATGCCGACGGCGATGCCCATTATCGAAACGACGAAGAAATTCAAAACCGCCGTTTGCAGAACGAATTGTCCGGTGATAACTGCCGCTAAAGCAAAGCGGAAGACGATCAAACTCGAAGCATCGTTGACCAGACTTTCGCCTTCCAGAATCGTCGTCAGCCGTTTCGGAATTTTCAATCCTTTCAAAACCGATTGCGCGGCGACGGCATCGGGCGGCGAAATTATTCCGCCGAGCAGAAATCCCAAAGCCAGCGTAAAACCGGGAATCCACCAATAGGCAATTAACGCAACGACCGTGGAGGTAAACAACACCAGCCCCACAGCCAGCAGCGATACCGACCGGCTATAGAGTTTTAGTTCCACGTTGTCGATCTGCCAGGCAGCCGCGTAAAGCAGGGGCGGCAGA